>CAZUKF010000070.1:0-10075 GCA_964620765.1 uncultured Rickettsiales bacterium | reverse complement strand
CGGAGGGGCCGACAATGGCCACGAACTCGCCGCGCCGGCTGGTTAGGCTTGCGTCGTTCACCAGCGTCACGGGCACGGCTTCATTCTCAAGAATGCGCGTGACGTTCCTGCATTCCACGGCGGGTGTGCTCATGCTGCACCCCATTTTTTTATTCTCCTCTCCCCACGCTTGCGGGGGGAGAGGATTAAGGTGAGGGGGGTGACTGCGTGAAGAAGAACGCTTCGCTTACGCTCAGCTACACCCTCACGGATCGACCGACGCGCTACCGCGCTTGGTCTCTCCCGCTCTCCCGCAAGCGGGAGAGCAATTAAAATGAAATGGTTCATGCCGCTCCTCTTATGATATCCACCGGTTTGAGACCCGCTGCCTTGCGCGCGGGCAGGAGCGAGGAGAGGGTGGCGGAGAAAATGGCGAAGGCGGCGGCATAAATGTAATGCCAGGGCGTGCGGTGCAGCGGCACGTGCGAGGTGACGATGATGCCGCGGTCGCCCAGGTCCAGCGGCACGGTGGAAAGCCCCTGCATCATCAGCCAGCCGAGCACCCAGCCCACCAGCGTGCCCGCCAAGCCCACAATCAGCCCCTGCAGGATGAAGATGCGCTCCACGTCTCCGCGGCCGAAGCCCATGGATTTCAGGATGGCGATATCTTTCACCTTCTCGTTCACCACGGTGGTGATGATGTTGAAAATACCGAAACCCGCCACGATAAGGATGGCGCCCACCACCGAGTACATGATGAGGTTCTGCACCTTGAACAGGCCGAACACGTTCTCATTAGTTTCTTCCCAGCCCTCGGTGCGCCAGCCGTAGCGCGCCTCCAGCTCTGCCGCCAGCGCGTTGGAGCGGTTGATGTCGGCCAGTTTCATCTTGATGAGGTTGATGCGGTTGTCGCGCTTTTCCAGTATCTGCGCCTTTTTCAGCAGCACGTAGGCTTCCGAGTAATCCATGGTGGTGATGCCCGTGCGCGAGATGCCCACCACTTTCATGATCATGATCACGCCCTGCGGGGAAACGACGGTGAGTTTAGAGCCCAGCCGCGCGCCTGCATTTTTGGCGAGGCCCGCCCCTAAGATGATGCCGTTGCTGTTGGTGAGCAGCGCATCCAGCGAGCCCTGCACGAGGTCTTTCTCCAGCGTGGAGACGCGCTTTTCCGCTTCGGGGTCGATGCCGATGATGCTGGCGGAAACATCCTTGCCGCCGTAGCGCAGGAAGGCCTGGCCGCGTAAGACCGGCGCCACGGTGATGCCGGGAATGCGCTGCAGATCCTGCACGATGCGCGCGCCGTTGCGGATGCCGCGCAGTTCTTCGCGCGGTTTTATTCCCCGGTATTCGATTTCCGCCCCCGGCCAGCGCAGGGAAGCCGCCTGCCGCGGCGGTTCGCGGAACTCGTCTTTCATCAGCACGTGCGGGGCGACGTCGACAATCTTGGAGATGAAATATTCTTGGAAACCCTGCATCATGGAGTTGACGGTGATGAAGAACCCCACGCCCATCGCCACGCCGAGCATAGAGAGGATGGTCTGGCGTTTGCGGGTACGCAAATAGGAAAGGGCGATGGAAACTTCCAGCCGCCCGATCATATGTTTCCTGTCATCCTGAACGAAGTGAAGGATCTACTTAGAAGTAGATTCTTCGCTGCGCTCAGAATGACACTCACTTCTTTTTTCCTTCGGGCGGCGCGCGCAGGATGATGTCGCCCTCGCTCAGCCCCTCCAGCACCTGCAGCTGGTTCTCGCCGCGTATGCCAATCTTCACCGGCACCGGCTCGGGCTTGCGGCCCGGCTTCCACACCTGCCCTGCGGACTCAGACGCTACCGGGATGAGCAGCGCGTTCTCCACCACCTCGGTGATGATGTTCACCTCCGTCGTCATGCCGATTTTCAGCGGCGTGTTATCTGCAAGCCCCACGCGGGCGCGGAATACCTTGTTCACCGGGTCTCCTTTCGGCGTGATCTCGGTGATCTTGCCTTCCAGCGCCTGGCCGGGGAAGGCATCCGCCTTGATCAGCGCCTGCTGGCCGAGCTTCACTATGCCGATATCTTCTTCATCCACCTCGGCGGTGATGCGTAAGGGAACGGGCTTGCCCACCCACATGGCCGCTTCACCGGCCTGGATGGTCTCTCCCGGCTCTACCTCGCGGCGCAGCACCATGCCCGCCATCGGCGCTTTCAGCAGCAGGCGCGCCCGTTCGCGCTGCGCGGCTTCCAGCGTTGCCTCGGCCTGCGCGTGTTCGCGCTCGGCCTCTTCCACGCTGCGCTTGAAGGTGGCCCCGCCCGCCAGCAGCTTGCGCTTGCGGGCGAGATCATCGCCTGCGAATTTCACGCGCGCGCGGGCGTCGGACTCTTGCGATTCCTCCACAGAGTCATCCAGCTGCACCAGCGGGTCGCCCGCCTGCACCACGGCGCCTTCGTCTTTCAAGATGGCGGTAACGCGGCGGGTTTTATCGGCAGACAACATGGCCCATTCCACCGGTTCCACCACGCCGGTGGCATAGACGGCGCGCACGGCTTGCCCGCGCGTGGCTTCCACCGTGTCGGCGGAGAGGCGCGGGCGGGAATAGAAATAAATACCCGCGGCCAGCGCGGCGATAATAAGCAGAAGTGGGATAAAACGGCGCATAGGCGGAATATGCCGCAGGAAAGGCGTTTATACAAGCCTTCCCCCTGTAAGGGGGAAGGTTGGGATGGGGGTCTGGTGCAGCATATTTGCTGTAATTTGCGGAGGAGAGATGGACCCCCACCTTAATCCTCTCCCTTGCAGGGGGAGGAAATTTTTAGGGACTATTCGCCTTGCCCGAGGCTGAATCCCGGCTGGCCGTCAAAAGTGTAGAGGTTTTCCGTCTTGGTGATGTCCAGCCCCGCCTCGGCCACGCGGGAGAGCAGGCTGATGATCTCGGCGTGCGTGGTTTGAGACTCGCCCTTGAAGCGGGCGCAGAACTGGTCGGCGGATTGCGTTGCGCCGTCTGCACCGGCGGGCCATACTTTCAGGCCCTTGCAGGAGAGCGACATGAGTTTGAGCACGTTGCCCTGCAGGTCGGTCAGCTTGTCGCCGAGCGTATTGGTTTCGCCGTTCCAGTGGATGAACACGTCGCTGCCTACAAGCTGTTTTTTGGCGGTGGCGGGCGCTTTCGCGGCCTTGTGGCCGGTCTTGGGCGCGTTGCTGTAGGAAACGGCGGCGAGGGTGGAGGGTTTTTTGCCCAACCGCTCGATCACGGCTTCGGCGAATTCCTTCGTGCCGACTTTCTGCTTGCTGGCCTGCCCGAACACGTCGGCGGTGTGCACGCCGTCTTCGATGGTTTTCAGCCACGCGTTCTGTACCTTGGCGGCAACATCCGCCTGGCCGACATGCACCAGCATCATCACGCCGCCGAGCAGGCAGCCCGAGGGGTTGGCGATGTTCTTGCCCGCGATGTCCGGCGCGCTGCCGTGGATAGCCTCGAACATGGCGAAGTTCTCGCCGATGTTGGAGGAACCCGCTAAGCCCACGCTGCCGGAAACCTCGGCGGCGATGTCGGAAATAATATCGCCATAGAGATTCTCGGTGACGATGACGTCAAAAATTTCCGGGCGGGCGGCGATGCGCGCCGCGCCGATATCAATGATATAATGGTCTTTTTCGATCTTCGGGTATTCCGCGCCGATTTCGTCGAACACCTTGTGAAACAGGCCGTCGGCCATTTTCATGATGTTGTCCTTGGTCATGCAGGTGACCTTCTTGCGGCCGTTCTGCACGGCATATTCAAACGCGTAGCGCACGATGCGCTCGGAGCCGCTGCGGGTGATGAGCTTCAGGCACTGGTAAACGTCGTCGCTCTGGCGGTGTTCGATGCCGGCGTAGAGGTCTTCCTCGTTCTCGCGCACGATCACCATGTTCATCTTCGGGTGGTTGGTTTTCACGAACGGCGCATAGGAGGCGATGGGGCGCACGTTGGCATATAAACCCAGCGTTTTGCGCATGGTGACGTTGAGGCTCTTATAGCCCTTGCCCTGCGGCGTGGTGATGGGGGCCTTCAGCAGCACCTTGGTGCGGCGGAGCGATTCCCAGGCGGAGGGGAGGATGCCGGAGGTGGCGCCGCGCTCATAGACGCGCTCGCCCACCTCGATGACTTCGATCTCGAGTTTTGCGCCGGCTTCGCGCAGAATAGAAAGCGTGGCCTCCATGATTTCGGGGCCGATGCCGTCTCCGTATGCAACTGTGATGGGCGTGGACATTTTTTCTCCTTTGAAATCATGATTTTAAAGGTGAAAGCTTACCGGTTTATTAAGGAAGAGGGGTTTGGGGATTAGGGATTGGGGTTTAAGAAGATTTTGCTTGCTTTCTTACCCCCTAATCCCTAATCCCTAAGGCCCAATCCCCATATTTAAGGTAGCGCTATCGCTTCGCTACTTGAGCGCTTAAGGGGCGGTTAACTCAGCGGTAGAGTGCCACCTTCACACGGTGGAAGCCACAGGTTCGATCCCTGTACCGCCCACCACCCTACGCTCTCTCGAGCTTCGGGTGGCTTACGCCACTTATTGTTCCTTTATATTTATATCCGTTATAGTGCGCTTCCAACCTCAGGAGGCCTCATGCGTTTTGTTTTTCCCGTTTTCGCCGCGTTGTTTTTTGCATCCGCCGCCCACGCGGCAGACATTGAGTTGCTGAATGTATCTTATGATCCCACGCGCGAATTTTACCAGGAATACAACAAGCAGTTCGCCGAGTACTGGAAGGGAAAGAACAAGCAGGGCGTCACGGTGAAGCAGTCGCACGGCGGCTCGGGCAAGCAGGCGCGCGCGGTGATCGACGGGCTGGAGGCCGACGTGGTGACGCTGGCGCTGGCCCACGATATCGACATGGTGGCGAGCAAAACCGGCAAAATCCCGGCAGACTGGCAGCAGAAGCTGCCGTTCAACTCCACGCCTTATACCTCCACGGTGGTATTCCTGGTACACAAGGGTAACCCGAAGAAGATCAATGACTGGAATGACCTCGTGCGCGAGGGCGTGGCCGTGATCACGCCCAACCCCAAGACCTCCGGCGGCGCGCGCTGGAATTACCTGGCGGCGTGGGCCTACGCGCTGGAGAGGAACGGCAACGACAAGGCGAAAGCCGAGGAGTTCATGAAGAAGCTGTTCAAGAACGTGCCGGTGCTGGATGCAGGCGCCCGCGCGGCGACGACAACCTTCGTGCAGCGCGGAATCGGCGACGTGCTGATCACCTGGGAGAACGAGGCGCATTTGGCGGTGAAGGAGCTGGGGCCGGAGAAGTTCGATATCGTGATACCCTCCCTGAGTATACTGGCTGAGCCGTCTGTGGCCGTGGTGGAAGGTAACGCGAAGAAGAAAAACACGTATGATGCGGCGGTGGCCTATCTCCAGCGGCTCTATGACCCTGAGGCGCAGGAGCTGGCGGCGAAGCATTATTACCGCCCGCGTTCGGCCGGTGTGGCGGCAAAGTACAAAGACCGTTTCCCGGAGCTGCGCATGAAGACGATTGCCGATTTCGGCGGCTGGGGTACAGCGCAGAAAGAGCACTTTGATGATGGCGGGCTGTTTGACCGCATCTACGCGCCGTAATGTCATCCTGAACGAAGTGAAGGATCTACTTGAAAGTAGATTCTTCGCTACACTCAGAATGACAATTATACCTTGCTTTCGTCGATCACTACGAGCTTGCGCGGGCTGGAGAGCAGCAGGTAGAGCGCGGGCACCACGAACAGCGTCATCAGCGTGCCAAAGCTCATACCCCCCACCAGTACCCAGCCGATGGCTCGGCGGGATTCTGCGCCCGCGCCGGAGGAAAGCGCCAGCGGCAACGCGCCTAGCACCATGGCGGCAGTGGTCATGAGAATGGGGCGCAGGCGGATATGCGCCGAATCCACCACTGCCTGCAGGCGGTCCATCCCCCGGTCCTGCAGCTGGTTGGCAAATTCCACGATGAGAATGCCGTGCTTGGCGATGAGGCCGATCAGTGCGATGAGGCCGATCTGTGAATACACGTTCAGCGAGCCGCCGGTGATGCGCATGGCGAGCAGGGCGCCGCACATGGCCAGCGGCACGGTGAGCAGGATGATCAGGGAGTCGCGGAAGCTTTCAAACTGCGCCGCCAGCACGAGGTAGATAAAGGCAAGGGCGAGCGCAAAGATCAGGCCGATGCTGGCGCTGGAAAGCTTGTACTCGCGCGAGGTGCCGCCGTAATCCACCAGCGCGGTGGGTGCCACTTCTTTCACCGTGGTCTCCAAAAATTTCAGTGCCTCGCCGAGCGACATGCCGGGCGAGAGGTTGGCGGTAATGGTGGCGGCACGCAGTTTATTGAAGTGGTTGAGCTCGCGCGGGGCGACCGATTCTTCCAGCGTCACGATGTTGGAAAGCTGCACCATCTCGCCGGAACCTGCACGGATGAAGATGCCGATGAGATCCATGGGGTTGCGGCGTTCATTTTCCTCCATCTGCACCATCACGTCATACTGCTCGCCGTTGCGCTTGAAGCGCGTGACTTCGCGGCCGCCCAGCATGGTCTCCAGCGTGCGGCCGATGACGGAAACGTCGATGCCGAGTGCTGCGATCTTTTCGCGGTTCACCTTCACCTTGATCTCGGGCTTGTTGAGTTTCAAATCCGTATCCGGGAAGGAAATGCCTTGATTTTTCTGCAGGCGCACCATCACCTCGCCGACGATGCGGTTAAGCTCCGCATACGGCTCCGTGGTCTGGATGATAAATTCCACCGGCTGCGTGCGCCCGCCCTGGCCGAGCGAAGCGGGGTTGATGGGAATGTTGAACGTGCCGGTAATGCCGAAGAGTTTGGGTTTGAGCGTTTCGATGATCTGCAGCGAGCTTCGGCTGCGGTCGTCCCACGGATCCAGGCCCAGCACGGAAAACCCGTTGGTGATGGTGGGGAAGCCCACGGCCATGAAATCCCAGCGGTGTTCCGGCACGCTTGTGAGCAGGGTTTGCAGCTGGCTGGCGTAAATATCCACGTATTCAAGGGTAGAACCCTCCGGCGCCGAGCTGATGACGAACAGCACGCCGCGGTCTTCCGGCGGCGAAAGTTCCGAGGGCGAGATGATAAACAGGAAAGCGGAGAGAGCAATGAACCCGGCGGCCATGGCAACGATGCGGCCCTTGCGGTTCAGAGCACGGGTAAGCGCGGCCTTGTAGCGTGCGTCCAGCGCATGCAGGAACTGATCAATCTTTATAGACCAGTTGCTTTGCTTGCCTTCGTGCGGCTTCAGCCAGCGCGAGCACATCATGGGCGAGAGCGTGAGCGCTATGAAGCCCGAGACTAGCACCGCGCCTGCCAGCGTCAGCGCGAACTCCACGAACAGGCGGCCCGTGCGGCCCGAGCTGAAGGAGATGGGGGCGAACACGGCGGCGAGCGTCAGCGTCATCGCCACCACGGCAAAGCCGATTTCGCGCACGCCCTTCACCGCCGCGTGGATGGAGTCCATGCCTTCTTCAATATGCCGGTAGATGTTTTCCAGCACCACGATGGCGTCATCCACCACGAGGCCGATAGCGATTACCATGGCGAGCAAGGTGAGGGTGTTGATGGAAAAACCCATGACATACATCAGCGCCAGCGCACCGATGAGCGAGACGGGGATGGTCACCAGCGGGATCAGCGTGGCGCGCATGGAGCGCAGGAACAGGAAAATCACCAGCACCACCAGCAGTGTCGCCTCGGCGATGGTGTGCATCACGGCGGTGAGAGACTCATCAATGAAAACCGAGGAATCATAGGAGCGCGAGATGACCATCCCCTCCGGCAGGCTCTTCTGCAACTCGGGCAGCACTTCCTTCACCGCGTTGGAAATATCCAGCGGGTTGGCGGTGGACTGCTTGATAATGCCCAGCGACACCGAGTTCTTGCCGTTGAAGCGCGAGAGGGAGCGTTCCTCCTTCGGGCCCACCTCTACCCGCGCCACGTCCTGCATCCGCACCAGGTGGCCGCCTTCCGTGCGCTTGACGATGATGGCGGCAAACTGCTGCGGGGTATTCAGGTCCGTCTGCGTCAGCACGGTGAATTCACGCTCCGCGCTTTCGATACGCCCGGAGGGTATTTCCACGTTCTGTGCGCGCAAAGCATTTTCAATTTCTTGCGCGGAAAGCTCATACGCGGCCAGCTTGTCGGCATCCAGCCAGATGCGCATGCTGGGGCGGCGCTCGGCAAAGATGCGAACCGAAGATACGCCGGGAATCACCTCCAGCCGGTCCTGCACTACGAGGTCTGCCATCTCGCTCACCTCCAGCGTGGAGTGGCGTTCAGAGTTCACGGAAAGCCAGAGAATGGGCTGCGCATCCGCTTCCGCCTTGGAAACAACGGGCTCGTCGATCTCGTCCGGCAGCGCCCCGCGCACGCGGCCCACGCGGTCGCGCACGTCGGCGGCGGCATCATCCGGGTCGCGCGACATTTGGAAGCGCACGGTGATCTGCGCCAGCTCGGCGCGGCTGATGGATTTGATGTAATCCACCCCTTCAATGCCGGAGAGCGAGTTTTCCAGCGGCTTGACCACCTGCGTTTCCATGATATCGGCGGCCGCACCCGGGTAGCGCACTTCCACCGTGACTTCCGGCAGGTCGATCTTCGGGTATTCGCGCAGACTCAAGCGCTCGTAGCACACGAGCCCCAGCAGCACGATGATCAGGTTGATGACGATGGCCAGCACCGGCCGGCGGATGCAAAGCTCCGGGAGCTTCATTCTGCTTCACCCGCGGAGGGCGCGCTTTCCGTGGCTACCTGCGCGTTCACCGCCATGCCATCGCGCATGGTGGGCTTCATCTGCCCGGCGGTGATGACCACGTCTCCTGCCTTCAGACCCTCGACGATTTCCACGCGCCCGTCGCGGCGGATGCCGGGCGTCACTTTGCGCGTCACGGCCTTGCCGTCTTCCACCGCGTAGACAAATGTCTCCGCGCCCTTGGGGATGATGGCCGCTTCGGGGATGAGCAGGGCTGCTTCCTTGGTATCCACCACTAGGTTGATGCGCGCGAAATAACCGGGCTTCAGCGTGGATTCGGGGTTGGGCACCTTGGCGCGCAGCGCGATGCTGCGCCCGCCCGCCTCGATCTGCGGGTCCAGCGCGTAGACGCTGCCGGTGAAAGGTTTGCCGGGAATGGCGTCGATGGAGATTTCCAGTTCCTGCCCGGCCTTGAGCAGTGGCGCGTATACTTCCGGGATGGAGAAATCCACTTTCATGGGGTCATAGCTTTCAAAGTTCTCCAGCTCCTGGCCCACGCTCACCACGTCTCCGGGGCTGACGCGGCGCAGGCCGACCACGCCGTCAAATGGCGCGATGATGCGGGTCTTGTCGAATTTGGCGCGGGCGAGGCCGAGATTAGCGTCCGCCACCGCGAGGTCCGCCGTGGCCTGGTCCAGCCGGCTTTGCGAAACCGCGCCGGTTTTCTGCAAATCACGCGCACGGTTCTGCGAGAGGCGCGCAAGCTTGAGCTGCGCCTCGGTCTGCTTCACTTCGGATTCGGCGAGGCGCGCATCCAGTTGGATCAGTACGGCATCTTTTTTAACAGTAGCGCCTTCATCAAAGGCGATGTTCTCGATGCGTCCCGCGATTTCGGGGCGCAGGATGACCGATTCATTTGAGCGCAAGTTGCCCACGGTGTTCACGTTGACGACGAGTTTTTCCGGGTTTACACGCGCAGCTTCCACCGCCATCACCGGGCCGCCGCCGCCCGCGGCGGGGCTTCCTTCCTTGCCGCCCCAAACATGCCATGCGCCGTAACCGGCGGCGGCAAGGACAATAACAAAGAGGAGGGCGCGCATAGGCCCTCTTATTTACGCGGTTATGCGGTGGTTTTCAAGGCTTGCACTTATAGGCGTGCGCCAAACCCTTGAGGAAAGAGCGGCGCAGGCGGCCCGCCTCGTAAGCGCGCTCCAGCTCTTTCGAGCTGCGTTCCGCCCCGCTGATGCGGCGCACAACGCTGCGGAACGGCATGATATTTACCTGCCCGCGCACAAAGCTCACGGCGCTTTTGCGGGCCATTTCGGCACCTTTTTCGAGGTATTTTTCATCCTGCAGCAGCAGGGGCGCGGCGGCGGTGTCGATATCCGGGCCGAGCACTTCATCCAGCGTTTTCTT
>CAZUKF010000069.1:0-10241 GCA_964620765.1 uncultured Rickettsiales bacterium | reverse complement strand
GCCGGAAAGCCATGGCAGAAGCGAGGCATTCTCCACCGGGTCCCAGAACCAGAAGCCACCCCAGCCCAGCTCGCGGTAGGCCCACCAGCTGCCGAGGCCAATGCCCAGCGTGAGGAAACTCCACGCGGCGAGAATCCACGGGTGGGCGGTGCGGGCCCATGCGCGCTCCAGCTTGCCTTCGATAAGCGCACCTACCGCAAGCGAGAAAACCAGCGAGAAGCCGATATAGCCCACGTAAAGCAGCGGCGGGTGGATGGCGAGCGCTACATCCTGCAGCAGCGGGTTGAGCGCCGAGCCGTCTTCAGGCGCCGGGAAGATGCGGGCGAAGGGGTTGGAGGTGATGAGCGTGAAAAGCAGGAAAGACACGCAAAGCGCGCCCTGCACGGAAAGGGCGTAGCGGCCGCTTTTGCGCGCGGCGGCTTTCGTGCGGGCAAAGAGCGCGGCATAGAGCGTGAGTACCAGTATGATGAGCAGCAGGGAGCCTTCGTGGTTGCCCCAGGCGCCGGTGATTTTATAGAGCAGCGGCAGCGAGCGGTTGGAATGCTCGGCGATATTTTCAACGGTGAAATCATCGTTCATGCGCGAGGCGACCATCGCCAGCAGTGCCAGCAGCACCAGCCCAACTTGCGCGGCGGGTGCGCCTTCCTTCGGCTGGAAAATCTGCACCACCGCCAGCGCGCAGGCGATGATCAGGCACAGCAGTCCGATTTCCGGAATCATGTTAAATCGTCATCGCCCGAGTTGCGAAGCAACTATAGGGCGATCTATCTTTGTCATTCTGAGCGTAGCGAAGAATCCACTTAGTAGATCCTTCACTTCGTTCAGGATGACACTGAAAAATGGATTCCCCTATAGTTTTGCTGCGCAAAACTCGGGGAATGACGACAATAACAATAGAGTTTTTCATCGCTGTGGCTGGGCGGCGGGCTGGCGCCAGTAGCCGCTCTGCTTCAGCCGATCCACCACTTCCTTGGGCATGTAGTTTTCATCGTGCTTGGCGAGGATACGGTCTGCAAACAGGGTGCCGTCCGCCTGGAAGCGGCCTTCCACCACCGCGCCCTGCCCCTCGCGGAAAAGGGCCGGGAGCTGGCCGGGGTAATAGACGCCGAGGCGGCCATTGCCGTCGGTGAGGATGAAGGTCAGCATGCCGCCGGGGTGGCGCTTCGAGCTGCCGATCTCCACCAGGCCACCGACGCGCACGCCCTGGTTTTTCGGCTTCTGGTGCGAGAGCAGTTCCGACGGGGTGTAGAAGTAGATGATGTTCTCGCGGAAGGCGATGAAGACGAACTGCGAGCCGATGAGCACCAGCATGACGGCGGTGAACACGAATGCCAGCCGCTGCCGCTTGGGCGGGAGCGCACGGAACAGCTTGATGAACTCAGGCTCCTGCATTGCCGCCCCCCGCACGCTTTGCCCGTTTTGCATAGCGCAGGGCCGCTACCAGCATGAAAATCAGCCCCGCCCCGGCGACGGCATAGGCAGACCACACATAGGCGGAATAATCGGCCATGGCTGCAAAATCTGCTGTTTTTTCGAGGTAATTCATGGAATAATTAAGACGAAATTAAACCGGTTTATGGTATAACGCAAGCAACATGAAACCGCCAGTTTCTACAGAAGAACCACTGGAAATACCCACCGACCCGCAGGAGCTGCTGCGGCAGGTTGAGAGCGGCGAATATTTCCGGGAAATGTCCAACGCCTATGCCACGGTTTACCTCGACCCGATCTCGGACCGTTATTTCTACCTCGCCTTTACCGGCGCCTCCGTACTGATCTTCCTGATCAGCATAACCGCGTTCAGCGCGCTGTTTCCCATCAAGCGCGACATTCCCTTCTGGTACTGGAGCGAGGATATCTTCGAAGAACGGCCGGTGATCAAGCCGCTGCGCATGCACCCCGAGGAGGATATCAACGTTTCCATCAAGCGCTGGCTGGTGAGCGAATATGTGCGCCGCCGGGAGGCCTATGACATCAATACGCTGGAGCTGAACGTGCGCTTTGTGAAGGCCAGCTCCGAGGCACCCCTGTTTGCCGCCTGGCAGCGCGGCCTGGACCCCAGCAACCCGGACAGCCCTATTTCGCAGTTCCAGCGGCATTCCAGCCGCAGAATCAACGTCGTCAACGTGGTGCCCAACCAGGACGGGACGGTGGATGTGATCTTTGACGCGCTGGTTGATAACCGCAAGGAAGTCAAAAAAACCCGGCTGATTGCGACTATTGCTTTTCAATATGACAATGTTACGATAGATCAGGATTCTGGCCAGAAAACGCCGATTAAATTCCTGGTCACCAATTATCATACCCGCCGTCAGCAGGAATAGCGCCTCATGTTTCAACGCTCTACCCTTCCTATTGTAATTCTTAGCCTTATTGTTTCCGCCGCTCCTGCCTTCGCCGCCCGCGAAGCGAAGCCGCAGGCTATCGACCACCGGGTGCGCACCGTGATGTACCAGCCGGACGAGGTGTTCAAGTTCATCGGCCATTACGGTTTCCAGTCTTCCATCGAGCTGGCGGGCGATGAGACAATCCAGGGTATTTCCATGGGGGACTCCACCTCGTGGCTCATGCAGCCCTCCGCCAACCGCATCATCCTCAAGCCGGTTGATCAGAGCGCCACCACGAACATGACCGTGTTCACCGACAAGCGCACCTACCTGTTCGAGCTGCATGCCCGCGAGGCGCAGGACATCAACGACAAGGAAATGACGTTCATTATGCGCTTCCTCTACCCCGCCACGGGCAAGGCCGGTGCGGTGGACATCATCAAGCAATACGCGGATTCCGTGCCCCTGCCGGACGTGCTGGAATCGCCGGAGAAATATAATTTCCGCTATTCTATCAGCGGCACGGATTTCATTGCCCCCATCCGCATTTTTGACGATGGCGAATTCACCTTCTTCCAGTTCCGCAACAAGAACACGGATGTTCCTGCGTTTTTCATGGTGGATTCGGCGGGTAATGAATCGCTCATCAATTACCGTACGCGTGGTGATTTTATCGTCATCGAGCGCGTGGCCGAGCGCTTCACGCTGCGCCACGGTGCAGACATTGTCTGCGTGTTCAACGAGGCTTTCCCTCTGCAGCTGCGCATGAAGCCGCCGCCTGAGCAGAAGAAGCCCATGGGCGCTTCTTGACGGCCAAGGCGCAATACTCTGTAGGCGTAATCGGCGGCGGTTCCTGGGGAACGGCGCTTGCCATTGTCGCCAACCGCGCCGGCAGCCAGGTGACGCAGGCTACCCGCAACAAGAACGTGATCGACGTCATCCGCGCCAAGCGCGTGAACGAGATTTACCTGCCCAACGCGTTCCTCGACCCTGCCATTGATATTACTGACAATCTCGGCGCGGCCTGCAAGGCCGACGTGGTGATTCTCGCCATGCCTTCGCACAGCGTGCGTTCTGCCTGCATCGCGATATCCGACCTGGTGGCGCCGAACGTGCCGCTGGTGGTGGGCAGCAAGGGCGTGGAGCGCGGCAGCCTGCTCTTCATGAGCGAAGTGGTGGCCAGCGTGCTGCCCAAAAATCCGGTGGCGGTGCTCTCCGGCCCCAACTTCGCCGATGAAGTGGCGCGCGGCCTGCCTACCGCCACCACCGTCGCCTGCGGCAATGACCGGCTGGGCGAGATGATTGTTTATGCCATCGGCGGCAAGTTGTTCCGCCCCTACCTGACGGATGACGTGCTGGGCACGCAGGTGGGCGGCACGGTGAAGAACGTGATTGCCATTGCCTGTGGCATTGCCGAAGGGCGCGAGATGGGCGAGAACGCGCGCGCCGCCATCGTTACCCGCGGTTTTTCTGAAATGTTGCGCCTGGCGGTGGCCAAGGGTGGGCGGATTGAAACGCTGACCGGGCTTTCCGGGCTGGGAGACCTTGTGCTTACGGCGACCAGTTCCACCTCGCGGAATATGTCGCTGGGCATTGCCATCGGCCGCGGGGTGAAGCCGGATGACGTGCTGATGAGCGAGGGCCGCGGCGTGCTGGAAGGGGCGATTTCTGCTGAGTCCGTGACCATGCTGGCCAAAAAACACGGCGTGCTGATGCCGATTTCCGAGGCCGTGCACGGGGTGCTTTCAGGGCAAATCGGCGTAGATTCAGCCATTTCCTCGCTCCTGGAGCGGCCTTTTGCCCTGGAATGGCTCGATAAGGCCTCGTAACATATTGTTTATTATCTGCCAAATTAGCGTTATAGTAGCGGGCTATGCTGCAGAACGCCCCCGTTAACACAACCAACCTTCCGCCGGCGCAGCTGGAAGAGGAAATCAACCGCCTGCGGCGGGAGATGAATGCCGTCATCCTTGCGCATTATTATCAGGAAGACGAGCTGCAGGAGATTGCCGATTTCGTGGGTGACTCGCTGCAGCTGGCGCAGGCGGCGGCGAAGACCAGTGCGGATGTAATTGTTTTCTGCGGCGTGAAATTCATGGCGGAGGGTGCGAAGATCCTCAACCCCACGAAGCAGGTGCTGCTGCCGGACCTCAAGGCCGGCTGCTCGCTGGAGGAATCCTGTCCGCCTGCCCGGTTCAGGGCTTTCAGGGAGGCGCACCCGGAGCATATCGTGGTGAGTTACATCAACTGCTCGGCGGAGGTGAAGGCGCTTTCGGATATTATCGTTACCTCCAGCAACGCAGAAAAAATCATCCGCCAGCTGCCGGCGGAGCAAAAAATCATTTTCGCGCCGGATAAATATCTCGGCGCCTACCTGAACAAGAAAACCGGGCGCGATATGCTGCTGTGGGACGGCACGTGTATCGTGCATGAGCGGTTCTCGGAAAAGGAACTCATCAACCTGAAAACGCGCAACGCCAGCGCGCATGTCATCGCCCACCCGGAATGCCCGGAAGCGCTGCTGAACCACGCTGAGCATATCGGCTCCACCTCTTCGCTGATCAAATTTGCGCAGGAGCGGCCGGGCGAAAGTTTCATCGTGCTGACCGAGCCGGGGATTTTTCATGAAATGCGCAAGCGCTCGCCGGGCAGCATTTTTATCGAGGTGCCGGGGTTGGTGGGCGGCGCGTGCATTGCCTGCAACACCTGCCCGTTCATGAAACTCAATACGCTGGAAAAACTTTATCTCTGCATGAAAAACCGCACGCCGGAGCTGACGCTTTCGCCGGAACTGCTGGCAGCGGCAAAAAAGCCGCTGCTACGCATGCTGCAGATGACGGCGGCTTAAGGTGAGGCACACTTATAAGCCCGGGCTGATGGAAGTTTCGATCAGCTATCATACCAACTACCGCGAAGACAGCTCTGCCCATTTTGACTCCCCCATCATTCCCGAGGTGAAGCTGCAATTCGACAACATGACGGACGCGGAGCAAGGCGCGGGTTCACGGTATCGCGCGTGCTGAAGCGTGACCGGATGGAAGACAGGGAAGAGGCGAACGCGCTGGAGTTTACCGTGCGCCAGCCGGGTGCGCTGGAGACCGTTTCTAATATGCTGATCGCGGATGATATGCTGGGTGAGACGGCGACTGAAACGCGCAACCGTTTCCGCGAAGCTAAATCATGGCTGGAGCGGCGGCAGCATGAACTAGGTGCAGGCAGGAACGGCTTTGCCCGCTAGGTCTTTTCCAGCTCGTCGATATAGCCGGAAATGATATTCAGGCCCTGCTGCCAGAAATCCGGCCTTGTGGCATCCAGCCCGAAGGGGGCGAGGAGTTCCTTGTGGCGCAGCGTGCCGCCTGCTGCCAACATGTCGAGGTATTTCTGCTGGAAGTCTTTCACCTTCCCCTTCTCGTACACCGCGTAAAGCGAGTTCACCAGGCAGTCGCCGAATGCGTAGGCATAGACGTAAAACGGCGAATGGATAAAATGGGGGATGTACGTCCAGAAATAGCGGTAATTGCCGTGCAGCTTGATGGCGGGGCCCAGACTTTCATTCTGCACTTCCAGCCACATCTCGCTGATTTGCTCGGCCGTGAGATCTCCATTGCGGCGGGCGTCATGCAGCTCGATTTCAAAGGTGCAGAAGGCAATTTGCCGCACCACGGTGTTGAGCATGTCCTCCACCTTGGCGGCGATGAGGGCCTTCTTGCGCTTGGCGTTGGTTTCGCGCTTCACCATTTCGCGGAAGGTGAGCTGCTCGCCGAAGACGGAGGCGGTTTCCGCCAGCGTGAGTGCGGTGTCGGACATGAGCTGGCCCTGCGGGCCGGCGAGAACCTGGTGTACGCCGTGGCCGAGCTCGTGCGCCAGTGTCATCACGTCGCGCGATTTGCCCTGGAAGTTCATCATGATGTAGGGATGCACGCTGGGTACGCAGGGGTGCGAGAACGCGCCGGACATTTTGCCAGGCTGCACGCCGGCGTCGATCCAGCCCTTCTCGAAGAATTTGCGGCCGATATCGGCCAGTTGCGGTGAGAAATTGCGGTAGGAGGAAAGCACGAGGTCACGCGCTTCCGTCCAGCCGTAACTACGGTCTGCATCAAAGGGGATGGGGGCGTTGCGGTCCCAGTACTCGAGTTTTTTCTTGCCGAACCAGCGGGCTTTCAGCGCATAGTAGCGGTGCGAAAGCTGCGGGTAGCTGCGGCGGACGGCGGAGATCAGCGCATCTACCACCTCGTCTTCGATGTAGTTGCTCACGTTACGCGAGGAGATGGGGCGCTTGAAATTGCGCCAGCGGTCTTCGATTTCCTTGTCCTTGGCCAGCGTGCTGCTGATGAGCGCAAAGGTCTTGGCGTGCTGCTTGAACGTGTCGCCGATGCAGAGGGCAGCTTTCTTGCGGGCCTGTCCGTCTTTTGAGGTCATGAGGTGGAAGGCTTCGGCTTCGGTCACCATCTTACGGCCGATGGGGAAGCGCATGGCGGCGAGCGTTTCATCGAAATGCCGCACCCAGGCGGCGCGACCCGCCACCTGCTTTTCATGCAGCATCTGCTCCAGCTCGTCCGAAAGCTGGAAGGGTTTGAAGGCGCGCACGTCGCGCAGCCAGGGGGCGTAGCGGGCGAGTGCGGGGGTTTTGAGCTTGTCATCCAGCTCGCGGTTGCCGATTTTGTTGATGGCGAGTGTGAAGAACAGCGTGCGGGAGGAATAATCCGTGAGTTTTTCCTGCATATTTTGGAAGAACTGGCCGATGGCGGGATCGCTCGTTTTCTTGGCATAGACGAGATAAGCATAGGTGCCGATGCGCCCCATGAGCTCGGAGAGAACTTCATATTCCGTGATAGCCTGTGCCAGCTTTTCGCCGCTGAGCTGCTCCACCTTGCCGGCATAGTCTTTTGCAAAGCGATTGCTGAGCAAATCTGCCTCCGTCAGCGCTTTGGTAAGGCGCGGATCTTCGGTGCCTGAATAAAGATCATCCAGGTCCCATTCCGGCAGGCGCGAGGGTTTGTTTACCTTGGCTTTTGCTGCGGTTGCCATCAGGTGCTGGGCTTTTCTTTGGAGGGTTCGGGCGTATCGATGGGTTGGGCGGGTGGCTCGCCGCCGGTGGCGGGCGTACCTTCGGGCAACAGCAGAGGCGCTGCGCCGCCAAGCAGGGCGCGCGAGATGAAAATGGCAGCCAGCTCTTCAAAGCGGCTGGCGCCGATCATCAGGCTGCCCAGCTTTTCACGTTGAACGCTGAAGGCCAGGTCATCCGCCGTGCTGGCATCTGCGCCGGTGGCGCGGCTGGCCATCTCAACGAGGGCGAGCTTGATTTCCGGCGCCAGCGTGTTGCTGTTACGTAAGCTGGAGAAATGTTTCACCTTCACGTCCAGCCCGCCATAGGGGAGCGAATCGTCTGCCGTGCGTTTCATCTTGCCGGCGGCGGAAAGCTGGAACTGGTCGGCTGAGAGCACCAGCTCTTTCACGTCTACATCACTTTCAGGGTTGGCTGCGCCCGCGGCACCCCCGAGGCGCTTGCCTGCCGCGCTGAGTTTGAAGGAATACGGGCCTTCCAGCTCGCTGCCCTTCTTAACAGCGATATCATTCAGCGTAAGGCTGGTATCAAAGGCGATGCGCCCCTCTTCTGCCGGTGCACGCGTGGCAGCGGAAGAAAGCGAGCCGATTTGCACGGTGGAATCCTGGCCCACCAGCGCCAGGTTGCGGAAGGCAACGCTGGTTTCCGATTTCAGCTGGGAGGGCGTGTAGCGCAGTGCCGCACGGGGGCCAGCATCATAGGTGACCATGAGCTTGCCGCCGTTATAGGAAGAAAGCTGGAAACGCGGCGGCAGGATGAGCGTGTGCAGGTACTGGCGGTCCTCGCCGCTGCCTTGCGGGATCACGGCGTAGCGGCCTGGGCCGTCCGGGAAGGAGAGCGTGTGGCTGGGAATGCCGCGCTCGGAGATGGTAAGCGGCTCGGGGAATTCGACGATGAAGCTGCCCGTGCCCGATGGGTCCGGCAGCAGGACCATGTTGGGGGCGCTGAGCGTGATGGTCTGCGGGCCGAACCACAGGGTGCGGGAGACGCTGAGCGAAGGATTAGCTACCAGCGCGCGGCGCTGATAGCCGCTGCCCGCTACTTCCACTGCTCCGTAGGTGAAGCTGGCCTGTGAGCCGCTGGATTGCGCGTAGGTGGAGAGTTCTTCGGAGAAGCCGGTCAGCATGCCGTCTACCTGCTCGCGCGAGAGGAAGGGCACGCTGGAGGTGAGCACCGTCACCAGTGTGATGGCGATGACGAGGATGAAGAAAAGCTTTTTATACGCGGTGATCTGCTCGGCTGAAGCGTCAGAATTTTTGAAAGACAGTTTCATCTTTCGTTTGCCGTTGTTGCTGCCAAACATCGGGAAATTCCTCCTGAGGTGGGAAAGAGGACCGAAGCATACGCGAAGGCGTTGCGCCTGTCGAGATTTTACCTCTATAAAACATCATCCCCGCGAAGGCGGGGATCTTTGTTGCAACAAGCAGCTTTCCTCTCGGGGATGACGGTTTAAGATATTACTTCTTATCCACCATCATGTTCCGCGTGGCACCGGGGAGCGCAACTTTCAGGCCGTCCAGCTCATCGGTTAAAATGATCTGGCAACCAAGGCGAGACGTGCGCTGCAGGCCAAAGGCGAGGTCGAGCATGTCTTCCTCTTCTTCCTTGGCGGCGTTAAGTTTTGTGAACCACGCTTCATCCACGATCACATGGCAGGTGGAGCAGGCAAGTGAGCCCTCGCAAGCGCCTTCCAGCGGCACATCAAAGCGGTGGGCGGCTTCCAGCACGGAGATGCCCTTGGGGGCTTCTACCACGCGCTCGCGGCCATCCTGGTATACGAATATGATCTTAGGCATTACTCAAACCTCGTCGACATGCGCCCCTTTTAAGGCAGAGCCGATGGCTTTGTCCATCCGTCTTTCAGCGAAATTCTGGGTCAGGCGGGCGAGCTGGGCGGCCTCCACGTCAATGCGGTCGCGGTCTCCCTCCCCGGCGGCTTCCCGTAAGTAGCCGATCTGGCGGGTAATCAGGGTGCGCTCGGACTCGTTGAGTAGGTCCGGGTCCGCCTTCATGGCCGATTCGGTTTCGATAATTACCCGCTCGGCCTCTACCCACGCTTCGGCCAGTAGGCGCCCGGTGATGTCTTCCCTTGCCTTTTCCATGCTCTCCCGCAGCATGCGGCCGATTTCCTCAGGTTCCAGCCCGTAGGAGGGCTTTACCTCGATATGCTGGGTAGCGCCGGTGGTTAGCTCTTCAGCGGTTACGGAAAGCAGCCCGTCTGCATCCACGTTAAAAGTGACGCGCACGCGGCCGATGCCGGCCGGGAGCGGCGGGATGCCCTTGAGGTCAAAGCGTGCCAGCGAGCGGTTGTCTGCGGCCATTTCACGCTCGCCCTGCAGGACGTGGATCTGCATACCGGTCTGGCCATCCTTGTAGGTGGTGAATTCCTGCGCCACGGCAGCGGGGATGGGCGTGTTGCGCGGGAGGAGCTTCTCGGTGAGGCCGCCCATGGTTTCCAGCCCTAATGAAAGGGGGATAACATCCAGCAGCAGGTTGTCGGAGCCGTGCGTGAGGCCCTCCGCCTGCAGCGCCGCACCGACGGCGACGACTTCATCGGGGTTGACGTCCGCCAGCGGTTTCTGGCCGAAGAATTCTTCCACCTTACGGCGGACCAGCGGCACACGGGTGGAGCCGCCAACGAGGACGATGCCCTTGACGTCTTTGGGATTCAGCTTCGCATCGCGCAGGGCCTGGCCGCAGGCATCAAGGGTTTTATCCACCAGCGGGGCGATGAGTTTTTCAAACTGCGCGCGGGTGAAACACTCTATGATTTCTTGCTCACTGAGGGCCTCTTTGATGGCACGAGCTTTATGTAAAATATCACCCCGCACTGGTTGCGGGATCTCCCC
>CAZUKF010000068.1:1804-10375 GCA_964620765.1 uncultured Rickettsiales bacterium | reverse complement strand
GAACTCTCGACATCCACCTTGGCAAGGTGGCGCTCTACCGCTGAGCTACGCCCGCATATATCCATTTAAACGAGAGGGGGAATATAGCGGGGACAAAAAGGATTGCAAGCCCCTGTTTGGGGGTTAATATAGCGAATTATGAGCACGATTGACCCCCGCCTGCTGGAAATCCTCGCCTGCCCCGTCACCAAGGGGCCGCTGAAGCTGGATGCCGAAAAACAGGAGCTTATCAGCGAAAAGGCCGGGCTAGCCTACCCCATCCGGGATGGGATTCCTATTATGTTACCCGAAGAGGCCAGAAAGCTAGGCTAGCAGCTCCCAGGCGGCCATAAGCGCCATGCCCACGTTTTCTACCACCGAAATGCTGGAAAGCGGCACCGAAAGCAGCGTGCCGAGGCAGGCGCATTTGACGTCCAGCCCGCGGGCGAGCGCCCGGATCACGCTGAAGGCGCCGATGCCCATGACCAGCAGCGTGGCCATCGCCGTGGGCGCCACCGCCGCACCTGAAAGCCAGCCGCAGGCCAGCGCCAGCTCGATGAACGGGTAGGTCTGCGCGTAGACCTGCTGGCGCTGCGCCAGCAGGTCATACTTCATGAAGCCCTTCACGAAGCCGGGAAGATCCATCAGCTTGAACAGCGCGAAGATAAGCAGGAACAGGCCCATGAAACCGTGCATCCAGCGCATGTACGGCATCAGCGCGACGGCGCCCGCGCCTGCTACGACAATGACCACCAGCAGCGGTTCGTAGGCTTTCCACTTGTTGGGTTGCTCGCTCATTGCCTGCCCGAATAAAAATACCAGCCGAGGCCGATGGTGAATACGAAGCAGCCATACAGCGCATGCTCCAGCACCACCAGCGCCAGTGATTTATGTTTATCATAAGTGCGGGCAAAAAACCACCCGCCGATACCGCTTAAGATCACCGCCACCCAGCCCAGCGCGATATGCACGAAGCCGAACGCCAACGCCGAGAGCGTGGCCATGTGCCAGTTTTTCGTGAAGAGGTCGGCGTAGCGGCGGAAGAAGAAGCTGCGAAACACCAGCTCCTGCGGCGCAACCGAAAGCAGCGGGTAGAAGAACATCACCAGCAGCCATGTGCCAGGCCGTTGCAGCGGGAAGGAAAGAAAGCGCTCCGGCTCCAGGCCCAGCGTGAATGCCATAAGCGCAACGGCGCAGATGCCGAAGCGTGCAAGGATGGGCAGCAGCGCCTCGCGCGTGATGGCGCGCGCATTCCACTCGGCGCGGAAATCCATTTCATGGTTACGCTTGAGAACGTAGATCACGTAGGCCGTGGCCAGCCACAGCAGCATCAGCAGCAGGCGGCGCTGGTCTAACAGCATGATCAGCAGCGGCAGCAATACGAAAAGAATGAGGAACTCCAGCGCTTTTTTATTCCTCATGCCGCCTCGCGGATCATCTTCGGCAGATCGCCCGTCAGGCCCATGGCGTGACGCATGAAAAAGCGCTTCAGCGGCTTCACGCGCCCCACGCCCCACAGGCCAAGACCGCGTGCGAGGCGCACGGGCGGCAGATGTAAGCCGAACAGGCGGGTGAGCGAATCCGTGACTGCGAGCATGGCGGTGTTGTCGAACCGCCGCCAGCGCTGGTAATGCGCCAGCGCGTTCGCCGCCCCGATATCCAACCCCAGGCGCACACGTTCCTCGATGATCTCGGCCAGCACCGCCACGTCGCGCCACCCGAGATTGATGCCCTGCCCCGCGATGGGATGAATGGCATGCGCCGCATCTCCCACCAAGCAAGTGCGCGGGGCGACATAGGTTTTGGCGTGGAGAAAGCTGAGTGGATAGGAGAAGCGCGGCCCCACGGTTTTCAGCGCACCGAGATACGCCCCTGCCCGCTCGGCGATTTCAGCCACGAATTCTTCTTCCGGCAGTTTGAGATAGGTGGGCGCGTCTTCGCTCTTCTCCACCCACACCAGCGACGACTGGTTGTTCTGCATCGGCAGCACGGCGAACGGCCCGGCGGGCAGGAAGCGCTCCTGCGCGAGGCCGTGATGCGGGTTCGCATGCGCAATGGTGCAGACAATGGCGGTCTGGCTGTACGAACCCGCAAGCGTGCCGATGCCGCACAACTCGCGTACGCGGGAATTTTTCCCGTCGGCGCCGATCAGCAGCCGCGCGCGGATTTCCTGCCCCGTAGAGAGACGCGCGCTCACACCGTGCGCATTGGTTTCAATATGCTCCAGAGCAGCGGGCGCAAGGATGGTGATGTTGTCATGGAGCGCCACGGCGTCGGCCAGCGCCTGCCGGAGGTAGCGGTTCTCGACGATCCACCCGAAGGGCTCGGTGCCGACTTCGGCGTGGTTGTAATCCAGATAGAACGGCGAGTTGCCGTCGGAAACGCGGATGTCGAGTATCGGCTCGGCGTGCGGCGCCATGCCCGCCCACGCGCCCAAATGCGCCAGCACGTGCTTGCTGCCGCGCGCCACCGCGCTGACGCGGCCGTCGAAGCGCGGGGAAAGCTGGGTGGAATACGGCTCGCGGTCCACCAGCGTGATGGAAAGCCCGACCCGCGCCAGCGCGAGAGCCATGGTCAGCCCGGTGAGGCCGCCGCCGGCGATGAGAATGTCTGTCATGGGGTGAATATAGGCTGTCTGCGGGGTGCCGCAAGGCGTGATTAGAAAATGTGCAGTGTTTTTCAGTTTGCATATTTTATGTGCACAAAAAATTGCAAATTAACCTGAAATCGGCTCTGAGAGCCGTTTTCAGGGTTGGCACGACTCTTGTAATAGTAATGGCATGATGTAACGGGTGTTACATCGAGGTAAACGTCCTGCGATACTCAAGACCCGGCTTTATGCCGGGTCTTTTTTCGTCATGGCCCGAATCCCGAAGGGATTATAGGGCCATCCATCTCTCCTAGCGCAAGATGGATCACCCTATAGTTGCTTCGCAACTCGGGTGATGACGATACTGGGAAATGTGCTAGCTTCACACTTCATGAAAATCGCTACCTGGAATATCAACTCCGTGCGCCTGCGCCTGCCGCTGCTATCAAAGCTGGTGGATGAGCATACGCCGGACGTCATCTGCCTGCAGGAAATCAAGGTGGTGGACGAGTTGTTCCCGCATGACGGCATCAAGGCGCTGGGCTACACGCATATCGCGGCGCGCGGACAGAAGGGCTATAACGGGGTGGCGATTCTTTCGCGCCTGCCGCTGGCGAAAGTGCACGGGCTTTCGCTGATGGATGCGCCGGATGCGCGCCACATCGCGGCCACGCTGCCCAATGGCACCGAGCTGCATAATTTTTACGTGCCCGCGGGTGGTGATATTCCAGACCGGGTGGAGAACCCCTATTACGGCTTCAAGCTGGATTACGTGGTGGCGATGAAAGAGTGGTTCGCGGCCAACCGCAAAAAAACCGACAAGATGGTTTTAGTGGGAGACCTCAACATCGCCCCCGGCGAGCATGACGTGTGGAGCCACAAGCAGCTGCTGAACGTGGTGAGCCACACGCCGCCGGAGGTGGAGCGGCTGGACGCGCTGTTTGCCGCGCACCAGTGGCAGGACGCGGCGCGACGCTTCACCCCGCATGACCAGAAGCTCTACAGCTGGTGGAGCTACCGAAATAAAGATTGGAAGAAATCCAACCGCGGGCGGCGGCTGGACCATATCTGGCACACCGGGCCGCTGAGTTCGTCATTGAAAAAAGTGGATACGCTTACGGATGCGCGTGACTGGACGCAGCCTTCGGATCACGTCCCCGTAATCGCAGAATTCGGCTGACTAACCTGTCATCCTGAGCGTAGCGAAGGATCTACTTTCTAGCGGTAGAAGTAGATCCTTCGACTCCGCCTTGCTTATGCAAGACTCCGCTCAGGATGACAGGAAAAATTCGGGTGAACATGAACAGTATAATCGCCGCCAGTATCACCGAAGGACCCGACGGCGTGTCATAATAATACGATGCAGCAAGTCCACCCGTTACGGCGAGAACGCCTATCAGCACCGAGAAACAGGCCATGCTGCCCGGCGTGCGGGAGATGGCGCGGGCGCTCGCGGCGGGGATGATGAGCATGCTCGTCACTAGCAGCAGGCCCACCACTTTCACGGAAGCCGCCACCGCCAGCGCGATCAGCACCATCAGCATCGTGCGCAGGCGCTCCACCTTCACGCCTTCGGCCAGCGCGATCTCGCGGCTGGCCACCATCAGCATCAGGCTCTTCCAGTTGGCGGCGAGCAGGAAGAGAACGGTGGTGGTGGCGGAATAAATAAGCACCAGGTCATCCCCCGTGAGGGTGAGGATGTCGCCGAACAAATAGGCCTGCAGGTCAAACGGGTAGTGCATCAGTGAAATGGCGACGAGGCCGAATGCCAGCGCGCCGTGGGCCAGCACGCCGAGCAGCATGTCGGCCGAAAGGCGCGTGTCGCGCTGCAGCCGCACCAGCAGCAGCGCCATGGCAAGCGAGGCGAAGACGATGCCGAGCGTCAGGTCCAGCGAGAGAAATAACGAGAGTGCAACACCCAGCAGTGCCGCGTGGCCGATGGCGTCGCCGAAATAGGCCAAGCGCAACCAGGCGATGAAGCAGCCCAGCGGCCCGCACATCGCCGCCATGCCGAGACCACCGACGAGAGCGCTTATGAGGAACGGCTCCATTACTCCCCCCTCGCGTCATCCCCGCCGCAGCGAAGCGGAGAGCGGGGATCTGGGGGGAGCCCCTGCGGATGCCTGAGATCCCCGCTCAAGGCGGGGATGACGCTATATAAATGGGAACCGTACATCATCAGCTATGCACGTGATTGTGATGGTGGGTATATACGGCCAGCGACGCCGCGACCTCGGGCCCGAAAAGCTGGGTGAAGGCCGGGTCCGTGCGCACGCTGTGGGGGTGGCCGGCGCAGCAGACATGGTGGTTCATACACACCACCTCGTCCGTCGCCGCCATTACCAAATGCAGGTCATGGCTCACCATG
Source organism: uncultured Rickettsiales bacterium (assembly GCA_964620765.1). Classification (GTDB taxonomy): domain Bacteria; phylum Pseudomonadota; class Alphaproteobacteria; order Rickettsiales; family SXRF01; genus CAZUKF01. The sequence goes on along the minus strand of CAZUKF010000068.1, from coordinate 5,438 downwards.
AGCACGGCGAGCTTGCGCTCGCGCGCCACGCGGGTGATGAGCGAATACATCTCAGCCTGGCCGGTGACGTCCACCCCCTGCACCGGCTCGTCCAGCGCCAGCAGCTCCGGCGAGGAAAGCAGGGCGCGCGCCAGCATGACGCGCTGCTGCTCGCCGCCGGAAAGCCCGTGCATGGGCGAATGCAGCACCGGCGTGATGCCCACCTCCCCGCAAACCTGCGCCAGCTCCGCCGCTTCCGGCCATTCGCGCTGCGTGTGCAGCGTGAGAAAGCCGTGCACGGTGAGCGGGAACACCGGATCTATTTTCAACTTCTGCGGCATGTAGCCCACCTTGAGGCCTTCCTTGCGCGTAACGCTGCCGGAGTCCGGGCGCTCCAGCCCGAGCAGTAGGCGCATCAGCGTGGTCTTGCCGCTGCCGTTGGGGCCGATCAGCGTCATCACCTGCCGCGACTTCAGCGAGAGGCTCACGCCCTCCACCGCCGCGCGGGCGCCATAACGCTTGCTAATGCCTTTTGCTTCAATCAATATTTCGGTCATGGCGCAGGATAATAGAGTGATTTCGGAAAGCCTCAAGCAGATACAGTTCGGGGCAGACGGTCTTATCCCCGTAGTGGCGCAGGATACGGCTACCAAGGCCGTGCTGATGCTGGCGTGGATGAACGAGGAAGCACTCACGCGCACCCTGGCCGAGGGGCGGATGGTTTACTGGTCGCGCTCACGCGGGGAGCTGTGGCGCAAGGGCGATACCTCCGGCAACACGCAGAAGCTGGTGAAGCTGACGCTGGACTGCGATGGGGATACACTGCTGGCGGAGGTGGAGCAGAGCGGCCCGGCCTGCCACACCGGCAGCCCGACCTGTTTCTTTACTGCCTTGCCAGGAAAAGCCGGATAAGCGGCACGCGAGCGGCAAGCAGCCTGGCCCTGGCCAGATAACCGTGTGTGGCGATACCGAGGCTCACGCCGCAGCCGATGATCAGCCCAGCGCTTAAAACCGTTCCCGCGAGGAAAAAGGGCAGCGAGGCCACATCCGGCGCAAATTGCATGTAGCGCGTACCGAGGAAATAGGCAAAAGCCGCCGCGACGGATGCGCATATTACAAAGAGCCGCGTATAGGCCGCGCTGACGGCGAGCGCGAAGAACAGCGTGAAGGCAAACAGGGAAACCCGCGCCAGCGGCAGCTGCGCCATGGATATATCCGTCAGCGCGCCGATGCAGAGCATGAAGGCGAACGAAAGCGGCAGCAGGAAAATCCCCACCCGCGCCTGCCAGGAGGAAACCAGCCCTATAATAAAGAAGAGTAGAATATGAAAATAGTCCTGCAGCGGGGCCGTGAAGCCGCTGCTTGCACCTGCCGCGGCCGGGCCGGAGAGCGCCGCCATACCTACCGGAAACAGGCTAAGCGCAAAAAAACCACCCACCGCCCAGAGCGCGAGCTTCAGGCCGTCCATATCTGCCTTTACGCTATGCTCACCCTGCTGCATGGTTTTTTGACCGCGCCAAAAAATTAACTATTTTTATTTTTCTAAGACCCGTCGGGCAGACCGCTTCTGATGCCCCTTCATAGCACATTTCTTGTTGTTTTTCCAAGGGGGAATGCGTTTTGTCATAAAACTGTAACATTCTGAAATCGTAACATAATCTTCATACTGCCCCCTAAAGGACCGTGTACAATGAGAAATAAGGAAAGGCGCGGTGTGCGCCCCCCATTTAAAAAAGGAGAATATTATGCCTGACGTAGCCCCCGCCCCCGCTCCCAAGGACGCAACGGGCATGAACCGCGAGGATGCCAAGAAATACCGTGAGACCACCACGAGCCTGGTGGAGCATTCGGCTGACGTTTTCACCAAGAAACAAAATAGCGCCCTCGAGGTACTTCCCCCCTATGGGCTGAAGAACCCAAATTATAAACCTTATAGCGAAGAAGAACGCACTCAGGATCGTGCCACAACGATGCAGCTGATGAACAACCAGCTCGATGCGTCCAAGGGCGCCTTTGCTACGCAGGGCATGACCTCGGCCGAAAGAACGACCATGGCCGGGCAGCGCGCAGCCAACCACAAGCAGATTGAAACGCTCAGCAAGCAAGTTGAGCAGATGGAAAACTTCCCCAACCCCGCTGAGGCCGCGTTGCTCGCAGCCCGGAAGGCTGAACTCGCCGCTCGCCAGGAATTTGAAAAGAAGGCGGATGAGCTCAAAGCCGCGATGGACGAAAGAGAGAAAGCAGGAAAGCCCAACCGCGTCGGTGCGCTGAAGATGCCGGATCCGGATGAAGGCGTGGCCGCCGCCAGCGACCGGAACAAGACCGAGCCGCGCAGGGCGCGCCGGGATACGGGCGGCAGGGATACTAAAGATAAAGACGAATCGGGCAAAGAAACTGACGCCATCAAGAAACTCAGGGACACGATCAAGAACTCCGACCTTGATGACGACCAGAAAGAAGCCCTGAGCGATATTCTCGACAAGCTGAGCGGCAAGAAGAAGAGGGGCGAAAGGTCCGAAGGCAAAGGCGAGAACAAGGAAATGCTCGAGCTGCTGATGCAGCTGCTCACCGAACTGCTGCAGGGCAAGAGCGGTGAAGGCAGGGGCGAAGGCAGGGGTGAAGGCCGCGACGCCGATGACGATGAACCCGCCAAAGACGCCGGCGACAGGAAGAGAACGGGCAACAGGAGAACCGCTGCCGTTGACGACGCTTTCGAAGAAAGCGCGGTGGAAGCGCTGAAGAAGAAGCTGAACGCGGTCAACCTGGCCGACGGCCTCGATGCCAATGAGCTGGAAAAGCTCACGGGTATCAAGAAAGCGCTGAAGGCTGCCCTCTCCGAGCTGCAGGACAAGGATACCCTGACGCCGGAAGAAAAGGCTCTCTACGACCAGCTCTCGGCCGCCCTCAAACCGGGCGCGGATCTCAACGCCGCGCTTCCGGGCATTAAGGCTGCGCTGAACGGCAAAGAATCTGACGTTCTTGCCACCGCCCTCGGCGCTGTGGAAGCGGGCGCTGCCATTGCGGGCGGGCCGGTAACCCCGGCCGTTGCAAATAACGCGCTGCAGGATGCAGTGTTCCGCAATGTCGCTGTCCGAAATAACATGACGGTGGAAGATCTGCAGAATGCCCTCAATAACGAGGATGCAGGTGGTCCGCTTGCCAGCGCCATTGAGGCCGAAACGAATAAAGCCAAGGCGAAGCTGGTTGCTTTAGGCTATGCCACTCGCTCGGATGCGACCAACCTCGTGGTCAACGAGTTGAACCAGCAGAGCCTGCAAATGGCGGTGGAGAATAACATCGCCGCTCAAAAAGGCATCACCCCGGAAGAACTGCGCAACCGGATCGCCATGGAACCGGCCAGCCCGCTTGCCATTGAGGTGAATGATGCGCAGAATCAGTCCCAAGCCACTGCGCTCGTCGCGAGCCTGATGCCCGGCGGAGTAAACGGCACCGTGGCTGAAACCGACCGGTTGCAGGAAGACACCAAGGCGAAACTTGCAGCAACTGCTAAGCCGGTAGACCCCATTGCCATAGCCCCCGACCCGCGTCCGGCTGGTGTGAAACCGCCGGAAGCCGTGGTACTGGAAACCGCGCCCGACCCGCGTCCGGCTGGTGTGAAACCGCCGGAAGCCGTGGTACTGGAAACCGCGCCCGA
>CAZUKF010000068.1:0-1704 GCA_964620765.1 uncultured Rickettsiales bacterium | reverse complement strand
TGGTACTGGAAACCGCGCCCGAACCGCGCCCGGCTGGTGTGAAACCGCCGGAAGCCGTGGTACTGGAAACCGCGCCCGAACCGCGCCCGGCTGGTGTGAAACCGCCGGAAGCAATCACCATCCCGGTTTCTACCACGGCGCCCCCGCCGCCAGTTGGCAAACCCGGCCCGGCCACTGATACTATAGATGTCCCCTGGACAGCGAAGCCGGATGCCGCAGATGTTACCCTTGCCGCGAGACCCAAGGCTGAGTTTACCCCGACGCCTGCTCCGGCTGCACCGGGAGCAGAATCAGCGACTGACATTCGCGGCAAAGCTGAACTTGAATTTATCCAGGCTGCACATACGCTGGCGAAAGCCGAACTTGGTTTCATGCCTGATGCGGAACTCACAACGGAAGAGGCCACGAAGGTATCCAAAGCGGCGAAGGTGAAAATAGACCAGGTCCGTACCCAATACGATATTGACAATGAACGCACGCTTGGAGCAGCTAAAGGTGACCCGGATCTGTTAATGGACGCCGATCTCCTTAGGAAGCAGGCGGGCGTGATGAAAGGTCAGGCTCAGGTTCTCAACGACAAGATGGTTGCCGACAAGCAAGCTCTCGACGCTGCCCGCAACACGCTGCTGGCTGATGCGCAGGTTTATGTCGCCGGCCTCAAAGGCAACGACAACCCTGACCAAAACGCCAAGGATGCCCAGGAACTTGCTAATAAGCGCTTCCAGGCCATCGTGGACGCTAACAGGAATCCTGAAACCGGCGTTCTCAATGTCGCCGCAGTGGTTACTGCGGCAAATGATGCCGGTACTCAGCTGCGCACCGACGGCGAGCAGCTCAGTGCCGTACGCCAGACCGAGACACAGCTGCCCACGCTTGAACGCAGCGACAGCGTGAAGGCACGCGCGCAAGGTGTCGTTGAAGAGGCTGCCGCACAGCAGATTGCTGGTGACCGAACCGGGGTTGGCACCATGATCGCGGAAAAAAATACCCGCATCGACAAGCTGAATGGCCTCGAGGAAAAACTCAAGGAATACGCCAAGGAGAAGAAAGCGCTTCTTGAAAGGGTGGATTCCAAGGCAGCTGAACGGTTTGACGAGAAGAAGTTCGTCGACGAAGCCATGAAGAGCACTGCCGGCAAGTCTGATGAGCAAATTGACAAGCTCGCTGACCTGGCAGTGAAAAAGACCGAGAAGGCCGTCCAAGACCGCGAAGGCCTGGAAGCTGCCGACAAGTCCGCCGGTAAGGCTGCGGCTGCCAAGACCGAGGCTGAAGTATCCTTGAAGAAAAACGGCGCAGAAGTTGCCGGTGTTGCCTTCAAGGAAGCCGGCGAGTCGGCCGTTGCAAACGAAGAGGCATGGAAGAAGAAGGCGATGGCAGTGATGGACGAATTGAAGAAGACCTCCAAGGAAATGGGTGTCGAATTCAAGTCCGAAGTACCGGACGGCGTGCGCCCCCCGAGCGTCAGCGGCGGCAAAGCGGCCGGTGGCGATATGACCCCTCCGTAAGAGGACTGTCTCACTCAACAAAAACCCCGGCAAAAATGCCGGGGTTTTTTATTTTATATGTAATCGTCGTCCCGGCGAAGGCCGGGATCCATGAACTTGTCATTCTGAACGAAGTGAAGAATCTACTAAGTAGATCCTTCGCTACGCGGCCTTGTTGCATGGCTGGTTTGGTAATTAACGTAAAATTATGAGGTGTTGC
>CAZUKF010000067.1:0-10487 GCA_964620765.1 uncultured Rickettsiales bacterium | reverse complement strand
TGGGGCGCCAGGATTCGAACCTGGGAATGGCGGTACCAAAAACCGCTGCCTTACCACTTGGCGACGCCCCAGCAGGGTGGCCACTAGGGCTTAAAAGCTTAAAGCCGCCCCGTCAAGAGGCCGTCTCGCGCTCCACCCACGCCAGGAATTCCGCTGCCCCGCCCTCGATGGGCACCGCCACCACGCAGGGCGTGTCATAGGTGTGCAGCTCAGCCACCATCGCCGCCACTTCGCGCACGCGGTCCGCCGTCGATTTGGCGATCAGCACGCATTCTTCGGCTTCCGTGAGCTTCCCTTCCCAATGGTAGAGCGAGGTCACCCCCGGCAGCACGTTGGCGCAGGCCACCAGCCGCGCTTCCAGCAGGGCACGGGCGAGATTAACTGCTTGTAACTTGTCAGCGGCGGTGATGTAGAGTAAAACCGGTTTCATGGCAGTATGTTGGCATACACGCATGCCCACCGCAAGTGTCTGCCGCCCCGTTTCACTCTTTCGAAGGAGATTCCATATGATGAAACCCTGGGTCGCCGGTGCAGCAGCCATCCTGCTCTCCGCTTCGATGGCCATGGCTGTCAGCCCTCCCGCCGAGCCCGCCGCGCCTACGGGCGGCAAGCCGGCCTTCGCGCGCTATGACGGTCCGCCGAAGAACCGCGCCGAAGCCATCAAGCGCACGGAAGAGCGCCTGGCCACGCTGAAGGGCATGTCTGATGCCGACTGGGAAAAGATGCGCGCCAACCGCGCTGAGAAGCGCCATGCCCGCCGTGACAAGATGAAGCAGGGCGCCCCGGCCGCCGGCGCTCCCGCCGCCCCGGCCCAGTAATTTTAAATTTACGTTGAAGGTTTACCCCACAGCTTGCTGCGGGGGCATATTTATACTTCGTCTTTGCAACAGCCGCAGGGCCACCAGCCCTGGCACTGCAAGGGCGGCGGAGAGTATGAAAAACGCCTCCCACCCCAGTATTTCTGCCACCCACCCCGCCGGTGTCGAGCTTAAGGAGCGCGCCGCCGTGAAGAGCGATGTCAGCATGGCGTATTGCGAGGCGGTGTATTCGCGTTTGCACAGCGCGCTCATGAACGCCACCAGCGCCGTCGAAGAAACACCCACGCTGGCATTATCAAAGGTGATGATCCCGGCCAGCAGCAGCATGTCCGGCCCGGCGGCAATCAGGGGGATGAACAGCAAATTGGTCACCGCGCAGGCCACGCCGCCAATCCATAACGGGGCAAAAAGCCCCCATTTCTTCACCATCCAGGCGCCCAGGAAGCCGCCGCCCACCGTGGCAATCAGCCCGTACACTTTTGAAATGTCAGCAATTTGGGTTTTCTCGAAACCCACTTCTAAGTAAAACGGGTTGGCCATGATGCCTAAGAAAGCATCCGCCAGCTTGTAGGAAAACACGAACACGATCAGCAGCACCCAGTTGGGCCGCTGCATGAAATCCTTCAGCGGCGCGACATACCATTGCAGCGGGTTTCCCTCGCGCTTTTCCTGCGTCACCGTGCGTGGGGGCTCGCCTGCAACCAGCACGGCCAGCGCGCCGATGGGCAGCAGCAGCGCCATCATGAAATAGGTCGCCGCCCAGCCGTAATACGTGGCCAGATACAGCGCGCCCGCGCCGCTTGCCAGCGCGCCGATGCGCCAGCCTAAAACACCCATCGCTGCGCCCATGGGCTGCTGCTCCGGTGTCAGCCGCTCAATGCGGTAGGCATCCACCACGATATCCTGCGTCGCCGAGCAGAACGCCACTAAGAGTGCGCACAATCCCACCATTAGCGTGCTTTCCGCCGGGCTGGTCATGCCTAGCAGGATGATAGAAAGCGCCAGCGCCGCCTGCGAAACAAAAAACCAGCTGCGCCGCTGCCCGAACAGGCGCGTCAGCACGGGGATGCGCACATTGTCCATCAGCGGCGACCAGGCAAGCTTGAAGGAATAAATCAGCGTCACGCCGCTGAGCAGGCCGATGGCGCTCTTGCTGATACCTTCTTCTTTCAGCCAGATGGCGAGCGTGCCGAACACCAGCGCGGAGGGCAGGCCGCTGGAAAAGCCCATGGCAAGAACGGCAAGCAAATGCGGGTGCAGGTAAGCGGCGTACTTCCTCATGCCGCCAATAAAGGCGCCAGCGGCCGCATCGAGCGCGCGCCCATCTGCTGGATGATCACCGCGGCGCAGCGGTTGCCGAGCTTCGCCGCCTTTTCCAGCTCCCAGCTGCGTGCTACGCCGTAGAGGAAGCCGCTGGCGAACAAATCGCCCGCGCCGGTGGTATCCACCACGTGCTCCACTTTTTCCGCCGAGACAGGAAGCGTCTTGTCGCGCGTTAAAATCACGCAACCTCTCTCGCTGCAGGTGATGGCGGCAATCTCGCAGCGCCCGCGCAATTTCTTGCAGGCGGAATCAAAATCATCGGTGTCAAACAGCGCCAGCAGCTCGTGCTCGTTGGCAAACAGGATATCCACCGTGCCGCCCAGCAGTTCCAGGAATTCGGCGCGGTGGCGTTTCACGCAGAACGTATCCGAGAGCGTGAACGCCACCTTTTTGCCTGCCTTCTTGGCAATGTCACACGCGTGGCGGATGGCGGCCTTGGCGTGCGCCGGGTCCCACAAATAGCCTTCCACGTAGAGAATGGAGCCTTCGGTGACGAGCTGTTCATCGATATCTTCTTCCGTCACATTGCCGCACGCGCCCAGATACGTCGCCATGGTACGCTGCGCATCCGGCGTGACAAAAATCAGGCAGCGGGCGGTGGCCGGGCCGTCGGCGCTGGCATGGGTAGAAAAATCCACCCCCGCGGCGCGCATGTCATGGCCGAAAATCTCACCCAGCTGGTCGTCCTTCACCTTGCCGATGAAGGCACAGCGGCCGCCTAAGCCCGCCAACCCCGCCAGCGTGTTGGCCGCCGAACCGCCGGAACATTCCGTGGCTCCGCCCATGTTGTTGTAAAGCTGCTCCGCCATGGCTTCGTCGATCAGCGTCATGCTGCCCTTGGTCAGCCCCAGCTCGGTGAGCTTCTCCTCCTCGCAGGGCGAGAGCACGTCTACAATCGCGTTGCCGATGCCGACAACGTCAAGCGGTGGTTTTTGCTGCATAGTAAGCCCGTGCTTTCTCCAAGGTTTCCAGCGTATCGACCCCAAGGGGTACGGTATCCACCACCGCGATGTCAATGCGCATCCCCGCCTCCAGCGCCCGGAGCTGCTCCAGCTTCTCGGCTTTTTCCCGCGGGGAAGGGGGCAGGTTGACGAAGCGCTCCAGCGCCTCGCGGCGGTAAGCGTAGATGCCGATATGGTGGTAAAACGGCCTGCCACCCGGCGGCGGCGTGCGGCTGAAGTTCACCGCGCGTCCCACTCTCACTCCTTCCCCCTGGAAGGGGGAAGGTTGTCTTGTTTCAGCGAATCGGATGGAGGAGAGGGGACCCCCACCTTGATCCTCCCCCTTCCAGGGGGAGGAAAATGTAATCCACGCTTTCACCACCGCGGGGTCCTGCTCTTCCGCTTCATCATGAATCTCGGCGGCAAGCGTGGCAATATCCACCCTCGGGTCCGCCAGCGGCTTCAGCACTTCGCGGATGACCGCCGGGTCCAGCGTCGGCATATCGCCCTGCAGATTAATGATTACGTCATGCTCGCCTTGCGGATCGAGTTTTTGCAGCGCCTCGAAAATACGGTCCGAGCCGGACGGATGGTCGGTGCGGGTCATCACCGCATCGAAGTGCACGGCGGCCTTGATCGCCGGGGTATCCGTGGCGATCACAACCCGGCCCACGCCGGAAGCTTTCGCCCGCTCCAATACATGCACAATCATGGGTTTCCCGGCGATATCGGCCAGTGGCTTACCCGGCAGGCGGGTGGCGGCATAACGGGCGGGGATGAGGATGAGGGGGCGCACGTCGTTTCTTTATTGAACTGAGGTGAGGGGCATATTATAGGTTGACGCGAATCCCACAACCCCTTCGTTAACCAACCCTATGCACAACTTGGAAATGAATAAAATAGCCGCCGCGATCCTGCTGGCGGGCATTGTCGCCATGGTTTCCGGCCTTGTGGCCGAAGCCCTGTACGAGGGAGGCGGCCACCACGGGCATGAAGAAAAGCGCGGTTATACCATTGAAGGCGCGGTGGAAGAAGCGGCGGGCGGCGGTGAAACCGCGGCGGCCGAGGCCGCGCCGGTGGATATCGCGCCTTTCCTTGCCAAGGCCAGCCCCGAGGCGGGCAAGGCGCTGGTCAAGCGCTGTACCTCCTGCCACACGTTTGAAAAGGGCGGCAAGAACGGCGTCGGCCCCAACCAGTACGGGCTGCTAGGCAGCCATTTCGCGCATGCCGAGGGCTATGCCTATTCCGACGCGCTGAAAAAACTGCACGAGAAAACCTGGACCTTCCAGGAGCTGTCGGATTTCATCACCAATCCCAAGAAGCACATTCCCGGCAACAAGATGGCTTTTGCCGGCATCAAGAAACCCGAGGAGCGCGCCGACCTGATTTCCTATCTCAATACGCTTACGGATAATCCCTTACCCTTACCCAAATAGGTTAGGTCCATGTCAAACACCGTCTTCTGGCTGATCGTTGGTTCAATCTGCGTGGCGCTGGAGGCGTTCGGTGTTTCCGGCGTTGGCCTGTTTTTTGCGGGCCTGGCCGCGCTTTGCGTAGCGGTGGTGGTGAAAGCCGGCCTGGTGCTGGAAGATGCCTATGTCATGCAGGCGATCTGGTTTTTCGGCCTCACTACCTTCTGGGCCATCTTGCTATGGAAACCCATGAAACGCTTGCGCTTCGGCAGCAAGGGACACAAACCCTATAACAGCGTGGTTGGTGAGACGGCAGTCGTATCGGCAGACGGCCTGCGCAAGGGCCATGAAGGCCAGGTGCAGTGGTCCGGCACGCTGATGCGCGCCTTCATCGCGCACGAGGAAACCGCCGAAACCATCGAGGGCGGCGCGCGCGTCACCATCGTCGAAGTCGAGGGCAACAAGCTCTACGTCAAACGTAAGGAATAGCAGGGGGATTTTTTATGGAGATGGATCTTTTCTCAACATTGATGCTCGTCATCATGTTCGTGGCCGTGCTCACGATCTGGAAGGGTGTGAAAATCGTGCCGCAGCAGGAAGCGTGGATCGTCGAGCGCCTCGGCAAGTTTGACCGCAAGCTCGAGCCCGGCCTCAACCTGCTCATCCCGTACCTGGAATCCGTTTCCTACCGCCACTCGCTGAAAGAAGCCGCTATTGACGTGCCCGAGCAGGCGGGCATCACGCGCGACAACGTCACGCTGGTGCTGGACGGCATTCTTTATGTGCGCATCATCGATGCCGTGGCCGCAAGCTACGGTGTGTCAGACCCGGTATATGCCGTTTCGCTGCTGGCGCAGACCACCATGCGCTCCGAGATCGGCAAGCTCTCGCTCGATAAAACCTTCGAAGAGCGCGAAACGCTGAACGCCAACATCGTCGCCGCCATCAACCACGCGGCGCAGAACTGGGGCATCCAGTGCATGCGCTACGAGATCAAGAACATCACCCCGCCGCAATCCGTGCTGAAAGCGATGGAACTGCAGATGGCAGCCGAGCGGCAGAAGCGCGCGCTGATTCTCGAATCTGAAGGCAAGCGCCAGAGCCAGATCAACATCGCCGAGGGCCACAAGCAGGAAGTGGTGTTGCGGTCCGAAGGCGCGCTGACAGACCAGGTCAACCGCGCCAAGGGTGAAGCCGAGGCCATTCTCGCCGTGGCAGAAGCCACCGCCAAGGGTATTCAGATGGTGGCCGCCACCATCCGCGAGCAGGGCGGTTCCGAGGCCGTGGGCATGAAGATCGCCGAGCAATACGTCGCCGCCTTCCGCGAGCTGGCGAAGGAAAGCACCACCATTCTCCTGCCCGCCAACGCCAATGACGCGGGCTCCATGGTGGCGCAGGCGCTGACGGTGTTTGACTCCATCCGCCACCGCGCCGGCATCGCCGCGCCGGAAGGCGCCCCGCCCAAGGGCAAGGGGCCGTGGGGAGGGCAGTGAGATGTCAGAGGGCAGATAGCAGAAGGCAACAGAGCCTTCGCTTACTTTTGCCCTCTGCCCTCTGTTATCTGATATCTAGCGCAGCTATCGCTGCGCCCTCTCATTGTTTGACCTTCTACGGCAACTGCAAATACCCGGCGGAGTTTACGCATTTTGAGTACGTAAACCCGGACGCCCCCCGGGGCGGCAGCGTCAAGATGGCCGAGACCGGCACGTTCGACTCGCTCAATTATTTCATCCTGAAAGGCGTGAAGGCCCCCGCCATCCAGGGCCTGTTCGACACGCTGATGGTGCAGTCGCTGGACGAGCCGCAGAGCATGTACCCGCTCATCGCCGAGAGCATCGACCTCGCCGCCGACCGCTCAAGCGCCACCTTCCAGATCAACAAGCACGCACGCTGGCATGACGGCACGCCGATCACGCCGGAAGACGTGGTCTTTTCCTTTGAAATCCTGCGTGACAAGGGAGACCCCACCTTTAAAATCATCTTCGCCCCCATCGCCAAGGTGGAGCAGACCGGCCCGCGCGCCGTGACCTTCACCTTCACCGACACCAAGAACCGCGAGATCCCGCTGGTGGCCGCCGGCTTGCCCATCCTGCCCAAGCATTACTACGCCAGGGTGGATTTTGAAAAAACCACGCTGGAGCCGCCGCTGGGCAGCGGGCCCTACAAGGTCGGCTCGGTAGACCCCGGCCGCAACCTCACCTACGAGCTGGTGCCGGATTACTGGGCCAAGGATTTGCCGGTCAACAAGGGCCAGTACAACTTCCAGCGCATCAGCTACGACATGTACCGCGACGAGAACGTCACCCTGGAGGCATTCAAGGCCGGGGAGTATGACTTCCGGCAGGAATACATCGCCCGCAACTGGGCCACCGGCTATGACAGCCCGGCACTCAAAGACGGCCGCTTCAAGAAAGAGGCGGTGCCGGACGGCCGCCCGCAGGGCATGCAGGCCTTCATGTTCAACACCCGCCAGCCCTACCTTGCGGACCGCCGGGTGCGCGAGGCCATTGGCCTGACCATGGACTTCGCCTGGCTCAACCGGACGATCTTCTACGGCGCCTACATGCGCAACACCAGCTTCTTTAAAAACACCCCCTTTGCCGCCGAGGGTGTTCCGGCGGGCGAGGAACTGAAACTGCTCAAGTCCTTTGCCGATAAACTCCCCGCCGAATTGTTCAGCGAACCGTTCAAACAGCCCGAGACAGACGGTTCAGGTAATGCACGAAGTAATTTAATTAAAGCTCAGAAATTACTGGAAGAAGCAGGGTGGGTGATCAAAGACGGCAAGCGCGTGAACGCGGCTACCGGCGAAGAGCTGAAGCTCGAATTCATGCTCCGCCAGCCGACCATGGAACGCGTCGTCGCCCCCATGCGCAAGCACCTCGCGCGGCTGGGGATAGACACCCTCATCCGCCGGGTGGATGATGCGCAGTACCAGAAGCGCATCGACACCCATGACTTTGACATCATCTCCGTCTGGCTCAACCGTGGCGTGTTCTACCCCGGCAACGAGCAGATGACGCTCTGGCACTCCTCGCAGGCGGACGTCAAGGGCAGCAACAACACCGGCGGTCTGAAGCACCCGGCGGTGGACGCGGCGCTGGAGCGGCTGATCAACGCCCGCGACCTTGAAGACCTCACCGTGGCGGGCCGGGCGCTGGACCGCATCCTGCTCTGGGAGCACGTGGTCATCCCGCACTGGCACTCGGGCACGTTCCGCATCGCCTGGTGGGACAAGTTCAATATGCCCAAAGTGGCACCCCGCTACGGCCTTGGTTTCCAGACATGGTGGATGAAATCCGCAGATTAATAAACCTCTACCGCCGCGACCCGGCCGCGCTCATCATGGCGGCGTGGGCCTTCGCGGCTTACGTGGCCTATTTCTGGAGCACCAGCGCGCGTGACTACGCGATGGATCTGCGCGGGCATTTCATCTACATCAAATTTGTGAGCGAATATCTTGCGTTGCCCGCGCCGCAGGAGGGCTGGCAGTTCTACCACCCGCCGCTTTATTACCTCATCACCGGCCTGCTGCATAAGCTGCTGGTAGCGCTGGACGTGGCGCGGCCCATCGAGAGCTTGAGGCTGTTTTCGCTCGCTTGCTATGCGGTTTGGTTGCATTACGGCTATCTCAGTCTGCGCTTGGCTGTGCCGCGTGGACGGGCGTTTTATGCGGCTTTCTCCCTGCTGCTGTTCTGGCCCATCGGCATCGTCATAGCCACGCGGATTGATGGCTACGTGCTGGTCAACGCCCTGCTGGCACCGGCGTTTTATTATCTGCTGCGCTGGCAGCGTCGGCGGAGGGAAGAAGACCTCGTTATTGCCATTGCTCTTACGGCGCTGGCGGTACTCACCCGCTCATCTGCGCTCATCATGGCCGGGGTGATTGCGGTGGTGGTGGGGCGCGAGCTATGGCACAAACGCGCCGTATTGCGCCGTCCTGCTCTGCTGGCAGCGCTGGCCGTGGTACTGGCGGCGGGGTTCAACACCGCGCGGGTGAGCGCGGACTCAGAAGATGGGAATGTGCTGGTGGCCAATTTCCGGCATATCGACCCGCGCATGATCATCGAGAATACGCCCGCGCATCTGCTGGGCTTTGACTTTGGAGCCTATTTCGAGCCGCCCTTTTACAACGTGCGGCGCGATGAGACCGGGCGGCAATATTACGCGGTGGCGCTGCTCAAGACCTCGCTCTACGGCGAATTCAACTGGGATTACGTGGCGCTGGCCAAAACGCTGAACGCCCTGCTGCTGGCGCTGATCGCGTTCACGCTTGCGGGCCTTACGGCTCAGCGCCCGCGCGCATGGTTTCCGCTGCTGGCCCTGCCGGGGGCGATGGTGGCGGGCTCCCTGTATGCCCGCCTGCAATACCCGGCGGGCAGTACGCAGGATTTCCGCTATATTTTTCCCGTGCTGATCCCGCTGGTCATTCTGTATGCAAACGCGTGCCGGGCTTTTGTGAAAAGGGGGCAGCAGGAGCTGGCGCTGGTAGGCGTCGGCACGGCATGGGCCTTTGCCGCACTCTCGGCCCTGTTCATCATGCTCAACGTGGCTAACTAAAAATTCGTCATCCCGGCGAAAGCCGGGACCCAGCCTTTATACTGTCATTCTGAGCGTAGCGAAGAATCTACTAAGTGGATCCTTCACGGAGCCTGCCCCGGCGAAGGCCGGGGTTCAGGATGACAATAACTGGGTCCCGGCTTTCGCCGAGATGACGATAATAAAAAAAGCCCCGGCAGAACCGGGGCTTTTCTTTTGCTTTAGCAGCAGCTTTTAACCAGCCGCGGCTTGCTTGGCGTCGCCGTCGCCGGTGGGCTCGGGCGGGTTGTCGTTGTTGCCCTTGCTCTCCTCGATCAGCACCTGGCGGTCGCGCTCGGCGGCCACTTTGCGCAGGCGCATCACGGTGGAGCCGGTACCGGCGGGGATTAGGCGGCCGACGATCACGTTCTCCTTCAGGCCGGAGAGCTTGTCGATCTTGCCGGCAACCGCCGCTTCCGTCAGCACGCGCGTCGTCTCCTGGAAGGAGGCGGCGGATATGAAGGAGTGCGTCTGCAGGCTCGCCTTGGTGATGCCCTGCAGCACCGGCGTTGCAATCGCGGGCTTGTAGCCCTCGGCGTGTGCCTTGGCGTTGATGGCTTCAAACTCTGTGCGGTCGGCCTGTTCGCCGGCGAGGAAGGTGGTCTCACCGGGGTTGTCAATCTCGACCTTCTGGAGCATCTGGCGCACCACCACTTCAATGTGCTTGTCGTTGATGGTCACACCCTGCAGGCGGTACACCTGCTGCACTTCGTTCACCATGTAATGGGCCAGCGCTTCCACGCCCATGACTTTCAGGATGTCATGCGGCACGGGGTTGCCGTCCATCAGAAGGTCGCCCTTCTGCACGTAGTCGCCTTCCTGCACGGTGATGTGCTTGCCCTTCGGGATGAGGTATTCGACACCTTCGCCCTCGGCGGCATCTTTCGGGCGGATGATGACGCGGCGCTTGTTCTTGTAGTCCTTGCCGAACTCCACCACGCCCTCGATCTCGCTGATGATGGCATGGTCCTTCGGCTTGCGGGCTTCGAACAGCTCGGCCACGCGCGGCAGACCGCCGGTGATGTCGTGCGTCTTGGAAGACTCGCGGGGAATACGCGCAATCACGTCGCCCGCATGCACTTCCTGGCCGTCCTCGATGGAAAGGATCGCGCCCACGGGCAGGAAGTAACGGGCTTCCAGGCCGTTGGCGAGGGTGATGATCTCACCCTTCTTGTCACGCAGGGCCACGCGCGGCTTGAGATCCGCACCGCGGGTCTGCTGGCGCCAGTCGGTCACGATCTTGCTCGCGATACCGGTGGATTCGTCCAGCTGTTCGCGGAGCGAAATGCCCTCCACGAGGTCGCGGTAATGCGCGATGCCGTTCTTTTCCGTGATGATCGGCAGGGTATAAGGATCCCACTCCGCCAGCTTGGTGCCGCGCTCGGTAACGCCGCGTTCAATACGCTTCCGCGCCG
>CAZUKF010000066.1:0-10595 GCA_964620765.1 uncultured Rickettsiales bacterium | reverse complement strand
CTCGGTAACGAGTTTGTTCCATTCCCAGTTGACTTCGTCAAAGGCGTAAGCCTGTGACGTGAGCATCAGGCTGGAGGCGGCAAATGCCACCGTAGCCATCAGCGATTTCTTATTGTGCTTTTTCATGGTTGGTTTCCTTCAGTTGGAGTGGGAGTTGATGGTTTTGCATCCGGGCCGATGTTCTTCAGGTACGAAGCCATATGGTTCGTCTCGACGAGGCCACAGCCCTCCGCCTCGGGAAGTTTCAAAAAGTCTGTCATGATCTGGTAGACGGCCATTTCCACCACCGAACGCACGCCCAGCTGCATCGGCTCGTTTTTGATGCTCCCCGCGCCGAATTCCACCAGGTTATTGCCGAAGAAGCGGAACACGTTGGCTTCTATCTCGTAGCCGTAGATCTGTTTCTGCAGGCTGGAGACGTAGCGGATGGCGAAGTTACGCGAGTCGATCACGCGCAGGTCAAGCGCCACGTTGATCACCACCATGCGCCCGCCCGCGCCAATGCCGCGGACAAACAGCTGCGTACCGCCGCTGACAATATTGTAATTCAGCTCCGTCAGCGCGCCGACGAGGATAAAATCGCTCGCGGGCAGCTTGCCATATTGTTCCGTGGTGCGGCTCAAGCGCTTCTGCTCGGCGAGCTTCACTTCCGCCAGCGGAATGCGTAAATCCAGCCGCTCCACCATGTTGGCCTTGCCGGTCTTGGCCAGCGCGCTGATGACCATCTCGGAAACGCCCTGGCTCAGTGCGTTGCCTTTGCCGTTTACGTCATAATTGAACTGTCCGGTCTTGTCGGCCACTTCGCCCACGGCGAATATGGGCCGGTGGTCCACTTTGAATTTGCGCAGGTCGCTCAGGCACTGGCTGTATGGGGTATCGTTGTTGGTGACGGGGTAGCTGTAAGACGGCTGCACACCTTCGTTCAGGGGCGCCATCATGGAAGCACAGCCTGATAGCGTGCTGGCAAGGGCTGCGTATGCAGTGAAGCGCTTCCATGACATCGGTCGTTCCTTGTGTAAAAACGAATTTCAGGCATCCAGTCATAAAGCGTTTTGCTGCTTTATCGCCACTGAGCAAGGGAGGTGGAAGCCTGCGTTTTTGTACCGCTTCGCAGGAGGGGTTACCCCTCCGGAAGGGGGGTGTTGCAAACCCTTTCGGAGCGGCCCGGAATCGCATTTGATGCGACGGATGCGCCGTGGCTTAAAAGGCCGCCTCCCGTTACGTTGAAGGCCAACCACAAGCCGAGGGAAAACCATGTCATCGACTTTCGCGCGCATTGCCGTGTCTGCCCTGCTGCTGCCGTTGCCGTTCGCGGCAATCGCGCAGATGAGCAACCAGCCGTTTTCTTTCCGAAATGGCGGCGGCGTGGGAATGAGCGTGGGCGGCCGCGAAGCCATCATCAACGATAAAATCCTGGGTTCCCGCCCGGACAACCTGGTAAGAGGCCCCGGCGGCGAGCTGCTGGACGTGCAGAAAGGCCCCGGCGGCGTCGCGCTGGTCAGCTATCCCGGCACCGGGCAGTTCATCCCGCAGTATCGCGGCATCAGCTTCCGCGAATACCACCCCGAAATGGCGGCGGGCACCTTCAACGGCTTTTTCATGCCCTCCATGTACAGCTCATCCTACCTTTATTCTTCTCCCAGTACGTCCGGTGCCACGGTCAGCACCTGGACTTCGCGGGTGATTTCGGGGGGCATGCCCATTTCGTACCAGGAGGGCAACGTGGTAGACAGTTGGACGGGGCAGGCGCTTATCATGGATACCGCTTACTAAGCAGCCTCGGCCTCGCCGGGCGGCGTATTGTCGTTTAAGCGGTTGGTTGCAAGCAGCGCGGCTTGCGTGCGGTTTTGCACCCCCATCTTGCGCAGGATGATTTTCAGATGTCCCTTGACCGTGGATTCCGTAATCTCAAGCTGCCTGGCGATGAGTTTGTTTGACTGGCCCATCCGCAGGCATTGCATCACGTCATTTTCTCTTTCCGACAGCTCATTCCCTGCCGCCTGTTTGATCGACACCTCGGCGGCCAGCGCCGCGAGCAGCAGCGCCACCGCGTGGGGCAGGGCCTTTTCTCCGATCATGGCAAGGTTGAGATAGCTGAGGATGGCCATGCGTGAAAAATTCCGCAGGATGTAGCCATCCACGGTGCAATGCAGGATTCTGGGCACCTGGCGCATTTCCTCAGCCGATGCCAGTATGACCAGCTTGGCGCGCGGGAATGCAACTCGCATATGACGGGCGCGCTCCATGAACTCCGGCACCGGCAGGTTCCCCGGCTCCAGGTTCACGCCGGTAACGATCAGTTCCGGCGGGGCGGCATCAGGCTGGGCGCATTCGCTCATACAGGCAAACTCCCCTGTCACGGCGAAATCTGTTCCCGCGAGAAAGCCTTTCAACCCTTCACGCTGGAGGTTGTTGTGCTCAAAAAGATAGGTGGAAATCATCGGGCTCCTTAGGCGGCTAAGAGGTGAGCGTTTTCGGCAGGCATTTTTTCCAGCGGCAATGTCACAATGAAATGCGAGCCGATGCCCGGCCAGCTTTTGACGGTGATATCGCCATGCATCAAATGCGCGAGGTTGCGGCTGATGGAAAGCCCAAGCCCCGTGCCGCCGTGCTTGCGGCTGACGCTGGCGTTAGCCTGCACGTATTTTTCAAAGATTTTCTCGATCTCCGCCTTGCTCATCCCGGCGCCGCTGTCGGCGACCGTTATGGATACCGGGCAATAATGGCCGTTAAGGACGGGCTTGGCGGTCACATACAACGCAACTTGCCCGGTCGTGGTGAATTTCACGGCATTAGAAAGCAGATTCAGCAGAATCTGGCGGATGCGCAGCGGGTCTCCCACCAATTCCATGGGCAGTCCGCTGCCGATATGCGTGTAAAGCTCCAACCCCTTTTCTTTGGCGGGGAGTGTTATGATATGCACCGCTTCTTGCACTACTTCCGCCAGGTTGAAGCATGTGTGCTCGATTTCCATCCGCCCGGCCTCCAGACGGGAAGAATCGAGCAGGTCGTTCAGCAGCGCCATCAGCATGTGGGAGCTGTCGCGCAGCATGCCCGCGCACTCGCTTTGCCGGCGGGGGTTGCATTCCGCATTGGAAAGAATATCCGAGAGACCTACGATTGTGGCCAGCGGGGTGCGGATTTCGTGGCACAGGGTGGCTAGGTAATCGGCGTCAAAATGGGTGGTGATTTGCATACTCCCTCCATTTTATGCTATCTAGGGGAACTTTTTGCCTAGTCTGCAACCAATACACGTATGCAGTCAGTGCGTTTTGACCTATATCAAGAAGCCATGAAACAAAGTGATTGTTTGACATAAGTCAAAAAAGATACCGGGGATTGTTGTATCCTCCATCGTTTTAACAACAGGTAACGGTTATGACGGCAGTTGATGAAAAACATCCTGAAACTCAGGGCTGCAAATCCAGCTCTTTCCTGAAGAGCCTTACACTTTTCACGGGCTTTACGGATGATGAGATGAATGTTTTCATCGATACCGCGCATATCAAAAGCTACAAAAAGGGCGAGCCGCTCTATCTCGATGGGGAGAAGGCCGGTTACTTCTACATCATCTGCTCGGGCTGGGTAAAACTCTCCCGTTCCACGGAAGAAGGCGAGGAGATCATCCTTGCCATGCTTAGCGGTTCCAGCATCACCGGCGAAAACGCGCTTTTCGAGGACGGGCGCTACACCAGCAGCGCGCAGGTTGCGGAAGAAGCGCAGATTCTGAGTCTCCCACTTTCCCTGCTGAAGCAGGAACTGCTCACCAACAGCCGCCTGGGCTTCAACATGCTCACCTCCATGGTGCAGTACAAGCGCCAGCATGAGCTGCATCTGGAGCAATACCTGCTCTACAGCGCGCCGCAGCGCATCGGCTGTTTCCTGCTCGGGCTCTGCCCGGCGCTGGAGCAGAAAGACGGCGTGGTGTTGAACTTACCCTATGACAAAACCCTCATTGCCTCTACGCTGGGCATGAAGAGCGCCACCTTCTCGCGCGCGCTCAACATTCTGCGCAAGGAAACCGGCATCGACATCAGCGGCACGCGCGTCACCATCGCTTCCATGAAAAGCCTGCTGGATTTTGTAAACGGCTGCTACGCCTATCCCAATCAGAATCGTGGTTAAGGGGCGGGGGTCAGGATGGTTTTCAGCCAGCCCCATTCCAGCTTGGCGGGGTTTGCAATATATTCGGCCGGGTTTTCCACCACGCGCTTGAGATACTGGTAGGTAAATGGCCACGCATCTTCCGGCGGGACCAGTTGCTTTTCCATGATTTCAATTTTCATCTCTTTTGTAAGCCGCAGCATGTAAGACACCTTCGGCCGATCATCGAAAACGATGGCATGTACCTTCACTTCCTCCGCCAGCTGCTTCAGCCGCGCGCCCCAGATTTCCGTGTAGGGGAATTTGTTTTTATTCTGTTCGATGGCCCGGTTGCAGATTTCCAAATATTGCTGGAATACCTGCTCGTAGTCATGGGCCTCCTTGGTCTCCTGCGCCGTTTGCATGATTGTTCCTTTCAGTTCATTCCATTCATAGCACCAATGGTGCGGAGAATATTGACATGCATCAACATTGGGCAGGGCAAACCGGTTTAGGATGAACGTAATTGCCGCGTAACGCGCCTCGTAACCCAAGGAGTTTTTATGACCGACCCCAAGCAACCCGTTATGACCACTTCCAAAGAGCCTGCCACCCCGGAAGACTCATACCCTTCAGACCGCAAAGTGCCCAACGCGCAGGAACGCAAAATTGAGCCGGAATTGATCTATACCGGCGGTAAACCTGGCGAAGCACCACGGCCCGGCGGCAACGTTTCCCTGCCCCTGCGCGAAGCTACTCCGAAGCCCTCGGCGACAAACGACAAGCCAGCCTTGGCGACGAAGCTTGATGGGTGAGGGGGGCTTATGAAAACAAAGGATGCCCAGCCCCCACCTTCCGCGCTTTACCGGCGGCAGATCCAGAATATCGCTGCCCGCATGCACACGCTTATCGCGCAGACGGCATTGCAACCGCTGCGCAGCATGGTTGCATTCAACAAGGCTAAAAAGAATTTCGTAGCAACCGAAGATGCCGCCAATCTGTGCTGCTCCGTCATGGATAGCGCCAAATCCTTTGAAAACGAAGACAAGGCAGGCAACGCCACGATTTCGCTGATGACGGAGCTCGTACATCTTAAAAATGACGCGAGTGACCTGGTAAAGAATGAGCCTGCCCCCCCTGCCGTGAAGCCGGGGGATGGCGCTATATTGTATATAAAAATCAATGCATTAAGTTGGCAGGACTAGGATTCACAGATAGCCGGTAATATCCTGAAGATCAAACGTTCCAGCAAACGTGGCCACGGCGTTCACCCTCATTTTCACCCCCTAAAAAACAACCTTGAATGGCGGTCTGGAGATGGCGGAGAGCAGCTGCTGAAGCTTGTCAAACTCCACCGGTTCCACCAAGTAATGGTCAAAACTTGCTTCATACTTTTTTGTTTGTAATACCCTCAATTATTTTTAGCTAGGGTCGGTCGCATAGGCGTATTGCCGGGAGCCGGTTTTGAGATATCGGTAGGCGTCGGAAGCCCGAATGTGCAATTTTTCTCCTGACGGATCTGGTGATTCAGGAATGTCCAGCATTCGCCCGTATCATGAATGAACGTCACCCATTGCAAATCCCACTGCGGGCCATACCCGCGTCATTCACCCAGATATCCAGCCTGCCGAAACGCTCGACAGCGCCTTCAGCCACTTCCTCCATGGCATCCGAATCACGGGTATCGAAATGATAGCCCACCGCCTTAGGGTCAATCTTCTTGAGCTTGGTAACCGCCCGCTTCAGGCAATCTCCCGTATCAATATCCGCAATGATGATATGGGCCCCCGCCTCGGCAAGGCGCCTGGCGATAGCCAGCCCGATGCCGCGTGCACCGCCAGTAATGACGGCCACGCGGCCTTTAAGCGAAACGAGCTCAGTAAGAGGCGTATTGGAAAAATCCTTTATCGCCATGCTTACTTCGCCTTCTTGGCTTTCACCTGTTCGGGGAGGGCGTCATTAGCGACTTTCCCGGCGAGCAGCTTTTTCTTCTGCTCCTGCTTCAACGCATCCATATCCTTGGCGAGCTGCACGGCTTCTTCCTTGCCCAGGTATTTCTTTGCCTTTTCAAAAATGTCCCCTTCTTCTTCTTCCACGTGGTGGGTTACCGAGTGCTTGAATTCACCGAACTGCTCAATCCATTTCTCGTCTTCCACGGGGATGGAAGAGAGCGTTTCAAGAAATTCGCGGATTTCGGCGTGCTCTTCATCGGCATGTTCCATTTTTTCTTGCACGTCCTTGCTCTTGGTAGCCTCTTCCACGGCTTTGTAGAACGTTACTTCCTCCGTGTCGGCGTGCAGCGTCAGCTCTTCCTTGATCTTTTCAAACAGCATCTCACGCTGCGACGCATCCTTGGATGCTACTACCTGTTCCATGAGGTCTGCCACCAGGCGATGGTCTTTTTTCAGATAATTGTAAATGTCCATATACTCTCCTTTGGTTGAGAATGCATGGTGCAGCATGCGGCATTATTTTAAAAAGCGCTGCCGAGGGTGTTTTTATAAAAAATCTGCAATTTCAGAATGATAATGATTCTCAATTACAGGTATTCAGGCGCCAACGGTGATCTTTCCCTCGATGGAATCATCCAGTGTTTTCCCGAGGGCTGCCCCGGCGGATATTTTCAGGAAAGCGACAAGCGTGCCGTGTTTCGTGTCCCAGTAATAGCCTTCGCGTGGAGTGAATTTGATCACCGTGATGCGGGGATCATCGATGCCCACTGTAAACCATGTTTTGACCAGGGGGGCCCACAATTCCGTGATCTTTGTCTTGTCGCGGCTGATTTCCGCCGTGCCGTAGAGCGACAGGAAATCCGAATGCGTCGAGCCCTGGAAAAGAAGCTGCGTGCGGGGGTCTGCCTCCAGCTCCGCGTTTTTGTGGCTGTCGGACGCGCTTAAGAACCAGCAATTGCCCTGCTCGTCGATTTTCTTTACCGCCATCGGCCTTGCCTTGAAAGCCATGCCGGCCGTTATTTGCGTGCAAAAAAAACAGTTCTGTGCTTTCTCTCCCAGTTCCCTGATTTTTTGCGCGGCCTCAGCACGGCTCAAATCCTGGCGGTTTTCCTCCGGCTGCTCTTTGTTGATGCTGTCCATGTCAAATATCCTTGCAGGTTAAAGCCTTTCATTAGCGCAGGGCTCGTAAATAAGCGATTGTGTTTCTGCACCATATTAAAGCTTTATAGAAAAAGTATTTTGCACGGCCACGATCCTATCGTTTCGCAACGCCGGGCATTTTAGCATGGCGTCTAAAATGTTACCTCAAAACAAGAGTGAAACGCGCCCGGGCAGCACGGTTGATAAAACCGTCGTAGTGCCGTTGCCTTCGCACCCTGAAGAAGCTACCGTCCATATGCCGCTGCTGGCAGACCCGAAGGCATTTTTCCTCGGCGGGCTTTTCTTTTTTGCCCTGTTCGCGGTGCTGCACGTGGCGAGTGAAATCGTCATCCCTGTCGTGCTCGCCTTCGTGCTCAAGCTGGTGCTCTACCCGGCCTACCGCCTGCTGGGAACATGGCGCTTTCCGCCCGTGATCGCGGCGGGGGTGATCGTCATCGTGCTGCTCTGCGGCGTTGCGGCGCTGGGTACCGCGCTCTCGGGCCCCGCTGTTGCCTGGGGCGAAAAACTGCCCGACAGCTATTCGCAACTGGAGAAGCGCCTCAGCTTCTTGCGCAAGCCGGTGGAAAAAACGCAGGAGATACTGGTACAGGCGGAAGGTATCACCAACGGCTCCGGGCCGAAAGTCATGCCGGTTGCCATCCAGGGCACGCGCCTGTCGGACAAGGTTTTCACCGGCACGCAGGCGCTGGCCAGTGGCTTTTTCACCACCCTGCTGGTGCTGTTCTTCCTGCTGGCGGCGGGCGATATTTTTCTGCGCCGCCTGGTCGAGGCGCTGCCGCGCTTCAAGGACAAGCGGCAGGCGGTGGATATCTCGCAGCAGGTGGAGCAGGAAATCTCCGGCTACCTACTCACCATCACCTGCGTGAATATCTGCGTCGGCATTGCCGCCGGGCTCGTCATGTGGGCATTCGGCGTGGCGGACCCCATCCTCTGGGGCACGCTCGCCTTCCTGCTCAATTACATCCCCATCGTCGGCCCGCTGCTGGGTATCGGCGTTTTCCTAGTGGTCGGGTTGCTGGTGATCCCCAATCTCGGCATGGCACTTCTGCCGGCCCTGCTTTACCTCGTCATCCATATCCTCGAAGGCTCAGTCATCACGCCAATGCTGATGGCCAGGCGTTTCACCCTCAACCCCGTGCTGATCATCTTCTCCCTAATATTCTGGTCGTGGATGTGGGGGGTAGCCGGGGCCATCCTCGCTATGCCTACGCTTGCTATCACTAAAATCGTCTGCGACCGTATCGACAGCTTCAAAAGTTTCGCCCATTTCCTGGAAGGGCAGAAAGGGCAGGCGGCGGTGGGTGAAGTTTAAGCGCCGCTAACTTCCACATTACTTCCTTATAGAAAACTTATATCTCCCCTTGTCTGTTGTGAACCCCTGAATCAGGTGATTTTCACCCGGTGGGCACAAAAGGAACATGTATGACGCAGAGTCAGGTGAAGGAACGGAATTTGGTTCGTTTTTCCGATATCATTAAAAAAAACGAGAAAGATATCCTTGAGAACTGGGTGGAATTACAGCGAAATTCGAGCACTTCGCGCAAGGATTTGATGTCGGATGACGCGCTTAGAGCGCAATCCAAGCAGTTTTTGCAGGCTTTCAGCAAGGCGGCGGAGGATTCGCTGGATATGGCTGATGATACCAATATGACTCAGGTGAAGGAGCTGCTCACAGACATTTCCCGCTCCCGCACCAAGCAGGGCTTCTCTCCTTCCGAAACGGCTAATTTCATCTTTTCGCTGAAGCAACCGCTTTTTGAGCATATGCGTAAGGAAATGGCGAAAGATCCGGCGGCGCTAGCCAACAGCATCTGGTCGCTCACCGTGACGCTGGACAAGCTCGGCCTCTATACCACTGAGATTTACCAGAAAACTCGCGAGGAAGTGATTATGCGCCAGCAGCAGGAAATGCTGGAGCTTTCCACCCCGGTGGTGCGCCTGTGGGAAGGTGTCCTGGCGCTGCCGCTTATCGGTACGCTGGATTCCGCCCGCACCCAGGTGGTGATGGAAACGCTCCTGCAGGAGATTGTCTCCACCGGTGCCGCCATCGCCATCATCGACATCACGGGCGTGCCCACGGTGGATACGCTGGTCGCCCAGCACCTGCTGAAGACAGTATCCGCCGCCCGCCTCATGGGTGCGGATTGCATCATCAGCGGCATTCGCCCGCAGATCGCCCAGACCATTGTCCATCTTGGCGTAGAGCTTAACAACGTGATCACCAAGTCTACGCTGGCCGATGCTTTCATCATCGCCATGCAGCGGCTGAACTTCGTGGTGACGCGTGGTACACAGCGCGCCGCCTAAACGGAGCTTCATATGGAAAGTATTCCTATTCTGAAGATGGGAGAGTTTCTCCTCGTCACCATCCAGGTGGATATGCATGACAAGCTGGCGCTCCGCCTGCAGGAAGACCTCACCGACCGCATTGCCAAGGTGAAAGCCAGAGGCGTGCTGATCGACATCTCGGCGCTTGAAATCGTCGATTCGTTCATCGGCCGCATGCTGGCCAACATTGCCTCCATGTCCCGCGTGCTGGACGCGCAGACCGTGGTGGTGGGCATGCGCCCGGCCGTGGCGATTACACTGGTCGAGCTCGGGCTGGAGCTGCCCGGCGTGCGCACCGCGCTCAACGTCGAAAAAGGCATGGATCTGCTGCGCGGTTCATTGACTGCTTTTGGCGTGCCTGCACGCAAGGAGGAGGTTGTCAGTGGATTTGGCGGCGAGTGAAACCCTTCCCATCGCTTCACCCGAGGATATCGTCAGCGCCCGCCAGAAAGTAAGGGCTTACGCGGTACGCCTTGGTTTTTCCGTGATCAACCAGACCAAGGTGATCACGGCGGCGAGCGAGCTTGCCCGCAACACGCTGGATTACGGTGGCGGTGGCATCATGCGGCTGGAGGAACTCAAGAACGGCGTGAAGGCGGGCTTAAGGCTCATCTTTAAAGATGAAGGGCCCGGCATACCTGATGTTAAGCAAGCCATGACGGATGGCTGGACCAGCGGCGGCGGCCTCGGCCTCGGCCTAAGCGGCGCCAAGCGTCTTTCGCATGAATTCGATATTCAAACCGCACCCGGAAAGGGCACCCGCGTGAGCATTGTTCAATGGAAATGAAGCATTTTATTTCTGTTCCCATACAGGACAGCAGCCACGTGACGGAGGGCCGCCGTGTCGGCGCTTTGCTGGCCGAAGAGGCAGGGTTTTCTGAAACAGACACCGGCAAAGTGGCAATCTCCATCACCGAGGCGGCCACCAACCTCGTCAAGCACGCAGGCGGCGGGGAATTGCTGCTGCGGCATGCCATGCATGAAGGTACGCACGGCATCGAACTCCTGGCGCTGGATAAAGGCCCCGGCATGGCGAATATCGGCGAATGCATGCGAGACGGCTATTCCACC
>CAZUKF010000065.1:0-10745 GCA_964620765.1 uncultured Rickettsiales bacterium | reverse complement strand
AGCTTACCGCAACGGGAGTGGGTAAAACGTTTGACGAGGCGGTCTTCCAGCGAATGAAACGTGACGACCACCAGCCGCCCGCCCGGCTTGAGCATCTGCTCTGCCGCTTCAAGCGCCTTGGTGATTTCGCCCAGCTCGTCATTAATGTGGATGCGCAGCGCCTGGAAGGTGCGCGTGGCAGGATCTTTATCGCCGTGCCTGCCGATGGTGGCCGCCACCAGCGCCGCCAGTTCCGCCGTGCGCGTGATGCGCTGCGTGGTGCGCGCATTGACGATGGCGCGGGCAATGCGGCGGCTGGCCTGCTCTTCGCCGTAGGTGTAGAGGATATCCGCGATTTCTTCTTCCGAGGCGGTGTTAACGAGGTCTGCCGCCGTCATCCCATCGCAGCCCATGCGCATGTCCAGCGGGCCATCGTTCCTGAAGGAAAAGCCGCGATCCACCTGGTCCAGCTGCATGGAGGAAACGCCGAGATCGAATACAATGCCGTCCACCTTTTTCACGCCGTGCATGGAAAGCAGGCGGCACATGTCGGAGAAATTGCCGACGATCCAGACGAAGCGGCCGGGGAATTCCTGCTCCAGCTTGCGGGCGAAGTTCTCGGTGCTGGGATCGCGGTCAATGGCGTAAACCTTGCACTGCGCGGCCCGCAAAATAGCGCGGGAATAACCGCCCGCGCCGAACGTGCCGTCTACATAGACCTCGCCGTCAGCAGGCTTCAGTGCGGCCAGCACTTCGTCCAGCATAACGGGGGTATGTGCCATTAAGAGCCCTTTCCCTTCACGATATGCCTTTTTTCTTTTACCAGCGTGCGCGCCTGCTTGGCATGCGCCTCGAATTTCCCGGGCTGCCATATCTCGAAAATCTCGCCCTTGCCGATAAACACCGCCTCGCTGTCGATGCCCGCGAAAGCCAGCAGCTGCGCAGGCACGCTCACCCTGCCCTCGGAATCAAAGGCAAGCTGCACGCTTTCGCCGAAAATGACGGTGGCCAGCGCATCTCGCTCTTCCGAAAACGGCGGCAGGCTTTCGATGAACTCGTTCATCTTCATGATGCGGTCCATGCTGCACGCTTCGATGCAGGGGTTGCCCAGCGACGGATATGCCACGATGCCCTGGAACGGCTGCCCCGCCAGCGCCGCGCGGAAAGACGCGGGCACCGAGATGCGCCCTTTTTTATCGAGGCGATTGATATGAGTGGCGAGGAACAGCATGAACCGGGCTGGAGAAGCATGGGATATAATGGGATGGTATGCCCATCAAATGGGACAGTCAAGCCTCGAAATGGGAAATTATGAACAGCGATAAAATTAAGAAAAACAGGGTGCTGCTGAAAAAAGCCCGCAAACGGCCCCAAGGCGGGTTTTTAACCCCCGCCTGTGGATAAGTCAGTTAGTAAGATAAGTTTTACGTCATCCCCGCGCAGGCGGGGATCTATGCCGCAACAAACATGCTGTGAAACAGAGATTCCCGGCTCGCCGCTACCGCGGCTCCCGGGAATGACGAATAAAAAAAGCCAGATGGCCTGTAAGCCGGGTTTTGTCTGCCCATTGCTGGGGAGATGACCATTCATCTGGGACGCCAGTTGCCTGGCGCCTCGTGCAACCTACCCGGATGATCAAACGCGCGGAACACGCTCTCATCCCTATTCGGTCTTGCTCCGGGCGGGGTTTGCCTGGCCACTCCTGTTACCAGGAGCGCGGTGCGCTCTTACCGCACCTTTTCACCCTTGCCACCCCCTCTATAGATGGGGGTTCGGCGGTATGTCTCTGTGGCACTTTCCCTGAAGTTACCTTCGGCGGGCGTTACCCGCCACCCTGTTCCGTGGAGCCCGGACTTTCCTCCCCGCGTCGCTCTTACGAGCTATGCAGGGCGGCCATCCGGCCATCTGGCTCGGCGATTTTAGCAGGGGGCACCCGGGCAAGCAAGGACGATAAGGCATGCTGGCACTCGCCGTCCCACCTACCATCTATGTTGTTTTGCCGGAAATGGCGCTGGAAGGCCGTGACGACCTGCTGGGTGACAGGGCCGTAGGTGCCGCAGATATCGGCCTTGTAGCCCAGCCTGGCCAGGTCTTTCTGCAGTTTCAGCACCTGGGGGCCGTGCGCGCCGGGGGTTATTTCGCGCTCATCCATGGCAAAGAGGCGTTTGACGAAGCCAAACAGCCCCCCCTGCTCGCGCGGCCCGGGCATCAGCCCCACGCCATTCTGCGCCAGCAGCTTCCAATCAAACAGCTCGCCCGGGTCTTCCTTGCGGCCGGGCGCCACGTCTGAATGCGCCACCACGTTCCAGGAAGGAATGCCGTATTTTTCGACGAGCTGCTTCGAGAGCGCAGCCACTGCCTGCATCTGCGCCGGCGGGAATGCGCGGTAGCCGTGTTCATGCCCGGGGTTGACGATCTCGATGCCGATGGAGCGGCTGTTGACGTCTTCCTGCCCGCGCCAGCTGGCGGTGCCCGCGTGCCACGCGCGCTTGTCTTCCGGCACCATGCGGTAGATGGTGCCGTCCTCATCCACCATGTAATGGGTGCTGACGCGTTTTCCCGGCGTAGGATCTTTGAGTTTTTCGATGGCTTCCTGCGCGGTTTTCATGCCGGTGTAATGCAGCACGAGCATTTCCACGGGCGCGCCTTGCCGTTCATCAAAATTCGGAGATAAGAGCTCCACCGTTTTCATATTCTCTCCGCCATTTCCTGCAGCTTCGGCCTGCGGATGGTGATGATACCAACACCGAGGATAGTTAATATCCCACCCGCGATCAACACGGTGGAGAGCTCTTCGTTGAAGAAAAGCTGGGCGGAGGCGATGGTAAAGAGCGGAATTAGCAGCGAATACGGCGCCACGTGGCTGACTTCATGCTTGCGGATGAGCCAGGACCACAGACCGAATGCCGTGATGGTGGAAAGCAGCGTGGTGTAGGCCAGCGACAGCCACGCCTCCAGCGGCGGCGCGGAGCTAGGCCATGAAGCGCCTTCATAGAAATACGAAATGGCAATCAGCATCGGGGTGGCGAACACGGCCTCCCATGCGAGTAGTTGGAATACGCCAACGTCTCCCAGCTTCTTGATTTGAATGTTCGAGACCGCCCACATGAAGGCGGAAACCAGCGCGATGATGTAGGCGTGTGGGTATTGCAGCACGTTGGGGTCGCCCGCCATCAACACCACGCCCATGAGTGAAAGCAGCAGCCCGCCCCAGCGCCAAAAACCCATGCGGTCCTTGAAATAGATGGCCGAGAGCAGGCAGGAGAACGGCACGCCCATCTGCATCACCAGCGAGCTGCCGGCGAGGTTCAGCCCCTGCTCGATGGCGACAAAAATCAGGCCCATGTGGCCGACGCATAACACCAGTGCGATCTGCGCGATTTTCACCAGCTGCTCACGCGGCGGGCGCGGCACGAGGGCGAGCAGCAGCACCGCCACGCACACGAAACGCAGGCCGTTGTAGAGAAACGGCGGGAAGGTATCCATGCCGATGCGCGCCGCGACGTAGTTGATGCCCCAGAGCGCGGAGGCAAGAATAGCGTAAAAAACATGGAGAGGTGGCATGGGGAACGAGCCAATATAGCGCAGCGAAACGTTATTTTGAAGCGGCGTTTATTTCCGCAGCGCCGGTTCTTTCCTAAATTGCCGTTCCACCTTCCACAGGCAGAAGCCGATACCGGCCCCAATCGCCACGAACACGCAGGGCAGGATGAGCCCAAGCGCCAGCCCTGCCTTGCTGACATTCCGGCTCAGCACCGCGCGCGCGGGATCGGCGGGGTCATACCAGCAGGGGGTAAGCTGCCCGGCGCGCGGGTAGGAATCGAGCACTGCCTGCGCGCTCCCGCTTTTGCGCGGTGCACGGCGGCGCTCGACCGTCACCGGCCCGGCACTCACGCTGCCGCCTTCGGGACCCGCGCCGAAGCGGAATGCGCCGACGTTGATACTGCTGCTTTCATGCCGTTGCGAGCTGCCGGTGCTGACGAGAAACAGCTCGATACGGTCGCCCTGATAGGCCTGCCCCTCCACTTCATACGCATAGCGGATGACAGGCGAATAGGTTCTGCCTTCCTTCGAATCGTGTTCGCGGATGTCTTTATCCAGGATCGTGCAGCGCGTTTCCACGTAGCCGCCGAGCTGCGTCATGTCATAGAGACGCGGCAAGGTGACAAGGCCGAGAAACGCGAGCCCGCCGCCGCCGAACGCCAGCAGGAAAAGCATCATCACGCCAACACCCACCGGGTTTTCTGCGGCGTAGCGCATGCCGAGCAGCTTGAGCAGGAAAACGACGGCAGCCACCGCGACAATTACCACCAGCCAGCCGAGAGCAAGCAGGCCGAAGCCCTTGGCCATTATCCACCACATGGCCGGGTCGCGCAGGCCCATGGCGTAAAGCACGCCGGCTGCCGCCGCTACTTTAAGGATTACGCCCGTGATGCGCCTTGCCATACCACCTCCTTGCACGAAAGAAGCTAGCACCCGCAGGTTAGGAAGCCATTAAAACCCGGTAGGCGTCATTAATGGCCACGGATTTGCGGGCGGCAACGGCGCGGGCTTCCGGGTAGCTCAAGCGCGCGGCCGCGTGGTCCGGGTGGTAGAGGCGCATCAGGGCGATGTAGCGGACGCGGATGGCGGCGAGCTTGCTGCCGCGTGCAACACCGAGCACGCGGAACGGGTCTGCCGGTTTGCCGTCGGCGCAGGCCGCGAGCAGGCGGCCCAGCTGCAGGCGGCCATAGCCGAACACAGCGCCGACTTCAGAAAGCAATTTCAGTTCCTGCGTGGTCATCGGCCCGTCGGCCAGTGCCACGGCGCAGAGATGTTTCAGTAATTCACGCCATAATTCCGGTTTCTTGGGATACAGGCTGAGCACCTGCCGGGCGAAGACTTCTGCCTCGGCATTGTCTTCCCACGCCATTCTAAACAGCTCGCGCAGCTTGGCGGATTCCATGTCTTCCAGCGGAAACACTTCGCGGAAGGCGAGAAATTCCTCGCGCGAAAGCGCGCCGTCTGCCTTGGCGAGCTTGGCCGAAAGCGCAACGGTAGCGAAGGTGAAGGTCATCTGGCGGTATTCCGCCGCCTCTTCTTCCATTTTCACCTTGAGCGCATAGGCGCGCGGCGCGCAGATGCGGGCATAAAAATCGGTGAAGGTGGCGGCGGCGCGGGTTAAAAACCCCTGTTTCCTGCGTGACTGAACGAGGTGCTGCGCCATGCGACTAAATATAGTATCAGCCGCGGCGAGTGACAACAGAATGTTGCGCAATGTCATCCCCGCCTTGCGCGGGGATCTTGAGAGGCGTGCGGATACCTGAGATCCCCGCTCTTCGGCGGGGATGACGGGGAAGCTACTCTTTTTTACCCGTGACCTGCTCGCGCGCTTCCAGCATGCAGCGCTCCATCTCGGCGCGGATTTCTTTTTCCGTCAGCGGGAAGGATGCAGCCGAAAAATCATGCAGCAGCTTGTTGATGACGTCCTGGTCGCCCACCTCTTCCATGTCGGCCACCACCACGGTCTTGGCATAGGCCTCAGCCTCGGGGCCGCCAATACCCATTTTGCCCGCCGCCCACAGGCCCAGCAGCTTGTTGGTGCGGGCGCGGATCTTAAACGCCGTTTCCTCGTTCAGCGCGTATTTGCGCTCGAAAGCCTTCTCGCGCTCGTCAAAAGTGGTCATGGGTACCTCTAAAAGTGCGTGGAAAGCCTCTATAATGCGTTTTTTATCGATAATCAATGTGAAGAGCTATTGCGAAACGGGCCGGTTTGCACTAACTACTCTACTGTTATGTTACAGACAAAAATCCATACATTCATGAATCCCCCCAGAAAACCCATCTACGAAGGCAAAGCCAAGCAGCTGTTCGAGGGCCCGGAGCCGGGTACGCTTATCCAGCATTTCAAGGATGATGCGACGGCGTTCAACAACGTCAAAAAGGGCACCATCAGCGGCAAGGGCGTTCTTAACAACCGCATCTCGGAGCACCTGATGCTCCGGCTGCAGGAAATCGGCATTCCTACCCATTTCATCCGCAGCCTCAACATGCGTGAGCAGCTGGTGAAAGCGGTGCAGATTGTGCCGCTGGAAGTCATAATCCGCAACGTCGCCGCCGGCAGCTTTGCCAAGCGCTTCGGAGTGGAGGAAGGCTGGCAGCTGCCCACGCCGATGATCGAGTTCTGCCTGAAGAGCGACAAGCTGGGCGACCCGTTCGTGACGGAAGATCACATCTTCGCGTTCCAGTGGGCCTCGCCGCACGAGATGGATGACATCCGCCTCTTCTCGCTTCGCATCAACGATTATCTCAGCGGCCTGTTCGGCGGCATCAACATCCGGCTGGTGGATTTCAAGCTGGAGTTCGGCCGCGTGATTGAAAACGGGCAGGAGCGCATTATCCTGGCGGATGAAATTTCGCCGGATAACTGCCGCCTGTGGGACATGAAAACCGGCGAAAAGCTGGACAAGGACCGCTTCCGCCTGGATCTGGGCAAGGTGGAAGAAGCCTACCGTGAAGTGGCGCGCCGCCTTGGTGTACTGCCCGCCGCCGAGCAGGAAGCCCGCAACGGCAGCGAGAAACACGAAGCCCCCGTGAAGAAGAAAAAGTCATGAAAGCGAAAATCCACATCACCCTGAAAAACGGCGTGCTGGACCCGCAAGGGAGAGCCATCGCCAACGCCCTGCACCACATGGGGTTTG
This sequence comes from uncultured Rickettsiales bacterium, assembly GCA_964620765.1. Classification (GTDB taxonomy): domain Bacteria; phylum Pseudomonadota; class Alphaproteobacteria; order Rickettsiales; family SXRF01; genus CAZUKF01. Next base: position 4,086 of record CAZUKF010000065.1, on the reverse strand, counting down.
ACCGCGTGGAAGAAGTGCGCCAGGGCAAGTATATCGAGGTGGATCTGGACGCGGTGGACATGGCAAGCGCGAAGGCGGAAGTCGAAAAGATGTGCGCCGGGCTGCTGGCCAACACGGTGGTGGAGAATTATCGCTTTGAGCTGGAATAACACAAACTCCAGCGGCGAAGAATGGTAAAAAAAACTCCATCCTTCTTTGCACACCTGCTTACACAACCTGATTACGCCGATGCCTTAAATCAGGCCTCGACTGCGCAGCTACACCTTTGTGCCAATACTCTTAATCAGTTCATCGCCATGGGAGATTTCGGAATCTCGCCGCTCTCCAAGACAGAAATGAACGATGCATGCGCAATACAGAATACTCTTGAAAGGGTACTGGAGCATTTTTCCGATACCAAAGGTGAGATCGAGACTGTCTGCCGCGAAGGTTATGGAGAAACGCCCCCCAACACTGCGCTTTCGGTCCGTCACGCGCGACTGCATCTGGATGATGCCTCGCAAATTCCTGAAAACTGGCTGGGTATTGAAGATACTATTCGTAAAATGGGGCTTGCTTATACAGCGGTAACGCGTGCGGCCCTTACGCTCGCCTATCTTAACATGATGGAATACCACAAGGAGCAAGAACAATATTATAATATTGACGGCGCCGCCAGACCGGTCAGCAACTTTCTGCGTTACGGCCAAAAGGCAGGAAATAGCCTGCATTCTTATTATTTGCGCCCGGAAGTGACAGAATGGCTAAAGAAAGAATTGCATATACTCCCGCAGATCAAGAATCGTGAAAACTGGATGTCTGCCCGTGAAGCTGCTTTCTATATTTACGGTGACTACAGCAGTGCGCACATTGAGAAGGCACGCTCCGCTATAAAACTTCAGCTGGCAACTCCGGATAAAATCGCTCCCGAGATGGATTTGCCGCACAAGGAAATTTTTGGACATTTTGCGGCTCCTGCAGGCGCCAAATCCTCACAGGTTGGAGATGGGGAATATTATGTATCTGTTGGAACAATCAATTATCTGCAAAAAAGCATGGGAATTGCGGAGAAACGCAGCACTACACAGCAGCAATGGCCTTCTCTAGGTACCTATATTCTCAAAAATTTTGGTCTTAGCGCTTCCAAACATGATGGGTATATACAGGCGGCACAGGCGCTGGTGGAGGAAAGGCTGGCAGAAGGTTCACCGGTGCCATTGGCAGGCGAGATGCTTCCAGTGGCGCAGGTGTTTGGCTATTATCATGGCCGTAAAGGGTATGAGGGTTATTTCGTGAATCCCGCTCTAAAATTAACACCTGAGGAGGATAATCCCTTAACGCGTGAAAAAATCGTAGCACGTCGGCTGGCGATGAAGAAGGAGAGGGGTGCGGATTTAACCTAACCCCCTTGCGTGAATTAAAGAAAAAAGGATATATACACCACATGAAACCCGCTGTTATTGTTTTTCCTGGTTCTAATTGCGATAGGGATGCCGCTGTTTCTTTACGGAGCACCTTCCGGCGTGACGCGGTGATGGTGTGGCATGCGGAAGCGCAGCTGCCCAAGGGGATTGATCTCATCGTGCTGCCGGGTGGTTTCTCTTATGGTGATTACCTGCGCTCCGGCGCCATGGCGGCGCACTCGCCCATCATGCAGGAAATCAAGCGCTTCGCGCAGGCGGGCGGGCGGGTGCTTGGCATCTGCAACGGCTTCCAGGTGCTTACCGAGTCCGGCCTGCTGCCGGGCACGCTCCTGCGCAACGCGGGGCTGAAATTCATCTGCCGCGACGTGAACCTGAAGGTGGAGAATGCGGGCACGCCGTTTACGCGCAACTACAGCAAGGGGCAGGTCATCAACGTGCCGGTGGCGCACCATGACGGCAATTACTTTGCTTCTGAAGATACGCTGAAGGCGCTGGAAGACAACGAGCAGATCGCCTTCCGCTATTGCTCGGAAAAGGGCGAGGTGAACGAGCAGAACAACCCGAACGGTTCTCTTCAGAATATCGCGGGCGTGTTCAACAAAGAGAAAAACGTGCTGGGCATGATGCCCCACCCCGAGCGCCACGCCGAAGCCCTGCTGGGCGGTGAAGATGGCGCGGCCATGTTTACGGCGCTGACGGCAGCTTAAGCCGCCATGTAGCCCGGCATCCAGCTTTCGTGTTTCTGCTTGAGGGCGGAGAGTTCCAGGCTGCAACGGCCCATTACCTCCAGGCGCGTGCCCTGCGTGCGGCCCAGCGCGTTTAACGTGACGCCCTGCATCAGCGCCGCTTCTGATACTTTCTGCGCCTGCGAGGGTGAGACAGCGATAATGTAACGCCCCTGGTCTTCGCCGAAGGCAAACTGGTGCGAGCCGGGGTTGGAGGGGAACACCACTACCGCGCCCACGCCTTTTGGCATGCACATCTCTGCCAGCGCCACCAGCAGGCCGCCGTCCGAAATATCATGGCAGGCGCTGAGCATGCCGCGCTCGATCATGCTGCGGATAAAATCGCCGTGCTTGCGCTCCAGCGCGAGGTCTACCCGCGGCGGAGCGCCCTCCTCGCTCTTCAGGATTTCGCGCAGGTAGAGCGAGCAGCCGAGATGGCCCCTGGTTTCGCCGACCACGAAAATCTCGTCACCCTCACGGGTGAAGGCCAGCGTGGCGCGGCTTTCCACGTCCCATAATATGCCGACACCGCCGATGGCGGGGGTGGGGTGGATGCCTTTGCCGCCGGTTTCGTTATACAGCGAGACGTTGCCGGAGACGACGGGGTAATCCAGTGCGAGGCAGGCTTCACGCATGCCGGTAAGCGCGCCGACAATCTGCCCCATGATCTCGGGCTTTTCCGGGTTGCCGAAATTCAGGCAGTTGGTGATGGCGAGCGGCGTTGCGCCGACGGCGGTCAGATTGCGCCACGTTTCCGCCACCGCCTGTTTGCCGCCTTCCACCGGGTCTGCAAACACGTAGCGGGGTGTGCAGTCTGTTGTAATGGCGAGTGCCTTCTGCGTGCCGTGCACGCGCACCACGGCGGCGTCTCCGCCCGGGCGGGCGACGGTGTCGGCGCCGACCATGTGATCATACTGCTCCCACACCCAGCGCTTGGAGGCAAGGTCCGGGCTGGTGAGAAGCTGCACGAGATCCGCGCCGATATCGCGCTCCTGGAGGCGCTGGCCGGCGAGGCTCAGCTTTTCGCGCTTGGGCGTGGCGACCCACGGGCGGTCATACATCGGCGCGTCGACCGAGATGGGCGCAACAGGAAGGTTCGCCACCGTGTCGCCGTGCATTTTGAGCACTAAACGACCCGTGTCGGTGATTTCGCCGATGACGGCGATGGCCAGCTCCCACTTGTTGAACACGTGGCGCGCCAGCGCTTCCTTTTCCGGCTTGATGACCATGAGCATGCGTTCCTGCGATTCGGAGAGCATGATTTCATACGGCGTCATGCCGTCCTCGCGCATGGGCACCTGCTCCAGGTGCAGCTCGATGCCGCAGCCGCCCTTGCCCGCCATTTCCAGCGAGGAAGAGGTGAGGCCCGCGGCGCCCATGTCCTGTATCGCGATGATGGCGTCTGTCTGCATCAGCTCGAGGCAGGCCTCGATGAGGAGTTTCTCGGTGAACGGGTCTCCCACCTGCACGGTGGGGCGTTTTTCTTCGGAGTTCTCGCCGAATTCGGCGGAGGCCATGGTGGCGCCGTGAATGCCGTCACGCCCCGTCTTGGAGCCGACATACACCACCTTGTTGCCGATGCCCGCGGCGGCGGAATAAAAAATCTTGTTCGCGTCTGCCACGCCCACCGTCATGGCGTTGACGAGGATGTTGCCGTTATAGCTGGGGTGAAAGGTGCATTCGCCGCCCACGGTGGGCACGCCGACGCAATTGCCGTAGGAGCCGATGCCCGCGACCACGCCGTTGACGAGGTGGCGCGTCTTGGGGTGCGAAGGTTCACCGAAGCGCAGCGCGTTCATGTTGGCGATGGGGCGCGCGCCCATGGTAAATACGTCGCGCAAAATGCCGCCGACGCCGGTAGCCGCGCCCTGGAAGGGCTCAATATAGCTCGGGTGGTTGTGCGATTCCATTTTGAAGATGGCGGCCTGGCCGTCGCCAATGTCGATTACGCCGGCGTT
>CAZUKF010000064.1:0-10745 GCA_964620765.1 uncultured Rickettsiales bacterium | reverse complement strand
AGACGCGTCCATATGCCGAGCTCGCTCAAACCGTGGCAAAGGTCGATGAATTTCGCGCGCACTTCCCGCTCGCGCCACATGGAGGCAGCATATTTCACATCAACGCCGTAAGCAGAAGTATCCTGCGAAATGACGAGCAGCTCCTTCACCCCGCCCTTCACCAGGTTTTCCGCTTCCTTCAGCACGTCGGCAGCGGGGCGGCTCACCAAATCGCCGCGCAATTTGGGAATAATGCAGAACGAGCAGCGGTTGTTGCAGCCCTCGGAAATTTTCAAATACGCATAATGCCGCGGCGTCAGCTTCACACCTATTTCACCGTTTTTGGCCGCGGGCAGCAAATTCAGGTACGGGTCATGCTGCGGCGGCACCGCCTTGTGCACCGCGCTCACCACGCTCTCGTACTGCGCCGGGCCGGTGATGGAAAGCACGTTGGGATATTTGTCGCGGATCAGCTCCGGCGTGGCACCCATGCAGCCCGTCACGATCACCTTGCCGTTCTCGTTCAGCGCTTCGCCGATAGCCGCGAGAGACTCATCACGCGCGCTGTCTAAAAACCCGCAGGTGTTGACGATCACCACGTCCGCGCCCTCGTAATCCGGCGCGAACTCATAGCCCTCCGCCCTGAGCTGCGTCAGGATGCGCTCGGAGTCGACCAGCGCCTTGGCGCAGCCGAGGCTCACGAAACCGACCTTGGGGGTTGTTTCCTTCACGTTCATAAGGGCCGGGTTTATACCCTAAAAATGCCGTAAAAACAACCAGATTGACGGGCAATCCACAACCTTCTATATTCGGGAGAGATTTTGCCCGGCAACCCTTTACGTCGACACGCGAAGAAGCCCGGGCTGGCCTGACCCTCGGTGCCCCCATGGGGAAGCGCATCCTGACTGGGTTGTTGGTGGTAGTGGTGGCCGCGGTGGCTATCCTGTTCCTCTATGGTATTGGCTACTGCCTCGACGGTGTGAACCCGCGTGGCTGAACGCTTCGCCCGCCCTTGTGGCGGGCGTCGCATTTTTAAGCTACTGAGATTGCCTTGATGTTCACGAATTCGTGAATCCCGAAGCTGGAAAGCTCCCTCCCGTAGCCGCTGGCCTTCACGCCGCCGAAGGGCAGGCGCGGGTCCGAGCGCACATAGGCGTTCACGAAGCAGCTGCCGGATTCCATGTGCTCGCGCGCAATCTGCTCGCCCTTTACCAGGTCTTTCGTAAACACGCCACCGCCCAAGCCGAACTCCGAATCATTGCCGATACGTATGGCGTCTTCCTCGTCCTTCGCGGGGATGATGCTCGCCGCCGGGCCGAAGAGTTCTTCGTTATACGCTGGCATGCCCGCCTTTACATTGGTCAGAATCGTCGGCGGGTAGAACGCGCCCGGCCCTTCCGGAATTTTTCCGCCCACGAGTAATTTTGCGCCCATTCCCACGGACTGCGTCACCTGCCGGTGCAGGCCGTCGCGCAGGTCATGCCGCGCCACCGGCCCTAAGGTTGAAGCCGGGTCCAACGGATCACCAAACTTTGCCAATGCAAATTCGGCCAGCAGCGCTTGCTCGAACTTTTCCCGCACGCTTTCCACCACCACGATGCGCTTCACCGCGATGCAGCTCTGGCCTGCGTTCAATAAACGCCCCGCCGCGCACATCTTGGCGGCATGCGCGATATCCGCATCCGGCAGCACGAGATACGCATCGCTGCCGCCCAATTCCAGCACGGTTTTTTTGAGATGCTGCCCCGCCACCTTCGCCACTTCACGGCCCGCGGGCGTGGAGCCCGTCAGCGTCACCGCCGCAATCTTGGGATGCGCAATGAGTTTTGAACCTTCCGCCCCCGGCAGCAGCGCTGCACCGAACAGGCCCTTCGGAAAACCGGCATCGGCAAATAATTTCTCCAGCTCCAACGCGCAGCCCGTGGTGTTGGACGCATGCTTCAGCACCATGCCGTTGCCCGCCATCAGTGCAGGCGCGGCACCGCGCACCACCTGCCAGTACGGGAAATTCCACGGCATCACGGCAAGGATCACCCCCAGCGGCCGGAACGTCACATACGCTTTTGAGTAATCCGTTCTCACCGGTTGGTCGGCTAAAAACGCCGCGCCGTTCTTGGCAAAATATTCGCAGCCGGTGGCGCATTTTTCTGCCTCCAGCACACCTTCTTTGAGCACCTTGCCCATTTCCGTCGCCGCCAGCTTCGCAAGCTGGTCCTTGCGCTCGCGCAAGAGCGCCGCCAGCGCCAGCAGCTTCCCGGCGCGGTGCTCGAAACTTGTTTTCTTCCACTCCACATGCGCCGCATGCGCGGCCTCCGCGATGGCATTCGCCTGCGCTTCGGTGTGAACGGGATATTCCTTGATTAAAGACCCGGTTGCGGGGTTGATGGTGCGTAAGGTCATAAGCGTATTATGCCCTCCCATCCTTAAAATTAGCTTACGGTCTCGGCACTATACCGCGCTATAAGCCCTGATTTGACGGCATATTTGTAGACCCGTGTAAAAACAAGGCAGGCCACGGCCAGGTAAACCACCGTCAGTCCCATGGCCATGAAGAGCCGCGAAACATCCACCTCGCCCCCCGCCAGCACCGCACGCATGCCTTCGAACACGTGCGCGGGCGGCATAAGCATGGCCAGCCATTGCATCCACGAGGGCAGCGTGGCGAGCGGGTAAAACACGCAAGCAAACGGCGACACCACCGCCGGTATCGCCCAGATGAACCACTCCGCCGCCGGCCCGAGCCTGAGCATCAGCGCGCAACCGGTAATGCCCAGTGCAATGCCGAACAAGAACAGCGTGAACAAAAACGGCACAATCAGCGCGCCGTAGGAAAGGAACGAAAGCCCGAACACGCCGGTGGCGAGCAGGCACATCGCCGTCAGGCCCACCGCGCTGGTCAGGATGCTCGTCAGCACCAGCCCCAGCGCATACTCACCAATCGTCAGCGGCGAGGCAAACAGGTTCAAGAAATTGCGCGACCACGTGTCTTCCATGAACGCCATCGTCGTCCCCTGCATCACCCGCACCAGAAAATCCCACAACAGCACCGCGCCGAGAAACAGCGGCACCACCGGCGTGCCTTCCACGGTGAGGCTGCCCAGGTGGCGGCTGAAAAACCCCCAGACAATCATGTCGATCCCCACCCACACAAAAATCGGCACGATGCGCGTCACGCTGCTGCTGATGAGAAACACCTGCCGCAGCACCACGGCAGCCACACGGTTAAGCTGCATCGCGCGCCTCCAAAGTCTCGTGGGCAACCGCAACGAACAAATCTTCCAGCGTTTTCACGCCGTGCTCGGCGGGCAGCTTCTTTGGGTCGCCCGAGAGCAGGATTTTCCCGCGGCTCATGAACAGCACGCGGTCGCACACCTCCTCCACCTCCTGCATGTTGTGAGACGTCCACAGCACGCCGATGTCATCACGCGCGAACTGCCGCACATGCGCACGGATGGCACGCGCCTTGGCCGGGTCCAGCGAGGCGGTAGGCTCATCCAGCAGCAGCAGATTGGGCTTGTTCAGCATGGCCTTCGCCAGCGCCACGCGCGTCTGTTCTCCGCTGGAAAGCACGCCGCATTTGGTGTCGCGGAAATTCTCCAGCTCAAACTGCGTGAGCAATTCCTCAATGCGCGCTTTCAGATTCTTCACCCCGTAGAGCAGCCCGAACACGCGCAGATTCTGCACCACGGTGAGGTTGCCCGGCAGCGGCGCATACACGGCGGCGAAATTGGTGCGCGTCATCACCTTGGCGCGGTTCTTTGCTACCTCGGCACCGCCAATGCGGATGCTCCCGGCACTCGGCTCCAGCACACCCAGCACCATGCTGATAGTGGTGGTCTTCCCGGCGCCGTTCGGCCCGAGCAGCCCCACGATCTCGCCCTGGCGCACCTCGAAGGAAATACCGCCCACGGCGGTTTTCTCGCCGTAATTCTTGCGCACATTTTCAACGGAAAGCACGGGGGCCATGGGGATTAAATAGGGATTTGCGGATCATGTTGCAATGGGGATCATTTTTTATGCTACACTCCCCCGCATGCCTCAACGCTTCACCCCCAGCACCATCATCAAGGTGAATGACCGCATGCAGCGCGGTTACAGCTACACGCTAACCGCCCCCATCGGCAAGCAATTCGCCAAGGGTTTCACCCCGTTTTTCACGCCCGCGCAGATGCTGGAGCTCGGCGTGTTTGAGGGCAAGTACTGCAACGACTGCAAAAAAGAATTCCCCGCCGCCTGGTTCAAAAACGCCAAGACCAGCAAGGTGGCGGATGCATCGCTCAACTGCTTCGGCATCAAGAGCCGCCAGCCGCTTTCGGTATGGCGCAAAAACGGCTGGATCATCAAGCCGGACCCGCGCGGCTGGTTCCAGTGGTATTGCCGCTACTATCTCGGCCGCCGCCTGCCGGAGGTGGATGAAAAACAGATCAAACGCTGGCGCGCCTTCCGTCGCCATGCCGCGCAGGTGCACGCCAACTGTGAGCCGGGCGATCTTTCCTGCCGCCCACGCCAGCGGCAGGGCCTGCTGCAATGGTCTTACGACCCGTTTATTTAAATCGCCGCCTCAACCATGATCTCCACCGCGTATTCCGGCGCCGCCAGCTTGGCTTCCACGGTGGCGCGCGCGGGCGTCTGCCCCGCCACCACCCACGCATCCCAGGCGCGGTTCATCTCGCCGAATTGGCTCATGTCGGTGATCCAGATGTTGGCCTTGATGATGCGTGTCTTGTCGCTGCCCGCCTTGCTCAGCAACGCGTCGATCTGCGCGAGAATATCTTTCGTCTGCTCGAAAACGCTGCCACCCGCCGCGCTGTCGGCCACGATGCCGCAGGTGTAAATTTTACCGCCGTGGATCACCGCCTCGCTCATGCGGCTCCCGGCTTCGATGCGCCGTAATGTCATAGCTTCTCCTGTTGCAAGCGTCGATACGTACCTTATGATAAATCCCAAACTGGGGAAAGGAAAGCCCATGCGCAAACTGCTTATTCTCTCCTGCCTGCTGCTGCTTTCGGCCTGCGGCAGCCCTGCCAAGTCGGCGCTCGAGCAATTCTTAGAGGCCTATTACACTAAGAACTTCGATGCGGCTTACGCGCTCACGGACTCCGCCTATAAAAAGAAACTCACGCAGCAGCAATACCGCGAAGCCATGCTGAAGGACCCCTTCATCATCATGATCATCGAGCGCAGCCTCTACCACATCAAGGACGTGGAAGTCACCGGGGATATGGCCAAAGCCGAGGTGCAGATCACGCTGCCTGACCGGGTGGGCCTGACGCAATTCGTGTTTTCCCAGGTCGCGCAAGTAGACCCGCACAGTGCCCTGTCGCCGGAAGCCGGCTGGAAAAAAGCCGTGGAGTCGATGAAGGGCAAGCACGTGCCGATGGTCAAGGAAATGCAGACCTTCACCCTGGTGAAGGAAGGCGAGGACTGGAAGGTGAAGTTGCAGTAAGCGGCCTGCCATCCGAAGCTTTAGCGCAGGATGGCGGACAGGGAGGGATTCGAACCCTCGATACGGTTACCCGTATACTAGTTTTCGAGACTAGCGCCTTCAACCACTCGCCCACCTGTCCGTTAGGTTTTCTTAGCGGCTTTGCCGCTTAGAAAACATTACGCCCGGCGTAGCTTTAGCGTAGACGGGCTGGTTGACGCTTATAACCACTTGGCCACGCACGGGCAAACGGTTTTGCCGAAGGGGCCGGGAATGCTTGTGTTTATGGGCTTTGCACGCTATAATCGGCTTGCGTAAGAGGTTAGATTTACATGGATAAATCCGACGGTCAGGAAAACCCGTCCAACGCCAAGGCTCATTTGAATGCCCCGATCACGCCCGAACTTCGCGGCGAGACGATGGCGTACGCCCTGCAATCCGGCCTCGGCCACCTGGCCGGCAACATCTACGAACCGTGGATCGACTACCAGGTCCAGAAGCATTACGCCCGCGGCACCTCCAAGCACGGCACCTATGGCCAGAACTTCGCGGGCGAGGTGATCGGCGACGTGGCCGGCGCCGCCGCGCTGATCGCCGCCGAAACCCTCTTCCCGCGTGAACTGCACGGCTTCCTCCGCCGCGCCCGCAGCTGGTGCGACCCGCTCTACACCGGCGTCGCCCGCATCGCGCTGGGGCAGGAAGCCTGCGAGCCGGATTTCGAGCAGCGCATCGAGAAATGGAAAACCTTCCAGGAACGCAACCTCGTGCGCTCGGGCATTATCGGCGTGGTGGGCATCGCCGCCAACGTGAGCTCGCAGAAAATACTCCTGAACAACCCCTCCCCCACCAGCGTCGTGTTCAAGGGCAAGCTGCTTTCCACCGCCGTTTCCACCGGCATCATGCTCACCGCGCGCATGCTGTTTGCCAAGCGCATGAAGCAGATGGACGAGTGGCTGGGCGAGAAGGTTTTCGAGCCCATGCTGAGCCAGGACGCCATTCACCCCGTCACGGGCCAACAGATGAAGCCCTCGGAGATGGTTTCTAACCCAATGATAGAACAAAAGAATTCAGAGATTGCTCCCCCGCATTAAACCGCCCGCGTGATTTAGGTTGACAAAAACGGGTAATTTCACAATTATCTGCTCCCCTTAAGCTAAAAATTGAGCAGAAAGAACGGCATTTATGTTCGCGGTCATTCGCACAGGTGGTAAGCAGTACAAAGTCTCGAAGGATAGCGTTATCCGCGTCGAGAAACTCGAAGGCGCGGCCGGCGACAAGGTCAAGCTGGATGACGTGCTGATGGTCGGCGACAAGCTGGGCGGCGGCTCCGTGATGGCGGAAATCGTCCGCCAGTTCCGCGACACCAAGGTGATCATCTTCAAAAAGAAGCGCCGCCACAACTACCGCCGCAAGAAGGGCCACCGCCAGTACCTGACCGAACTGAAAATCACTGACATCAAGGCGTAAATTCCATGGCACACAAAAAAGCAGGTGGTTCATCCCGTAACGGCCGCGACTCCGATGGCCGCCGTCTGGGCGTAAAAATCTTCGGCGGGCAGATTGCTGTCCCCGGCAACATCCTCGTCCGTCAGCGCGGCACCAAGTTCTACCCCGGCGCCGGCGTCGGCATTGGCCGCGACCACACCCTCTTCGCGCTAGAAGGCGGCATCGTCCGCTTCGCCCAGAAGGGCGCTGGCCGCACTTACGTGAGCATCGAAGCCGCCGCGTAATTCAAAATACTAAGGAAACAAAAAAGCGCCCCCGCGGGGGCGCTTTTTTATGGCTTAACGCTTTCTCAAACAATCCGCGCTATTGAAAATCTTGGCTACGGCAGGAGGGCACCATGAACGTAGAAGAGAGGCTCGCGCGCATCGAAGCACGGCTGGCGCAGATTGAAACCTATTTCCAGCCCATCACGGTTCAGTCCAAACCAAAGCCCAAACCAACTCCCGCTTCCCAGCCTCTCGCCCCGCCAGCACCGCGTGAAAAATCCGGCAACTGGCTGGCGCTGGCAGCGGTTATCTGCTTCGTGCTGGCGGCAGGCTTTATCATCAAGCTATCCATCGAATCCGGCTGGCTTACTCCCGCCCGGCAGATCGGCCTTGCCGCGCTGCTTGGCTTCAGCCTGATCGGCACCGGCCTCACCCTGATGCGCCAGGACCGGGAATATGCAAGCTTTCTGCCCGGTGCCGGCGTGATTGTACTCTACCTCGCCGCCTTCGCCGCGCACCGCTATTACAACCTCATTACCTTTGAAGTGGCGCTCGCCGCCATGAGTTGCATTTCCGGCCTTTGCATCTGGCTTTATACGCAGATGAAAGATGATCTTTACGCCATCACCGCCGCCGCGGGCGCCTATGTCGCGCCCATCGTACTCGGCTTTAATGCAGGAGCGGAATTCACGTTGTGGTATTTCCTGCTCTGCTCGGTGGCTTTTTCCGCCATTTCTACATGGGTGGAGTCGCGCACGCTAACGTTTATTTCGGCTTACCTCGCCATTCTCATGACGGGCCTGATCGGCATAGAACTTTATGCGGACCGCCTGGTCGCCACCATCCTTGCCCTGCATTTCGCGGTATTCACGGTGGGGACTTATCTTTACAGCCGCCAGAACCGCACCCCGCTTACGGAAGAACAGGGCTGGTGTTTCCTGCCGGTACTCCTCACTTTCTACGCGCTGGAATATTTCTTCATCAACCGGATTGACCCTGGCCTTGCGCCGTGGATGTCGCTGGGGTTTGCCTTTTTCCTGCTTGCACTCTGGGTCCTCGCCCGGCGCCTGTTCCCGGAAAGCCCCGGCAGCCGCCTGCTGGTGCTGGCGTTTACCACCGTGGTCGGCTTTCATTCGGTTTACCTCGAACTGCTGCCGGATGATTTCCGCCCATGGCTGTTCGCACTGATCATGTTTGTGGCCGCCTTCCTGCCTTCCCGCGCACAAACCGCGGCATGGCGCATTCCGCTGCTTGGCATCTGTGCCATTCTTATTATCGAATACGTGGAAGTGCTGTTCTACCTGTTCGCCGATAAAGAAAATGCGCTGCCCGTTGCGGCAGCGGCCTTTGCCGGCCTCTGGGCCGTGATCATCCACAAGGAAGGCCGCCTCACCGGTACCGAAAACCAAGGCCATACCCTGCTGGCTGCAGCGCATCTTATCGCCGTGCCCGCGCTTTACCGCCTGGCATACGACATCGGTTCGCTCGCCGTTTCCGCCTCGTGGCTGTTTTACGCTGTCTGCGTGATGCTGTATGCCTTCCGGCGCCGTGATGAAATCATGGCGAAATCCGCCCTCGTTGTGCTCGCCTTTGCCGCCGGCAAAGCCCTGCTTTACGACGCCGCCAACGCGCCCACGCTGGTGCGTATCCTCTGCCTGCTGTTAACCGGCGCGGTGCTGTATGGCTGCGGCATGCTCATGCGCAAAATCGCGCGGTGGAAACCAGCCTAAAACGAAATTTGCGAATATCCCCCGCCAACAGGCCGGGTATTATAACCGGGCGGATTTTGCGCCAACCGCGTGATCACCTCGTTTAGCCCGGTTTCCCGCAGGAAATGATCTTTATAAGGGTTGCGGTCTTCAGGAGATACCTTCGCATCATCAACCCATCTTCTCCTGCCGGGAGCGAGCAATGCAATATCGTCTACCTTGGTAGACGCTACGATTTTAAAAATCTTATCTTCGACATTGTCTATATTCTCGTAGGAAGTCCGCGTATGCCTGTCCTGCCATTCTTCCGTGTGCGCACGTTGCGGCTTGTCTGAAAGAGGGTCAAACCCAAGCACTGTCGCGATACTCATATCCTTGCGCCTGTGCGTTATATACTGCCCGACCTGGTGCCGGTTCGTCCGGATAGCATTTTTTTCAAACGCATCATTAAACGCCCTGACAGCTTCAAACTCGGGTGTGCCAGGTGTCACCTCCATATTGCCGCTCGTGCCGGAATCTACCATCCATGGCTTGGACACGGCGGGATCCCATTCCAGCATGACAGTCGCAAGCTTTTTCCCATCCACGGAAATACCGACCATGTGATGCCTGCCCGAAGCACAATGCAGGATCTTACTGCCGCTGCAATGGTGCAGATCTAATCCTTCCTGTATCAATTGCGCAGGCGTGGTCAGGAAGGAGAGGGTTAACCCGTTAGGCGCCGTATAATCAGGTGACAACGCCGGCCACTCCAGGCCCTCTGTTGCAATGACCTGTGTAGCGAAGCCTTTATACCAGTGCTTGGTGACTTTTATAATATTGCCGAATTGCCTGTCGCCGATCACGTGCGCCGCCATGTGCGGGCGGAATTTTTTAATAGCCTCGTTCCAATCGATCTTCCCATCCTTTGTATTAAGTGCCCGCGCTAAATCGGGGATAAGCAGGTTTAAGCTCAAATCATCCACGCAATCCTGGATGTGGTTGGCAGTACGCGTGGCATTGATCACGGCATATGGCCCTTGTTTTACATCTTCTGATTTGTTCACGCTATTCAGCACGGCTTGCCACTTGCCCCCGGTGTGACGCAGCATATCAAGTATGAACTTTTGCGCTAATGCAGGATCTTCTGGTGCAAGCGTATGGGCAATTTTAGACGCCAGGCCGAAGACCTGTATAAATGCACCGCGCTCGAGAAAATCTGCATCATGGGTAGCAATATCCTGCGCTGTAACCGTGTGCGGGCAGTGCTCAATGCGATGCAGCAAGTTGGCGGATATCTTCTTTGTTGCACCGCTCTCATCAGCCGCGCACGTAGCTTTCAGCGCATCAAGCTCTTCATCAAACAGTTTGCTGTTTTCCGGCGTGCAGGGTTTGCCCAGCGCCAGTGTTTGCATAGCCTGCAGGTGCTCGTCCGGCGTATTACCCACCTGAAGCGTGCCATCCACCAGCCGCCTCAAAAGAATAAAAGCATCATTTTCATCTGTCAGCAGCGGTAAAAGTGCCTCTGCATGAAAGGGCGTCTTTTTTTTCCGCGGTGCGTATTCCAATAGTAATTTCGCGTTATCCTTGCAATGGCGTTCCACGGCCACGGCCAGTGCATTTTCCCACTGCTGCTCATAACCATCCTGCTCCTCAAACGTCTTGATCCACCTGAGCAGCAGTTCTCGCTGCCTTTCATCCCGTGCAAAAAGAGTGGCATCCTCAATGCGCATGGCCGCGCCATGTTCAAGGCAAAAACCTGCTGCTGCGAAATAGGATAATTTCAGGGTTTCCGCGTATAGCGTATCGACACTGCCCTGGTACCTTAAGAAAATCGCATCCGCTAAATCACCACGTCTGCGAAACGTTGCCGTCTGCAGGTCCGGCAAGTAGAAATTATAATCTTTATGCTCCACGATGAGCCGGGGCAAATCGGTAGGC
>CAZUKF010000063.1:0-10754 GCA_964620765.1 uncultured Rickettsiales bacterium | reverse complement strand
GGAGACAATTCATTACGCCGATTTAATTCCCCGTTGAGAGCCGTGTTAGCCGGGCGTTGCCATAATGGCTGCAACGCTTGAGAGGAGAGCTTTATGAAAATATTCCGTACTGCCGTATTGAGCCTTGCTGCCGTTTCACTGCTGGCAATCCCCGCCTATGCAAAGCATGACGATGATCGGCATGACCGCGGGTGGCATCGCGGGCATGACCGCCATTATCACAAGCACCGCCACGGCCACCACCACCGCCACCGCGACCGCGTAATCGTGCACCGCTATTACCAGGCCGCGCCGGTTTATGCGGCACCTGTCTATGATTCCCGTGTGGTCTGCTACAGCCAGAGCAACCCGCTGCCCGTGCTGTTGGGCGGCGTGGCGGGTGGCGCCATCGGCAGCTCCATCGGCAAGGGCAGCGGCCGTACGGCGGCCATCATTACCGGCGCGGTCTTAGGCGCAGGCCTGGGCAGTGCCTACACGGTGTCGGACCAGTATTGCACGCGCGAAGCCTTTGAAACCGTGCCGCTGGGCCAGCCGGTTTACTGGCAGAACGGCGATACCGGCTACCATGTGACCCCGACGCAGGAATACCGCACGGCGGACCGCTATTGCCGCGAATACCAGGCCATTGCCACCGTCGGCAACCGCAGGCAGGAAACCTACGGCACGGCCTGCCGCCAGCCCGACGGCAGCTGGGAGATTGTTAACTAGCACGTTTTCTAAGCGCGTTTATGCGCTTAGAAAACTGCGTATCCCCGCGAAAGCGGGGATCTCCTTGTTTTATTGTTATAAAACAACGGGATTTATCTTGCCGGGCGCGCTGGGTCCCGGCTTCCGCCGGGATGACGTTTCTCATTAAAAAAAATCTTTCAAACGACAGGGGTTTACGCTATATAAGCACGTTCTGATTGTACCCGCGTTAAACCCAAGGATAGCACCATGGCTGTACCTAAAAGAAAAACAAGCCCTTCGCGCCGCAACATGCGCCGCTCCCACCATGCCCTCAAGGGCGTGAACGTGGTGGAAGACAAGACCACCGGCGAGCTGAAGCGCCCGCACCACGTCTCGCGCGACGGCTACTACAATGGCCGCCAGGTAACGACCGCCAAAGTCCGCCCCTAAGGGCTTCCGCACATGCATAAGCTCACGCTGCCACTGGCGCTTGATGCTATGGGGGGCGACAACGCCCCCGCCTGCGTGCTGAAAGGCGCGGAGATGGCGCTGGTGCGCCACCCGGGCCTGCGGTTCATCATCGTTGGTGACGAGAAAAAATTCCGCTCGCAGCTGGATTCCATGCCCGCGCTCAAGGCGGCGTCTGAAATCATTCACACCGAGCACTTGGTGGCGATGGACGAAAAAGTGGCCGTCGCGTTGCGGCAGGGCAAAAATTCCAGCATGCGCCTTGCCATTGATACGGTGAAGGACGGCCGCGCGTTCGGCGTGGTTTCCGCCGGCAATACCGGCGCGCTGATGGCGATGAGCAAGATGGTGCTGAAGACGTTGCCCGGCATTTCGCGCCCCGCGATTGTTTCATTATTTCCCACGCTGCGCGGCGAATGCGTGATGCTGGATCTGGGCGCGAACGTGGAATGCGACGCGCGTGATCTTTTCAATTTCGCGGTAATGGGCAACGCGTTTGCGCGCGCGGTGATGGGCATCAGCAAGCCGCGCATCGGCATTCTCAATATCGGCTCGGAGGAGCTGAAGGGCCACGAGTCGCTGCAGGAAGCGGCGCAGCTGATCCGCGAGCGCGCGGGCGACATGGATTTCCACGGTTTCGTCGAAGGCAACCATATTCCCGAGGGTGAAGTAGACGTGGTGGTAACCGACGGCTTCACCGGCAACGTGGCGCTGAAAATGGCGGAAGGCACGGGGCGTCTGATCCGCACGTATATGAAAGATGCGTTCTCCAGCTCGCTGTGGGGCCGCATCTCGGCGCTGATCGGCTACGGCGCGGTTTCCACGCTGAAAGACAAACTTGATGCGCGAAAGCGCAACGGTGCGATGTTTGTGGGCCTCAACGGCATCGCCGTGAAAAGCCACGGCCGCGCGGACGCCTATGCATTTTGCTGCGCCGTGAGCGTGGCGGTGGAACTGGGCGCGCACAACATCAATGACCGCATTATTGAAGAAATCGCGCGCTACGGCGTGGAGCGCGCGGCGTGACGGGACGCAGCATTATCAAAGGCGTCGGCGCTTACCTGCCCAAACGCATCATGCCCAACACAGAGATTGAAAAGCTCGTCGACACGAATGACGAGTGGATTATTGAACGCACGGGCATCCATGAGCGCCACATCGCCGGTGAAGGAGAATGGACGTCCGATCTTGGCGTGGAAGCCGCGAAAGCCGCGTTGCAAAACGCCAAGCTCAAGCCCGAAGATATTGATCTCGTGGTGCTGGCGACCACCACGCCGGATGAAACCATGCCCGCCACCGCCACGCGCATCCAGCATAAGCTCGGCATTACGCAGGGCGCCGCGTTTGACGTGAACGCCGCGTGTTCCGGTTTTGTCTACGCGCTCACCGTGGCAGACGCGATGCTGCGTGCCGGGCAGGGCAAGCGCGCGCTGGTGATCGGCGCGGAAACCTTCTCACGCATACTGGACTGGAAAGACCGCGGCACCTGCATTTTATTTGGCGACGGCGCCGGCGCGCTGGTGCTGGAAGCGAGCCCGGATGCGGGCGCGCGCGGCGTGCTTTACTGCAAGGTGCAGTCCGACGGGCAATACGGCAATCTGCTGGCCACCAGCGGCGGCGTTTCTTCCACGCAGAGCTCCGGCACGGTGTTCATGCAGGGCAAGGAGATCTTCCGCCATGCGAGCGCCAAGATGAGCGACGGCGTGATCGAGGCGATGCTGGCGCTGAACATGGGCATTGATAAAATTGACTGGCTGGTGCCGCACCAGGCCAATGCGCGCATCCTGGCCAGCGTGGCCCAGAAGCTGGGTCTGGACGAGGACCGCGTGATTTCCACCGTCCATGCCCATGCCAATACCTCTGCCGCCTCCATCCCATTGGCGCTGGCAGCGGCCCAGGATGCCCGGAAACTCAAGCAGGGCCAGCTTTTGGCGCTAACTGCTCTTGGTGCTGGACTTACATGGGGTACCTGTATTATAAGATGGTAAAATGATCTAACATCAAGCGGTTGACTTAAACCTATCAATCTGTTAAAAAGTAGGGGTTATGACAGAAAAAACATTAACACGTGCTGATCTGAGCGCTGCAGTTTACAAGGAAATCGGCTTGTCTCTGCAGGAGTGCAACACATTGGTCGATGCGGTGATCGACGAAGTTTGTCTGGCGCTGGAAGGCGGCGAAACGGTGAAACTTTCATCGTTCGGCACCTTCAGCCTGCGCAAGAAAAAAGAACGCGTCGGCCGCAACCCGAAAACCGGGGTGGAAGTTCCAATCACCTCGCGGACGGTTTTGTCTTTCAACGCGTCCAACCTTCTCAAAGGCCGCGTGAACGACGCCCTGACCAAAAACGGCGGCTAGCCACGGGTTTTCCGTCGCGCGCCGCACCACTGAACGATTAAGGGTGGGAGGGAAGTATGGCGCGACAGGAAACAGACCCGGATCTTTTTGGCGGCAGCGACCTATTTAAAAATGGGGCGCCACCCATGGCGCGTGGAAAACCGGCCCCGGTGCAGGACAAGAACCTCGAAGCCTTCAAAACCATCAGTGAAACCGCGGACATGCTCTCGCTGCCGCAACACGTGCTGCGTTTCTGGGAAAGCAAGTTCGGCACCATCAAGCCCCTGAAGCTCAGGGGCGGGCGGCGCTATTACCGGCCGCAGGATATCGAGGCGCTTCTCACCATCAAGCACCTGCTGTATAAAGAGGGCTATACCATCAAGGGCGCCAAGCGCGCCATCAACCATAACCGCAGGAAAGACGCGCCCATGCCCGTTGAGAAGCCCGCCAAGCGCCGCAAAACCGAGGTCATGGATGACGCGCCGCTTTTTGCCGCGCTGGAGCCCGCGCCGGTGCCGCGCAAGGACGAGCTGAAGAAAATTCACGGGGAGTTGCTTGAACTCCGCGCAATGATAGGATCGTTGCCTCCCTTGAATGCCTAGATATGTTCCTTAAAGAAACGCTGTTTTTAAAAACGCTGGAGCGTACCCGCGCGGGTGCGCTGGAGGTGGTGTTGCCTGATGGCAAACGCCACCATTTTGAAGGCACGCTGCCGGGGCCGCAGGCGGAGCTCATCGTGCGCGACGGTGCGATGTATGGCGCGATGCTGAGCGGCGGCATCAACGGGTTCGCGGAAAGCTACATGCGCGGCGAATGGGAAACCGGTGATTTATGCGCGCTCCTGCGCTTCGGCGCGGTGAATACGGAGAAACTGCGCGACATCACCGTGGCGGGAAAAGCAATGGGCCTGCTGCACCGCGGCCTGCACATGCTGAAACCCAACACGAAAAGCGGAAGCCGGAAAAATATCCACGCGCATTATGATTTGGGGAATGATTTCTACTCGCTGTGGCTGGACGAAACGATGAGCTATTCCAGCGCGCTTTACCGCGAGGATAACATGTCTCTGAAAGATGCGCAGGTGGCCAAGTACGGCCGCATCCTGGAACGGCTGGGAGAAGCGCGCAATGAAAGCGTGCTGGAAATTGGCTGCGGCTGGGGCGGCTTCATGGAGGAAGCGGCCAAGGTGGGTAAGAAGGTGACGGGCCTGACCATCTCCAACGCGCAGGGCGAATACGCCAGGCAGCGGCTGAAAGAGGCGGGCGAGGTGGTGCTGCGGGATTACCGTGACGAGCAGGGGGTTTTCGACCACATCGTCTCCATCGAGATGTTCGAGGCGGTAGGCGAGAAATACTGGCCGGACTATTTCCGCACGCTGAAGCAGCGGCTGAAAGAGGGCGGGCGCGCGGTGATCCAGACGATTGTGATCGAGGACAAGGTTTTCCCGGAATACCGGAAACGCGCGGATTTCATCCAGCGCCATATTTTCCCCGGCGGCATGCTGCCCAGCGGACACGTGTTCGAGGAGCATGCGAAAAAGGCGGGGCTGAAAGTGACGGATGCGTTCGCGTTCGGCAAAGATTACGCGCGCACGCTTTCCGAGTGGCTGGACCGTTTTGACGCAGTGGCGGGCGATGTGAAGAAAATGGGCTTTGCCGATGCCTTCATGCGCAAATGGCGCTTTTACCTGGCGTATTGCCACGGCGGCTTTGCTTCCGGCCGCACGGATGTGATCCAGTACGAAATGATGCACGCTTAAAAAAACACCCGCCGGGGGAGACCCCCGGCAGGCTATGGAACTACTCGTCTTCGTCGTCGTCATCCAGCTCCTTGCGGGGCTGGCGGTCTTGCAGCAGGGCCCGGACCTCCTCCTCGGCCGCCTCGTGGCGGCGGGTGTCGTGGGCCGTGTTGCCGACTTCCTTGCGGTTCCGCTTGACGCGGTCCAGCTCTCGACGGGTCATCCTTGATACCTCATCCTCCGAATCCTTGTATTCGCCTTGTCCGGGGGAAAAACAGAGGCGAAATCCTGGCGAATCGCACCCTCCATAGGCGCGACCGATCCCTTAAAACAGGGGCCCAAAACATGCGCCAGAATGCGCCGAATGTAGCAAAAAAGGTGGGAAATGTAAATATCAAGTAATTTAAGGGGCTTATCCCAGCGCCTGCTTTAAATCAGCAATTAAATCAGCCGCTTCTTCAATGCCCACCGATAGGCGGATCAGCCCGTCTTCAATGCCCACGGCCTTGCGCACATCCGCCGGGATGGAAGCATGCGTCATCAGGCCCGGGTGCTCGATGAGGCTTTCAATGCCGCCTAAGCTCTCCGCCAGCGCGAATACCTGGCAGCGCGAGAGCATGGCCACCGCCGCTTTTTCGCCGCCTTTGACCACTGCCGAGATCATACCGCCGCTGCCCTGCATCTGGCGCTTGGCCAGCGCGTGCTGCGGGTGGCTCTTGAGGCCGGGGTAAATCACGCGCTCGATCTTGGGGTGCGCTTCCAGCCATGCCGCGATTTCTTGCGCGCTCTCGCAGTGGCGCTGCATGCGCAGGCCCAGCGTCTTTACGCCGCGATGCGCGAGGAAGCTGTCAAACGCTCCGGCAATGCCGCCGACCGCGTTCTGCAGGAAGCCGATTTTTTCGGCGTATTCCGCGTTCGCCGTCACCGCCACGCCGCCGATGAGGTCCGAGTGCCCGTTGATGTACTTGGTGGCCGAATGCACCACCACGTCAAACCCGTGTTCCAGCGGGCGCTGCACGTAAGGCGTGGCAAAAGTATTGTCAGCCACGCTGATAAGATTATGTTTCTTTGCAATCTTCGCGGCGGCCTCCAGGTCCACTAGCTTTAGCAGTGGGTTGGTGGGCGTTTCCGCCCAGAGCATGCACGTGTTTTTCTTCATCGCCGCTTCAATGGCTTTCGCATCTTCCATGCCCACATACGTGACTTCCAGCTGCGCCGAGGATTTACGCACGCGCTCGAACAGGCGGTAGGTGCCGCCGTACAGATCATTCGTGGCGACGATGTGCGAACCGGCGGGAAGCATTTCCAGCACCGCGCCCGCCGCGGCGAGGCCGGAAGCAAAGGCAAAGCCGTGCGTGGCGCCTTCCAGCGCCGCGACTGCGCGCTCATAGGCAAAGCGCGTGGGGTTGTGGCTGCGGCCGTAATCAAACCCCTTGTGCACGCCCGGCGCTTCCTGTGCGAAGGTGGAGGTGGCGTAGATGGGAGTGATGACGGCGCCGGTGGCGGCGTCGAATTCCTGCTCGGCGTGGATGGCCTTGGTGGTAAAGCCCCATTGAGGGTTGTTGCGGCGTGTACCCATTAGTTTCTCCCGTCGTGCTGAACTTGTTTCAGCATCCACTTATCACCTGCGTTATCTCTCCTGTTGCGCAGTGGGTCCCGAAACAAGTTCGGGACGACAAAACTATTCATCATCCATGCCCCACTTTCTTGCGGAGGTACTGCAGCAGGTCAATCGGTGTGATGAGGCCGAGGAACTCGTTACCGTCCATGACGATGGCGACCATGCCGCGGTCAAACATCGGCACCAGGTTTTCAGCTTTTTCGTTCACCTGCACGGTGACAAGGTTTTTGGTCATTGCCTCGGCGGTAGTCAGCGAGAAGCCGTTTTCCTTGCCCGAGATGGCGAGCAAAATATCAGTCTCGTTGATGAGGCCGACCATCTTGCCGCTTTCCATCACGGGGAATTGTGACATGTCGAACATCTTCATCTTGCGGTAGACGGCCTGCAGCGTGTCCGTGGGTCGCACGGTGACGAGACCGCCGCGTGCGAACGGGCGGGTGATGAGATCGCGCAGATCGTGCGTTTTTTCACGGTTCACAAAGCCCTGGTCGTCCAGCCAGTATTCATTGTAAATCTTGGAGAGGTACTTGTTGCCGCTGTCGCATACGAAGCTCACCACGCGTTTGGGCGCTGTCTGTTCTTTGCAGTAGCGCAGCGCGGTGGCAAGCAACGTGCCGGAAGAAGAGCCGCAGAGAATGCCTTCCGTCTGCAACAGTTCGCGGGCGGCGGCGATGCTCTCGGCATCCGTAATCGTGTAGGCTTTTTTCAGCAGCGCGAGGTCGCAGATATCCGGCACGAAATCTTCGCCGATGCCTTCGACGATCCAGCTGCCGGGCTCCACGTTTTTGCCTTCGTTGACGAGCGGGGCGAGGATGGAGCCTTTCGGGTCCGCCAAAATCATTTCAACATGGGGCGCCACTTTTTTGAAGTAGCGGCCAATGCCTGAAAGCGTGCCGCCAGAGCCGACGCCGCAGATAACCGCGTCTACCTTGTGTTCCATCTGCTCCCAGATTTCCGGGGCAGTGCTTTTTTCATGCGCCTCGGGGTTGGCGGGATTTTCAAACTGGTTGACGTAAAACGCACCGCGCTCCTTGGCCACGCGGGCGGCCACATCCTGGTAATATTCCGGGTGGCCCTTGCCCACGTCCGAGCGGGTGTTGATGACTTCCGCGCCCATGGCTTTGAGGTGAAAGATTTTCTCCTGGCTCATCTTATCCGGGATCACCAGGATGAGCTTATAACCCTTCTGGCTCGCCACCAGCGCGAGTGCAAGACCGGTGTTGCCCGCTGTCGCCTCTATAATGGTGCCGCCGGGCTTGAGCTTGCCCGTCTTCTCTGCCGCCTGCACCATGGAAAGGGCGATGCGGTCTTTAATGGAGCCGCCGGGGTTCTGGCTCTCAAGCTTCAAATAAAGTTCGCACTTGCCGGTGTCGAGCTTGTTCACCTTCACCATCGGCGTGTGGCCGATGAAGTCGAGGATGTTGGATGCTGCTTTCATGGCTAAAGGTATAGCTCCAATTCCGCCTTGGGTGCAATGCCTTAAGGGGAGCTAGAAGGGGTAATTCGTGTAAATGCGCGTCAACCGTTTATCGGCGGCAATGCTGGCGGGGCTCACCAGCTCCTGATCAAGAATGTGCTGGTAGCACTGCTCAAAATTGTAATGACGCGCCGCGCATTCCGGGTGACGCCGCCAGCGCTGTTCGATGAGTTCCTTCACCCACGGATTATCAAAATGCAGCTCAGAGACTTTCTGCACTTTGCCGAGCGGAATGCCCGCGCCTTTATAAGCAAGATATACCACTTCGCTGCAATACATGGTATCCGGCGAGAAGGAAAAGAAGATGTCATACGGCCTGCCGTAGAGTTCTTTCGCGGCGGCGAACATGTGGGCGGTTTCATCTTCACTCAGCGCGATATCGCGGTAAATGGAAATGCGCTTGAGCGCGCCGCGCGAGATCCACGTGCCCAGCGGCGTTTCGCGCACCTTGTCTGCCGCTTCAATGACCACGTAGCCGATGGAATCTTTCTTGATGATGCCCATGTGGCTGTAGAGGCTGCGCGTGCCCACCAGTATGCCGCCGGATTGCGGGTGCAGCGAGGTTTGGAAAATCAAATCGCCGTCTTTGAGCGGCGGCAGCGGGCCCGGCGTGAGCACGATGAGAAGCAGAGAAAGAAAGCAGGCTATGACAAAGAAGAACTGCTTCATCCGTATTAGTACTGCGGCAGGTATGCGCGCGTGCTGTAGGCCTTGAAGCGCATGGCGCCCCAGGCGGCGTGGTTGATGAGGCGGTTGAGCAGGCCGTTGGGCTTGAGGCCGACGGCCTTGAACACCATCGCCGTCATTTTCTCGATGTGCGGGCGGCGGTAGAGCAGGCAGGCGCAGGCGAAGTAGCGGCGTGTGGAGGTTTTGCGGTCATACTCCTCGGTTTTCGGGTGCGCGGCGTAGAACGCGTAGGCGAGCTCATCGTCCTCGCTCTCGGCGACGCGGCCTACGGCCACCATCAGGCGGCGCAGGAAGCTGACCTTCTCGCGTTTCAGGTATTCATCCATCTTGGTGTAGAAAAGCTTGTAGTGGCGGAATTCATCAGCCGCGATGCGGGCGCAGACGGCTTTGAGCACCGGCTCGTCGGAATATTCCTTCATGGCGGTGTAATAAGAACTCGTGCCGGTCTCCACCACGCAGCGCGCCAGCAATTCGCCGGAGCGCGAACCGCGCACGGACGCACTCACGTTGACCGGCAGTTTGTAGCCCTCGGTGAAGGCGCGGAAGCTTTCATCAAAATTAAAGCTGGGGTCCGCAAGCTCGGCCCATTTGCGAAGCGCTTTACCGTGCTGCACTTCTTCCTCCGCCCATTGCTCGGCCAGCGGTTGGAATTCGGCATCATCGGCAAAGACTTCTTTGAGGTAACGGGCGTAATCATAGCCGTTGTATTCCACCATGCAGGCGGCCTTAACCAGCGACACCAGCTCGCCCTTTACCTTGGAGGGGTCGAAGCTGTGCCAGGGGATGTCGTCCAGCGTCCAGTTTGCCATAAAGGGGGTATAAGGCAGGCGTAAGGACGGGGCAATAGGAGAGTGGTTAAATGAAAAAGCCCCGGCTGCAGCCGGGGCTTTGACATCGGCGGATCACGACGGGGGTGTCTCCTCTGGGTGCTCGTAGGTCCGCCAGATGTACTCCCGCATCGCGAGGGACACATCCCGGATCAGCGCGCCGAGCACCTGTCCGAGCGTTACCGTTTCCTCGCGGTTCTTGCTGGGCATCAGCCCGGACAGAACCTTGCCGAGGTGGTCTTCCACGTCCAGCACGGCGCTTGCCACGCCTAGGGCGGGCTTGTCGCCTGTCGGGTGTTGGTACGTCGTGTGGATGTGCTGCCTCACGGCAGTGCTAACGCCGTGGATGAACTCGCCGAGCCACTCACGGAGCGTGAGCGGCATTTCCCGGCTTACGCCGGGCAGCAGGTGTGGCAGCACCTTGTCGTTAACGTGCCGCTCGAACGTCTGCACGCCCAGCAACACTGCCGGGTCCACGTGTTCGGCCATGATAGGCCTCCGGTTGGGACAGCCCGTTTACGAACGGGCAGGGTAGGATGACATCCTTGTCACACTGTCAAAAGTTCAAATCCTTTGAGCGAAACTGGCAAAATTATACCGTAAAATGAGGGTGATAACAAGCGGCTAAAAGCCTTAAAAGGCCTTCTTTTAGCTGCAAATCCACTGGAATATGGGGTTCAGGCGGCCTTGGTGCGCACCGCCGC
Organism: uncultured Rickettsiales bacterium; assembly: GCA_964620765.1. GTDB lineage: Bacteria > Pseudomonadota > Alphaproteobacteria > Rickettsiales > SXRF01 > CAZUKF01. The sequence goes on along the minus strand of CAZUKF010000063.1, from coordinate 226 downwards.
CTCGATTGTGGCGACGTCGATCTTCCCCATCTCCATCATCGCCTCGAACGCGCGCTTCGCCACATCGCCGCCCCTGGCCATCGCCTCGGTCAGGACGCGCGGCGTGATCTGCCATGACAGGCCCCATTTGTCCTTGCACCAGCCGCACGCGCTCTCCTGGCCGCCGTTGCCGACAATCGCGTTCCAGTAGCGGTCGGTCTCTGCCTGGTCGTCGGTGGCGATCTGG
>CAZUKF010000062.1:0-10775 GCA_964620765.1 uncultured Rickettsiales bacterium | reverse complement strand
GGTGATCAATCCGTCTATGACGCCATGGTGCGCCTGGCGCAGGTATTCGCGGTGCGCTACCCGCTGGTGGACGGCCAGGGCAATTTCGGCTCCATCGACGGCGATAACGCGGCCGCCATGCGTTACACCGAAGCGCGCATGACGGACGTCGCCATCGCGCTGATGGAAGGCATTGATGAAAACACGGTGGATTTCCGCCCGACTTATGACGGCGAAGACGCGGAACCCATGGTGCTGCCCGCCGCCTTCCCCAACCTGCTCGCCAACGGCTCCGAGGGCATCGCGGTGGGCATGGCGACCAGCATCCCGCCGCACAATGCCGGCGAAATCTGTGATGCGCTGCTGTATGTAATCGAGAATCCCGAATGCAAGGTGGCGCGCCTGGTGACGCGCATGCCGGGGCCGGATTTCCCCACCGGCGGTATTATTGTGGAACCGGCAGCGAACATTCTGGCGGCGTATGAAACCGGCCGCGGCGCCATCCGCGTGCGTGCCAAGTGGGAACAGGAAAAGCTCAGCCACGGCCTCTACCAGATCGTCATCACCGAGATCCCTTACCAGGTGCAGAAATCGCGCCTGATTGAAAAGATCGCCGAGCTGTTCAAGGAAAAGAAACTGCCGCTGCTGGGCAACATCCGCGACGAAAGCGCCGAGAACATCCGCGTCGTGCTGGAGCCCAAGTCCCGCTCCGTGGACCCGGAAATGCTGATGGAATCCCTCTTCCGGGTGACGGATTTGGAGACGCGTTTCAACTTGAACATGAACGTGCTGGACGCCAACGGCATCCCGCGCGTGATGAACCTGCGCGAAGTACTGGCGGAATTCCTCAAGCACCGCCACGAAGTGCTGATACGCCGCAGCAACTACCGCCTTGAGAAAATTGCCCACCGGCTTGAAGTGCTGGACGGCATGCTCATCTGCTACCTGAACCTTGATGAAGTCATCCGCATCATCCGCGAGGAGGATGAGCCCAAGGAAGAGCTGATGAAGGTGTTCAAGCTCACCGAGGTGCAGGTTGAATATATCCTCAACACCCGCTTGCGTTCCTTACGCAAGCTGGAGGAGATGGAGATCAAGCACGAGCATAAGGAGCTCAAGGCCGAGCAGAAGCTGCTCAAGGAATTGCTGAAGGACGAAGGCAAGCGCTGGGAACACATTGCGGAGGAAATCCGCGAGATGAAGAAGAAGTTCGGCGCCAGCAACGCGCGCGGCAAGCGCCGCACGGAGTTTGGCGAGACGCCGGTGGGCAAGGTCCTCACCATCGAAGCGCTGGTGGAGAAAGAACCCGTCACCGTGTTGCTCTCCAAAATGGGCTGGGTGCGCGCGCTGAAGGGCCACGGGCTTGACCTGGCGGACGTGAAATACAAAGAAGGCGACGAAGCGGCGTTTGCCATCCAGATGCAGACCACCGAGAAGCTGATCCTGTTTGCCAGCAACGGCCGGTTCTATGCCATCGGCGCCGACAAATTCCCCCGCACCACCAAGGCAACGGCGGGTGAGCCTATCCGCCTGATGATCGAGCTGGGCGAACACGAGAGCATTGTCGACGCGCATATTTTCAGCGCCGAAGAAAAACTGCTGGTTGCCGCCAGCACCGGCAAGGGCTTTATCGTCGACATGAGCGAGGTGGATGCCAGCACGCGTAACGGCAAGCAGATCCTGAACGTGCCCGCCGGCGAGAAAGCCGTGGCCTGCGTACCCGCCACGGGAGACCACGTGGGTGTCATCGGCACCAACCGCCTGCTGCTGGTATTCCCCATCAGCCAGCTCACCGAGATGAAAAAGGGCGCTGGTATCACGCTGCAGAAATACAAATCCGCGCGCTTAAGCGATGTGCAAGTGTTCAACCGCAAGGAAGGCATGCAGTGGCGTATCGGCGCGCGCACGCGCACGGAGACGGACATCCGCCCGTGGCTCGGCAACCGTGCCGACCAGGGCCGCCTGCCGCCGAACGGCTTCCCGAGGAGCAACAAGTTCGGGGAGTGATTATTTGTCATGCCGTCGAATGACGGCATCCGGACCCCGGCATTCGCCGGGGTGACATTAAAATGTCACTTCGCCCCGATATACGTAATCTGCTTTTCTTCCTGCAATACGCGAATCACCTGCGTTAATACCGGGTCTTCGCCGTCCAGCTTGTTCTGGCGCAATAGCTGCTGCATGCGGGTGCGGTATTTGTCGAAGAGCAATATCCATACGCCGAGGTTGGGTTGTTCCTCGTCATCCCCCTCGCCCTTGCCGGTGAAGCTTAAAATATAGCCGTTATCGTCATAGACCACGGTCATGTACCAGCCCCAATCCTCCTGCACCGGCTCGGTGCCCTCGATGCCGATCTCATGCAATTTCGTGCGTATCCAGGCGGCGGCATCGCCGCCGTAGACAAGCGTGCCGGGGCTGGTGAGATCAAAGATGCCGGTAACAAAGGTGATTTCCATGCGGCCTGAGGCTAGCGCGCCCCGGCGTAGGGATCAAGGCTCGTTCAGGAAGCGGCCGTCATTCTCCATGTTCCGCGTATTCGGAGTGTCGTCGATAACTTCTTCCGGACCGCCGACACCGCCGGCAGGCGCACCGACGTCATCCGGAGACTGCGTAACCCGGGATTCCATACCCGCGCCGGGGCTTAAGGCGCCGGGGCCAGTATAGACGGTGCCCTCGCCGGAATAGCTGACGGAGGGTGCAAGCGGGAAGCCGTAGGCCACCACGCGCTGGTGCAAGTCATTGATCTCGTAATGCATGTAGGCAGCGTAGGCAATACCGAGCACTGCGACGAACGAAAGAACGATAATCGCGGCGCGGTATTGTGCACGCTCGTTCTCCGGCATGGGCGGGTTAGTGGGGACGTCTCGGTATTCTTCAAATTTATCATTGAATGACATAACGCCGACGCTACGCGAGGACGCGTAAAGACGCGATAGGGCCACAAGGCGCAGGGATCAGGAAGCGGTAAATTACGCGGCGCGCAGTTGCTCCAGCACGGCGCGGCCACCCTGGTTGTCGATGTAGTGCGACAGGGCGACCACGACCTTGCGGTCATACAGCGTGTCTACCTTTTCAAGCATGATCTTCAGCGCGGTTTCCACCGGCATGGCGGCACGGTAGGAGCGCGGGGATATCATGCCAACAAAGGCATTCACTGACGCGATGATGCGGGCGGAGATGAGAATGCCGTCTTCCTTCAGGCCGAGGGGGCCGGTGCCGTCCCAGCGTTCCTGCACCTGCTGGAGGGTTTCCACCACCGGGCCCTCGAAGCTGATGCTGCGGAGCAAATCGGCGCTCTGGGCCAGTGAATCGCGCATGGCGCGGCGCTCGTCTTCGCTCAGATCCTCACGCTTGGTGAGCAGCTGGGCGGGGATAACGATTTTGCCGATATTCATCAGGCTGCCGGCCGTGCGCGTGGTTTCACACATCGGCGTATCCAGCCCCATGGCGGAAGCCACCTCGTAGGCAATCTGCGCCACCAGCATGGAGTGGTTGGCGGCGTTGGGGTCGCGTTTATCAACGATGGCGATGAGCGTGTCGATCACCTGGCGGTGCAGGCGCACGCGGCGCTCGCGCTCATGCACGACTTCTGAAATGTCCTGCTCCACCACCAGTACGCCGGGGGTATTTTCCGGCAGGCCGGGCAGCGGGATGTGCTCCAGCGGGATGTATTCCGAGCGGATGATGATCTCGTCGCCGCCGTCATTCAGGCGGCGGATGCGCGACTGCGCATGCTGGTTGTAAAGCGCGGCTTCCGCCGTATCCACGATATCCTGCGCCTTGCCGGGCCCCAGCACATCGGTGATGGGTTTGTCCAACATGTCATCGGCGCGCATTTCAGCAGCGACAGCGGCGGTGTGGTTGCTGAAGCGGTATTTATAATCGCGGTCGAGGATGTAAATGGCCTCGGGCTGGTTGTCGGCTACCAGCTTGAGCAGGCGTTCCTGCGCGCGGGAGCGTTCAGCCAGTTCTTTGAAATAGCGCGTGGCGAGCAGCGCGCGGCGGGAGCTGGCGCTATACCACACGGCAAACACGGTGAGCACCACCACGCCGACCACGAGGATCAGCAGTGCAACCATGCCGCTGCGGCGGACGCGGCTGTCGGCCATGGCCTCGTCATAATCAATCTTGAGCACCAGGGTCCACGGCGTGCCTTCAACGGCGCGGCTGGTGAAGAGCACACGGCTGTTCTGGAAGTCGCGCCCTTCGCCAAAATGGTCGGGGTGCGAAATGGCATAGGCCTCCGCGAGGTTCTGTTCGTTGGCGGTGATGGATTTCTCCAGCGCGCCGCCGCCCTCGGAGAGCGGGGAGAGATAGGTGATATTGTCAGCATCCTTGCGCACCAGCATGGCCTGCAGGGTTTTCTCGGTCACGCCCGGGTGGCGCAGCAGCATGAACAGTGAGTCCGTCACCTGCTTGACGCCGACAATGCGGGCCAGCGGGGTGGATTGGGAAGGATCTGCCTGTATACCGTAAACCGGCACCACGAAGCCGATATTCACCAGCCCCTTGTCGCCGCGGAACATGTCCAGCAGCGCGCGGCCTTCCGTGGGCACCTGCCCCAGCTTTTCCTTCAGCGGCTGGGCCAGCTCGGTGAGGTAGGGGGTGCCGACGACGATATTGTTCTCAAGGTCCAGCACGGCGATGCCGCTGGGGGCCTCGTACTGGATCTGGGTAGGGATCTGCAGGCTAAGCGGCACGGTCTGGGGCACGAAGCCCATACGGTCTGCCGTAAAGATCAGCAGGTTGCGCAGGTAGGATTTCTGGGCTGGCTCAACGGCGCCCTTATCCTTGGTAAGGTCTTTCAACTCGGCGAAATAAAGCTGCAGGGAGGGGTTCTCGGCGAGCTTGTTCAGCTCGGTGAAGTGGCTATCTACCCACGCGGAAACGGCGGTAGAGCGGCTGTCAGCAATCAAATTAAGCTTGTCCTGCCAGGTCTTTAAATCACGGTCCAGATCCACCTGCGCGTAGCGGGTGACCATGAGGAAGCCGGCGGCGCTTAAAGCGCAAACGACTGCAATGATTGTGAAAAGTCGTGGCCGCAGGTAGTGCGGCATGGACTCGACCGATGGTGATTGCACGAAAACCTCTTGCCCTATTTACCCGCCCATACTAAATACGGGGAAAACCCCTGAAACTGGCGGTTGGCCTAAGTTACACGCGATTCAACTTTGGGTCAAGAGCATCTTTGAAAGTCCACAATAAATGAGCTCTCAGGCTAAACACATCCTCCTCCTCCCGGGCGACGGGATAGGTCCTGAAGTAGTGGCCGAGGCGGAGAAGATCATCGCCCTTTTTGGTTTCTCCACCTCCCGCGCCCTGATCGGCGGGACAGCCTATGACGCCGAAGGCACCCCCTTTCCGGATACCACCCTGGCGGCGGCTGGTGCGGCCGATGCCATCCTGCTCGGGGCGGTCGGCGGCCCGAAATGGGAGCCGTTGCCCATTGGCTTGCGCCCGGAGCGTGGCCTGTTGGGCCTACGCAAGGAACTGGCGCTGTTTGCCAATATACGCCCTGCCCTGTGCTTTGACGCGCTGGCAGACGCCTCTACCCTCAAGCGCGAGATCATCGCCGGGCTGGATATCGTGATCGTCCGGGAGCTGACGGGGGGTATTTATTTCGGTCAGCCGCGCGGGGTTACGACTCTGCCGGACGGTACCCGCCGGGGCATCAACACCGAGGTCTATACCACGCCGGAAGTGGCGCGTATCGCCAAGGTGGCGTTCGAGCTGGCGGGCAAGCGGGGCAAAAAAGTGTGTTCAGTGGACAAGGCCAACGTGCTGGAAGCCACCGAAATGTGGCGCGAGGAAGTTACCCGCGTACACGGCGAATACAAGAATATCGAGCTTTCGCACATGTATGTCGATAACGCCGCTATGCAGCTGGTGCGCAACCCCAAGCAGTTTGACGTGGTGGTCACTACCAATATGTTCGGCGACATTCTTTCAGATATCGCCGCGCAGCTGACGGGCTCGCTGGGCATGCTGCCTTCCGCGTCGCTCGGTGCACCCGGTACCCCCGGGGTGTATGAGCCGGTGCACGGCAGCGCGCCGGATATCGCAGGCTCGGGCATTGCCAACCCCATCGCCACCATCCTCAGCGTGGGCATGATGCTGCGCTATTCCTTCGGCATGGGCAAGGAAGCTGACGCGGTGGAAGCCGCCGTCAAGAGCGTGCTTGAGCAGGGCCTGCGCACGGCGGATATCATGCAGCCAGGGATGACGAAAGTTTCCACCGCCGGGATGGGCGATGCGATTGTGAAGGCAATCAGCGGGAAACGAGCCGCGGCATAAGGAGAGCCTGAATGGGCTATTTCCGTTTTATCTCCGCCCTCGCTGTCGCCATCTACCATTTGTGGGGTTTCAACGGCGGCACCACGGTTTTCTGTTTTTATACGGTTGCGGGGTATGTAACCATCTACCTGCGCAGTGAAGTCTACCCGCCTGAGGCCAAGAGCCACCTGCGCTTTCTTGCCGCGCGTTTTTTGCGCATCTGGCCGGCCTACCTTGCCTGCCTGATTATCGCGCTGATTGCTCTCTCGTCTGTCACTTATGAGTTCAACCGGGCCATGAACCGCGCCATGTTCCTGCCCTACACCTTCAACGGCTGGTGGCGGCAGTTCTTGATCTTCGGGCTGGTGGAGCTGCCGCGCGGGCTGTTTTACGTGCGCGTGTTGCCGACGGCATGGAGCCTTACCATTATCCTTACCTTTTACATCATCATCACGCTCTTCGTCGGCACCAGCTATCGCCGCGCATGTGCGTTTCTTGCCATTGCCTTTGCCTGCATACCCGCCGGGCGCATGCTGGAGCTGGACTATACCCAGCTGTTCCTCAGCATCCCCGGCTCCGCCTTCCCGTTCGCAGTCGGCGCGGTGAGCTACCATTTGGGCAAGCGCATACCACCATTTGTGCTGCCGCCGTGGTTTGCGCCGGTTTGTATCGCCGTGCTGTGTGTGCTGTTCTTCCTGCCGGATTTGCTGAGTTTCCCGTTCACGGAACTTTTCGGCATCTACCGCTATTGCATGGCGCTGATCGTGGCACCGTTCATCGTGCTGATGCACCGGCACGAGTGCCTGCACCCGCCCTCGGCCCTGAACCGCCTGGCCGGTGAAATCAGCTACCCGGTATTCCTGCTGCACCTGCCGTTGGCCTCGCCGATTGCCTATCACTGGCTGGGTTCAAACGAAAAGAGCGGGTTGTTATTCGCTGCGGCGTTCATTGCTTCCACGGCGTGCAGCGTTGCTATTGTGTTTCTGGTTGAGAGACCTCTGAAGGGGCTGCGCCGGCGCATTTAGCATACCCCTTAAAATTCGTCCGGGCGCTCACGTTTGTGGCGCCCGGTACGAAAGGTTATAGGGGGAAATAGTTAACAATGATTTTACAGGGGTGCGTGCTGTGAGCGGCTTGTTTGCTCCGTAAGCAGCTTTTTCACCCTAAAAATAGCATATTTTTGCTTTTATTTCGTTACATTTCTATGAATTGCCTGTATACAGAATGCCCTTAAAACTACTATAAACACAGGAAAAGCAATGACCTACAAAGTCGCCGTTGTCGGTGCCACGGGAAATGTGGGGCGCGAGGTCCTTAATATCTTGGCTGAACGCAATTTCCCCGCACGGGAAGTGGCCGCCGTGGCCTCGCGCCGCAGCCTTGGCAAGGAAGTCAGCTACGGCGACGAGGATATCCTCACCGTGCAGGCGCTGGACGAGTTCGACTTCGCGGAATACGACATCGCTCTTTTCTCCCCCGGCTCGGCCATTTCCAAGGAGTTTGCGCCCAAGGCGGCGGCGGCGGGCTGCGTGGTGATCGACAACACTTCCTATTTCCGCATGCATGAAGACATTGCCCTCGTGGTGCCGGAAGTGAACGCGCACGCCCTGAAGAATTTCCGCAAGACCAACATCATTGCCAACCCCAACTGCTCCACGGCGCAGATGGTGGTGGCACTGAAGCCCCTGCACGATGTGGCGAAAATCAAACGCGTAGTGGTTTCTACCTACCAGTCTGTCTCCGGTGCAGGCAGAGACGCCATGGACGAACTCTACAACCAGACCAAGGGCCTGTTCATGAACGACACCATGGACCCCAAGCGCTTCACCAAGCGCATTGCCTTCAACATCATCCCGCAGATTGACGTGTTCATGGAAGACGGCTCCACCAAGGAAGAGTGGAAGATGGTGCAGGAGACCAAGAAAATCATCGACCCGAAGATCGAGGTCACAGCCACCTGCGTGCGCGTGCCGGTGTTTGTCGGCCATTGCGAAGCGGTGAACGTGGAGCTGGAAAAGCCGCTTTCGCCCGAGGAAGCGCGTGAACTGCTGGAGAATGCCCCCGGCGTGGCGGTGATCGACGAGCGGCGCGACGGCGGCTACGTCACCCCGGTGGAATGCGCAGGTGAAGACGGCGTGTTTGTCTCGCGCCTGCGCAAGGACCCCACGGTGAAGAACGGCCTCTCCATGTGGGTGGTGTCTGACAATCTGCGCAAAGGCGCGGCGCTGAACGCGGTGCAGATTGCCGAAGAACTGGTAAAGAATTACGGGCTCGCGCCGAAGAAGGTGAATTGAGCTCTGCTGTAAAAATGGGAATCGTCATCGGCGCACACGGCGTGGCCGGGCAGGTGAAAATCCGCGCGTTTACGGAAGACCCGCTCAACATCGATGCTTACGGCGCGCTGACAGACGGCACAGGCACGCCGTGCAAATTGCACATACACCGCGCTACTTCGGACGGCTGTGTAATCGCCTCATTCGACGGGGTGAAAGACCGCAACGCCGCCGAGCAGCTCAAGGGTAAGGAGCTCTACGTTTCTGCTCTTCCCCCGGCAGAAGGCGGCGAATATTACTGCAGCCAGCTCATCGGCCTGAAAGCGGTGGATGCGGATGGCAAGGAAATGGGCATCATCGAACGCGTGCATAATTACGGCGCGGGAAACCTGCTGGAATTGCGCCACGCGGATGGCAGCAGCGAGCTTTATCCCTTCTTCGGCAAGGTGGATCTGAAGGCAGGCATTGTACAGCTGGAACTGCCGGAGAGTATTGAATGAAAGTCATCGCCCTCACCCTCTTCCCGGAAATGTTCCCGGGCCCGCTGGGCCACTCGCTGGCCGGGCGCGCATTGAAGGAAGGCCTGTGGAGCCTTGAGACCATCAACAGCCGCGATTTCGCGGCGGACAAACACAAGACGGTGGATGACAGCCCCTATGGCGGCGGCACCGGCATGGTCATGCGGCCGGATATTTTAGGAGCCGCTATTGAGCATGCCCAATCCTTGCGCCCCAATGCCCAATTGATTTATTTCACCCCCCGTGGCGAGCCCCTGCGGCAGGAGCGGGTGCAGGCACTGAAGGAGAAAGACCTCATCCTCATCTGCGGGCGGTTCGAGGGCATCGACCAGCGGGTGATCGACCACTATAAACCGCTGGAGATTTCAGTGGGGGATTACGTGCTTTCCGGCGGCGAGGTGGCGGCCATTACCTTTCTGGATGCGGCTATCCGCCTGATTCCCGGGGTTATTGGCAAGGAATCAGCCCTTTCGGAAGAAAGCTTTTCCTGTGAAGAAACCGCTGGACTGCTTGAATATCCTCACTATACTAGGCCCCCCGCATGGAGGGGGTTGGAGGTGCCGCAGGTGCTTCTTTCCGGAAACCATGCAGAAATCGGCGCCTGGCGCCGCGCCGAGGCCGAAAGCGCCACGCGCGAGCGCAGGCCTGACTTATTGAAAGAATATAAAGGGAAGCGAGATTGAGATTATGGCGAACGTGCTGAAACAATTTGAAGCGGACCAGCTCACCAAGCTGAAAGCATCCAAGAAGATCGATGACTTCAATGCCGGCGACACGGTGAAGGTCAATGTTCGCATCATCGAAGGCAACAACGAGCGTATCCAGGCTTTTGAAGGCGTCTGCATCGCTCGCAAGAACGCCGGCCTGCGCACCGCGTTTACCGTACGCAAGATCAGCCACGGCGAAGGCGTGGAACGCGTGTTCCCCCTCTTCTCTCCCCGCGTGGAAAGCGTGGAGCTTGTTCGCCGCGGCACCGTGCGCCGTGCGAAGCTCTACTATCTCCGCGGCCGTACCGGTAAGGCCGCCCGCATCGGCGCGAAACTCGATGCACAGCTTACTGGAGATGCTGCTTCCGAGGCGTAAGCCATGCCGGAAGGTAAAGCTTCACGTAAAAGAGTCTTAAGAGACCTTGCTGAAAAGCTCACTGAAGACGGGGCTGCCAGCCAAGCTATTGTTGCAGGTGTTGCTGAAGAGGCAGTATCTATTGTCACGCATGCGGCAGATCTTTACTTGCGGGGCATCATGCTGCCCGATGATTTTAATTATCTTGTCCGCAAACACCTTGAAGCGTATCAACGGGCGGCTACCCCCGATAATCTCGTTGTTGCCAGCCATATCGAGACCATGGAAGGCATTATTCAAACGACAGATGCCATGATGAAGGCTACATCTATTCACCGCCCACGATCTCATCCGGAAATATGAACCGCACGCTTTACGACAAGATTTTTGATTCGCACCTTGTGCACAGGCAGGAGGACGGTACCTGCGTTTTATATATCGACCGCCACCTGATTCATGAAGTCACCAGCCCGCAGGCGTTTGAAGGCCTGCGCACGGCGGGTCGTAAAGTGCGCCGCCCGGATGCGACGCTGGCGGTGGCGGACCACAACGTCCCCACCACGCCCGACCGCAGGCAGGGTATCAAGGAACCGGAGTCGCGCATCCAGGTGCAGACGCTGGAAGACAATTGCCGCGAGTTCGGCGTTACCTATTTTAAAATGGATGATAA
>CAZUKF010000061.1:0-10950 GCA_964620765.1 uncultured Rickettsiales bacterium | reverse complement strand
CCGGCATGGGCCTGGAGCGCATCTCCGCCGTGCTGCAGGGCGTGCACAGCAATTATGAAATTGACCTGTTTCAGCACTTGATAGCCGATATCGAAGAGATATCAGGTGTCAGGAGTCAGGTATCAGAAAATTCTCTGACACCTGACACCCGACACCTGGCACCTTACAAAGTAATTGCAGACCATCTCCGCGCCTCGTGCTTCCTGATTGCAGACGGCGTCATGCCCTCCAACGAAGGCCGCGGCTACGTGCTCCGCCGCATCATGCGAAGGGCTATGCGTTATGCCCACCAATTAGGTTGTAAAGATCCGCTTATGTACAAGCTCGTCCCCTCCCTCACCGGGCTGATGGGCGATGCCTACCCGGAGCTCAAGCGCGCGCAGGCCACCATCACGGAAAATCTCAAGGGCGAGGAAGAGCGCTTCAAGCAGACGCTGGACCGCGGCCTGAAACTGCTGGAAGAAGAATCCGCCTCCCTCAACAAGGGCGGCACGCTAAGCGGCGATGTCGCATTCAAGCTTTACGACACGTTCGGCTTCCCGCTGGACCTGACACAGGATATCCTGCGCGTACGCGGCATCGGCGTAGACGTCGCCGGGTTCGAGCGCGGCATGGATGGCCAGCGCGAAATGGCCCGCGCCTCGCACAAGGGCTCCGGCGACACCGCCACCAGCCGCATTTGGTTCGACGTGAAGGAAAAAACCGGCGCCACGCAATTCCTCGGTTACGATTCCGATACGGGCGATGCCAAGGTAGCAGCACTCGTGAAAGACGGCGCCGAAGTGCCGCAGGTACAGGCCGGTGACGAGGCGTATATCATATTAGACCGCACACCGTTTTACGGTGAATCCGGCGGCCAGGTGGGCGACACCGGCGTGCTCTCGCATGGCGGCCACATCGCCGCCGACGTGCTGGATACGATGAAACCGGTGGAAGACCTGCACGTACACAAGGCAAAACTGCGCAAGGCACTTAAGGTGGGCGATGCCGTGCAGGCTGCCATTGATTCAGACCGTCGCAACGCCATCCGCGCCAACCACTCCGCCACGCACCTCCTGCACAAGGCGCTGCGCGATGCGCTAGGCGAGCACGTAACGCAAAAAGGCTCCCTCGTGGCACCGGACCGCCTGCGCTTTGACTTCAGCCACGGCAAGGGCGTGGCGCCGGAGGAAATCGCCGCCATTGAGAAAGCCGTGAACGAGGTGGTGTGGAAGAACGCCCCCGTCGGCTGCAAGCTCATGAAACCGGATGACGCCATCAAGGCCGGGGCGATGGCCCTGTTCGGCGAGAAATACGGCAGCGAAGTACGCGTGCTCTCCATGGATGCCAGCGTGGAACTCTGCGGCGGCACGCACGTGAAAAACACCGGCGATATCGGCGTGTTCAAGGTGGTGAGCGAAGGCTCCGTCGCCGCGGGCATCCGCCGCATCGAGGCCGTCACGCGTGATGCCGTGCGCCAGCATTTCATCGAGGAACTGGGCAAGCAGCATGAGCGCGTGCAGAAACTGCAAGGCGAAAAGCAGAAGCTGCTGGCGGAACTCAGCAAGCCCGCCCCCGCCGAAAAACTCCCGGAAACGGCAGGAGCGCTGCAAAACGCGCCGGTGCGCGAGTTGCACGGCATTTTCCAAAAAGCCAGTGACGCTTACAAGGCGCAGACAGCCGCGCTGGTGGAAGAAAACAAGAAGCTGGGCAAAGAACTGGCCGAAGCCAAGAAGCAGGCCGCACTCGGCGGCGGTGAAGCCGCGCAGAAGCAGGATGTCGGCGGCGTAGGCTTCGTCTCCCGCGTGTTCGATGATCTCCCGCCCAAGGATCTGCGCAGCGTCGTAGAAGACATGCTCAAAACCTCCGCGGCAGACGTAGCCGTAGCCGCCACCGGCTTTGAAGGCAAGGCCTCGGTGGTGGTCGCCGTGAACAAGGCGCTGGCGGAAAAGCACAGCGCCGTGCAGCTGGTGCAGGCCGCGGTGGAAGCCGTCGGCGGCAAGGGCGGCGGCGGCCGCCCGGAAATGGCCCAGGGCGGCGGGCCGGATGCCTCGAAGCTCGAAGACGCCGTCAACGCCGTGAAGGCCAGGCTCGCCGCTTAATCCTCACCCGTTTCCATTTCCTCCCCCTGGAAGGGGGAGGATAAAGGTGGGGGTCCATCTCTCATCCACTCCAAAGTAAGAGTCTGCCGAACCAGACCCCCATCCCACCTTCCCCCTTCCAGGGGGAAGGCTAAATATACCCTTCCGGGGTACCTTTCCTTTATTTATCCTGAAGGAAACAAAAAGGAGTAAATGTTACAAAATGTCACGCGCTTTAGCGCGCTCTCGCTGAAAACGCTCAATAAAATTGAAAATACCTGCTTAAAACCGCTTTAAAACGTAATTAAACCGTTCACGTTCCGCCCGAAAGTAGCGCTAAATTGCCTCCAATCGCCGCGGTATTCACCGTCTGCGTGCGTTCCGTGACAAAACGCAACAAGTAATGCGGCCCGCCCGCTTTCGGCCCGGTGCCGGAAAGCCCCTCGCCGCCGAACGGCTGCACGCCCACCGTCGCACCGATCATGCTGCGGTTGATGTAAAGGTTTCCCGTACGGATGCGCTGCATGAAGAAATCCACATTGTCTTCAATGCGGCTGTGCATGCCGAAGGTCAGACCAAAACCGGTGGAGTTGATATCGCCCGCCACACGCTGCATTTCATCCGCTTTAAAGCGAATCACGTGCAGTACCGGGCCGAACACTTCGCCCGCCAGCTCGCGGATATTCTTGATTTCGAAGGCGTGCGGCGCAACGTAAAGCCCCTTCGCCTTCAGCGCATCCGGCAGCGGCACACTGGCGATGAGCCGCGCGGATTTCTTCATCTTCTCAATATGCGCAAGCAGCATGTCGCGCGCCGCCTCGTCGATCACCGGGCCGATATCGGTAGCAAGCTCCAGCGGGTAACCCATCTTCAGCTCCTGCATGGCACCGGCCAGCAGCGTGAGTAAATCGTCGGCCACGTCTTCCTGCACGTAAAGCACGCGCAAGGCCGAGCAGCGTTGGCCCGCGCTACCGAAGGCGGAAAGCGTAATATCATCCACCGCCTGCTCCAGCAAGGCGGAGCTGTCCACCACCATGCAGTTCTGCCCGCCGGTTTCGGCGATCAGCGGTACGATGGCGCCCTTGCGGTTGGCCAGTGAACGCGAAATGCGCTGGGCGGTTTCCACCGAGCCGGTAAACACCACGCCGTCGATCCGCTCATCCGCCGCCAGCGGCGCACCCACCGCGCTGCCGCTGCCGGGCAGCAGCTGCACGGCGTCCTTGGGAATGCCCGCCGCGTGCATCAGCTCCACCGCGCGCGCCGCCACCAGCGGCGTCTGCCCGGCAGGCTTGGCCAGCACGCAATTGCCGGTGGCCAGCGCCGCCGTCACCTGCCCGGCAAAAATCGCCAGCGGGAAATTCCATGGGCTGATGCAGGCAAATACCCCGCGGGGGTAAAGGAACAGCCGGTTGCTTTCGCCGGTGGGTCCGGCCAGCGTTTCCGGCGCCATGATCTTGCGTGCCTGCCACGCGTAGTAGCGGCAGAAATCCGCCGCCTCGCGCACTTCGGCGTTGCCGTCCATCAGCGTCTTGCCGGCCTCGCGTGCCAGCAGCACCATGAATTCGGCACGGTGCTCTTCCAGCGAATCAGCAAGCTTTTCCAGTATCGCCGCGCGCTTCTCCACCGGTGTAGCCGCCCACGCGGGGAACGCGGCACGCGCTGATTTGATGGCCGTTTCCAGCTGTTCCGGCGTGGTGTTGCTTACGGTGCCCACTTTGCGGGTGCGCTCGGCGGGCTCGTGCACATCCGCCCCCTTGCCCGCGCTCCATTGCTGGGCGGTGAAAGGCTGCATGGAAGCCGAAAGTTTTTCCCAATGCGCAAGGCTGCCAAGGTCAATGCCTTCGGAGTTCAGGCGGGTCTGCCCGTAAATTTTACGCGGCAGGGGTATCTGCGGGTTGGGTGATGCGTGCACGGCGGCGGTTACCGCCAGCGGGTCGGCGATGATTTCATCCAGCGGCCGCTCCTTATCCATCAGCAGGTTGACGAACGAGGTATTGGCCCCGTTTTCCAGCAGGCGGCGGATCAGATAAGCCAGCAGATCCTTGTGCTGACCCACCGGCGCGTAGATGCGGCTGGGAGTTTCATCCACCACCAGGTCATGCAGCTTTTCGCCCATGCCGTGCAGGCGCTGCAGCTCGAAACTGCCGGGCTTGGCACCGTAGCGCTTGGCCAGCGCTTTCACCGTGGCAATGGTGCGGGCGTTGTGGGTGGCAAATTGCGGGTAGAAGCAATCGATGGCTGCCAGCATCTTGTCGGCGCAGGCAAGGTAGGAAACGTCCGTGTGTTCCTTGCGCGTAAACACCGGGTAGCCGGGCAGGCCCAGCACCTGCGACCACTTGATCTCGGAATCCCAATACGCCCCCTTCACCAGCCTAAGCGGGATGCGGCGGCCATGTGCACGCGAAAGCGCAACGAGAAAATCAATAAGGTAAAAGGCGCGCTTCTGGTAGGCCTGCACCACGAAGCCGAGTCCCTCCCAGCCTGCGAAGGCCGGGTCTGCAAAGACATCGGCAAAGAGCTTGAGCTCAATATCCAGCCGTGTCGCTTCCTCGGCATCAATGGCCACGGTGAGGCCGCGTTCCTTGGCGCGCTTCAGAATTTCCAGCAGCCGCGGCTTCAGCTCTTCCATCACGCGCTTTTCTTGCGCCATGCTGTAGCGCGGGTGCAGGGCGGAAAGCTTCACCGAGATGCTGGGCGCCTCGAACAGCCCCATACCCTTGGCCTGCTCGCCGATAAGGTCAATCGCTTCGCGGTAGGCCTGCACGTAGTGTTGCGCTTGTGCATCGCTGCGCGCGCCTTCGCCCAATATGTCATACGAAAGCCGGTACCCCTTGCGGGTATGGGACTTGGCATTGCTCAGCGCTTCCTTGATGGTCTCACCCATCACGAACTGGCCGCCAATAAAGCGCATACCACGCTTCAGCGCCTCGCGGATCACCGGCTCGCCGAACTTGCCGACCATGCGGCCTAAAATATTGGCCGGGCGCTCATGCGTATCGGCGCCGAGGTTCACCACCTTGCCAGTGAGCAGCAGGCCCCAGCTGGAGGCATTGACAAACAGCGAATCGCTGCCGCCCAAATGGTGGTCCCACTCCGCGTGCTCGAACTTATCGCGGATCAAGCGGTCGGCGGTTTCCGCGTCGGGGATGCGTAAGAGCGCTTCCGCCAGGCACATGATAGCCACGCCCTCGCGCGTATCCAGCCCATATTCATGCAGAAAAGCCTCCACCCCCGAGCCGGTGCCCTTCTCGCGCAGCGTGGTCACCAAAGAAGCGGCGTGCTTGCGGATCTCCGGCTCCATCGCCTGCACCGGCGCAAGATGCGCCTGCAGGCGTTTTACCGCCTCGGTTTCATCAAGCCATATTTTCGCGCTGATATCGCCCAGGAGAGAACCGGGCAAAACCTGCGACGCTTTTGCCGTGTTTGCCATAGGACGCCGGTATAGCAGGTGTTAAAGAGGCTGCAAAGGGGGCTGGTGGTGGTTTTCCTGTACCCGGGCCTGCCAGTTGCCACCGGCCGGGGGGCGTTCGCGGGAAACTTCTTCCAGCTTGCTGTATAACAGGGCGCTGATGTCTTCTGCCTTGCGGCATACCTCCGGCTGGGCCGAAAGATAAGCCGCTATATGTTCCACCAGCGCGGCCTGCACCTCTGGCGCCTGCGCGGCAATTACCCGGGCAGAGGTATCGGCAATTTTCTCCAGCGCCACGTTGTTTTCCTTGCAGCCCTCCGCATGCTCCTTGGAAGAAATCGCCAGCATGGCATTGCCGAAGAGATAGGTGCCCGCCGTCAGGAATTTGAACAGGTAGCTTTTCTGCGCAGGGTTGGTCTGCATCTCCTTGATCGCACTCATTGTCAGAGTGACATTATTGAGCGCATAAAGAGCGCCGGAAAGCCGCAGGGGCTTTTCTTCCACCCACTCCACGCAGCGATCCATCATGTTATGCGCCGGATGTTCAGAATCCGGCTTTTTCTCGGGAATGAGCAGCCCTGCTAGCGCGCCGCCAAGTATGAGTGCGCCGGACGCGGTATCCCAGCCCTTGCGGTGCTGCATGCCCGAAAGCACCAGCTGTGAAGCACCAATGGCATAAACCGTATTCAGGATTTGTGAAGGATAGGCGTAGAGGAAAGTTTCCGCATGCTCGATGACACCACCTTTGCGGTTCAATATTTCCGTATCGGGATTCTGGGGAATTTCGATGTGCTGTTTTTTGAGATAATCGCCGAGTCTGCCGCTCAAAAGCTCGAACTGTTTATCAGCATCCGGGTTGCCGTATTTGGCGCAGACGAGGCCGCCAATGCCCCACAGCAGGCCGCTGGTTGCTTCCTTGTAGCGCCCGGCCTTCATGCCGGAGGCAAACAAAGCCGCGTCACCGACGAGATAGGCAACACCCGCAGCGCGAAGGCTATGGTCCTTCAGCTTTTCAACAGCTGACTTCCTATTTTCTTTATTTTCAGTATCTTCCGCCACGCAGCCTGCTTTTTAAACAGAGTTTCCTCTCTATAGACTATACAGGGATTATATGACACTTTCATGGCAACCAATTCGCCATAAACAATAATACCTTACGGGAGGGATTTTTCATGGAACCGGCGCACACCCTGGGCTTTGAGCATTATTTTCGTGTTTTGACGGACGCGATTGCCAGCGTGCTTTTCTTCAATATCGGCGGGTTCCCATTCATCGTGCTGTGGCTGGCCGTGGCGGCGGTGTTCTTCACCATCTACCTGCGCGGCGTGAATTTCCGTCTATTCAAACATGCGCTGGATGTAGCGCAGGGCAAGTATGACAAGAAAGGCGAAACCGGTGAAGTGAGCTGCCTGCAAGCGCTGTTTTCCGCCATCGCCGCCACGGTGGGCCTCGGTTCCATCGCCGGTGTATCGGTCGCGGTGGTGATCGGCGGGCCGGGTGTTATTTTCTGGATCATCGTCGGCGGCTTCCTCGGCATGGCCACCAAGTTCGCCGAAGTCACGCTCTCCATGTGCTACCGCGAAGTGGATGCCAGTGGCAAAGTGTTCGGTGGACCGTTCCAGTACATCAGGAAAGGCATGAACGATCTGAAAATGCCGGGTACGGGCCGGTTCCTTTCCGTTCTATTCGCGGTGTTCTGCCTCGGCGGCGCGCTGGGCGGCGGCAACATGTTCCAGTCCAACCAAGTCGTGAAAATCCTCACCCGCACCTTCGCGCCGCTTGAAGGGATGGAATGGGCCGTCTCGCTGGCTTTTGCCTCGCTGGTGTTCGTGGTGCTGATCGGCAGTATCAAGCGCATCGCGCGGGTAGCGGAAAAGATCACGCCGCTGAAAGGCATTCTCTACCTGGTCTGCGCCATCATCGTAGTGGGCGCGAATATCGAGAACCTCCTGCCCTCGCTTAGCCTCATCATCAGCGAAGCCTTCACCGGCCCCGCCATGGGCGGCGGGTTCATCGCCATGCTGGCACTCTCATTGAAGCGCGCGAGCTTCGCTAACGAGGCGGGCCTCGGCTCCGCCCCCATCGCGCACGCCACCGCCCGCACGGCCGAGCCGGTGCGCGAGGCGGCCATCGCGCTGCTAGAGCCGTTCTTCGCCGCCATGATCGCATTGCTGACAGGGCTCATCGTCATCACCAGCGGTGCCTATCTCGGCGCCGCACCGGATGACGGCGCGCTGGTGGCCGCCAAGGCGTTCGAGACGGTCTCGCCGTGGTTCACGGTGATGCTGGCGTTGAACGTGCTGGTGTTCGCCTACTCCACCACCATCGGCTGGAGCTATTACGGCGAGATCGCGTGGTCCTACCTGTTCGGGCGGCGCGGCATCCGGCTTTATCAAATCATTTTCTGCACGGCGACTTTCCTCGGCGGCATCCTGAATTTCAGCGTAGTGCTGGATTTCTCAGACCTGCTGATCCTCGGCATGGCCTTCCCCAACCTCATCGTGGTCTACCTGCTGCGCAAGCGCATCAAGGCCGAAATGGATGCCTACATGGCCAAGCTGAAGGCCGGGTCTTTCGTGCGGTTGGATAAAAGGGTTGCGGGGCAGGTTTAACTGGCTAAAACTGCCGGCAAGTGGGGCCGTAGCTCAGTTGGATAGAGCAGCAGTTTCCTAAACTGCGGGTCGGAGGTTCGACTCCTCTCGGTCCCACCAAATTTTGGGGGGTATATGCTGAAACGCACTGGAATGATTGCTTTAGGCGTAGTAGGCGCCATCACGTCGCTGCTTATCCTTCATTACGCGGTGGGCTTCATCCTGAACGCGCCCGTGCGGCAAGCCTCTGCGGAAGCGCGGACCGATCAGCGAGAGTTCAACGCGCGGATGAACTCTTATTTCGTCGCGCATTATATTCGCAACCGAGAGAGCTACTCGAAAAGCACGTTATACGAGAATTACAATATCGTGCGCCTGATGTCTGCCCAGAACATTTTCACGGATTTCATGGTCAAAATGCGGCCGCAGAATGCCGACAGCAATATCGGGAAGTTGGGAGACACTGGAACCCGCGCCATTAAATTTAGATCCGTGACGTTCCCTGAGCCGCAACTCGCCGAAGCGCATTTTCTCATCGATGAGAAAAGCGAGCAGGCTGAGAATAAATATCCCAAGGTTGCACGCATCAAATTCGAGTATGTGAAAATGAGCCTGACGGCAGAAGAGCAATTGCTGAACCCGCTTGGTTTCCGCGTGCTGAATTATAGTTTAACCGACGATACGCCTTAGCCTTATGGTCTACGCTCCGGCTGCGCCACCCGAAGCCCGCAGGGCGTAGGGTGGTGGAGGCTAGCGGAAAGACTCGCCTCGTTTTAACTCGGCTCGCCCTCAAGGGCAAATTCGCTTCGCTCATTTGTCCAACGCCCTTTTCGGGTCGTTGTCGAACCGCGCGGTTCGCTTCCAAAACTTATTCCACCATTGCCAGGGGCATCAAGATGCCCCTGGCAATGGTGGAGGCTAGCGGAATCGAACCGCTGACATCTTGCTTGCAAAGCAAGTGCTCTACCAACTGAGCTAAGCCCCCGTTACCAAAAAGGTCGATGGAATTGATAGGGTGTGGCGCCCCGCAGTCAAGCCAAAAAGAGATTTTTACTCTTCGAGCAGGCGTCCAAGGCGGGAAATCAGCGCTTCCAGCCGCGCCGAAAGCCCGATCACCTGCTGCGAAACCTCGGCATGGCGGGTGCGCATGTCGCTTAAGCGGTGGGCCAGCTCGGCGTTTTCCTGCTGCAAATGCGCATAGGCCGTTGCAAGCTGCTGGTGTTCCTCGTTGTTTTCGGGGGCGGCGGCAATGGTGCGCGGGCGGGCGACGGCAGCTTCCATATGCGAAATGGCATCATGCAGGCGGCGGGCGGCGCGCTTGAGCTCCTCACCCACCGGCGGCGTGTGCCGCGTATCGTAAGCAACTTCCCTGTTTCGCATCGCGGCCTGTAACATAACGCGTGACTCTTGGCTGGTTTTTGCTAAATCAAACTAAATAGAAGCTTGGCAACATTATTATGTGCAGCATATCAGCAACGTTGAAACAATCAAGATGCAACAGCCCGCTCGCATGACTTCGGCAACGACCTCCGCCACACCCTCTCACACCGAGATGGCCAACGCCATCCGCGCCCTCTCCATGGATGCCGTGGAGGAAGCAAATTCCGGCCATCCCGGCATGCCGATGGGCATGGCCGACGTGGCAACGGTGCTGTTCACGCAGTTCCTGAAATTTGATCCCGTGCACCCGCACTGGCCGGACCGCGACCGCTTCGTGCTCTCCGCCGGCCACGGCTCGATGCTGCTTTACTCGCTGCTCTACCTCACCGGCTATGAAGACATGACCATCGAGGAGATCCGCAATTTCCGCCAGCTCGGCGCGAAGACGGCGGGCCACCCGGAATTCGGCCACGCCACCGGTATTGAAACTACCACTGGCCCGCTCGGCCAAGGCTTCGCCAACGCGGTGGGCATGGCGCTGGCGGAACGCATGCTGGCGGCGCGCTTCGGCGGCTCGGTGGACCATTATACTTATGTGATCGCCGGTGATGGTTGCCTGATGGAAGGCATCAGCCACGAAGCCATCTCGCTCGCCGGGCACCTGAAGCTCGGTAAGCTGATCGTGCTGTTCGACGACAACCACATCTCCATCGACGGCCCCACCAGCCTCTCGGTTTCCGATGACGCCTGCAAGCGTTTCGAAGCCTGCGGCTGGGACGCGCATGCCATTGACGGACACGATCCGAAGGCCATCGCGCACGCCATCGAACAGGCCAAAAAATCGCCCAAGCCCTCGCTGATCGCCTGCCGCACCACTATCGGCTACGGCGCGCCGACCAAGGCAGGCACGGAAAAAACCCACGGCAGCCCGCTGGGCAAGGAAGAAGTGGCGGGCGCGCGCAAGAAGCTGCACTGGGAACACGCGCCGTTTGAAATTCCCGAGGATGTGCTCACCGCCTGGCGCACCGCCGGCGTGCGCGGCGGCGAGGTCTACCGCCGCTGGTCGCAGTGGCTGGACAGCCTGTCGGCCGAGAAGCACGCCGAGTTTGAACGCGTGATGCGCGGCGAGCTGCCGGGCGACTGGATGGAGAAGCTCAATGCGTTCAAAAAGAGCATCTCGGAGAAAAAACCCTCCGAAGCCACGCGGAAATCCTCGGAGAACGTGCTGGAGATCCTCACCGCCTGCATCCCCGAGATGGTCGGCGGCTCGGCGGACCTCACCGGCTCGAACAACACCAAGACCAAGGCCATGAAGCCGGTAACGGGCGCCGATTTCTCCGGCTCTTATATATATTACGGCGTACGTGAGCACGGCATGGCCTCGGCGATGAACGGCATCGCGCTGCATGGCGGGCTCATTCCCTACGGCGGCACGTTCCTGGTATTTACAGATTATTGCCGCCCCTCCATCCGCCTCTCCGCCCTGATGCAGCAGCGCGTGATCTATGTC
>CAZUKF010000060.1:0-11135 GCA_964620765.1 uncultured Rickettsiales bacterium | reverse complement strand
ACGTCGATCTTTGATGCCGACGCATCCATCGCGCTCGACGGCACCTTCATCAAGGTGGTGGCCTGGTACGACAACGAGTGGGGCTACTCCAACAAGTGCCTGGAGATGGTGCGCGTGGTGGCGAAGTAAGCCGGTTCACCCTTGTTCAAAAGCGCCCCGCGGGGCGCTTTTTTTATTAGGATGAGCGAAAGCACAGAAAAAAATAGATCATGTGACAATTGAATCACTCGTGTAACTGCTAGTACTGCTGACTCAAGATCAATTACCGCCCCATGTCAAAGAACGCAAACTTGAGAAATCACCTGGAGGGTGATATGCAACCCATTCGGCCTATTCTCAGATGGGCAGGTAGCAAGCGACTGATGCTTCCCAAGCTTCTATCTTTGGCGCCTAAAAAGTATCAGCGTTACATTGAGCCATTTTGTGGTTCCGCCTGTTACTTCTTGGCACTCAGGCCTAAACGAGCGATTCTTTCCGACTTTAATCACCAACTAATCTCGGCATACGCTGAAATTAAAGCAAGTCCCGCTGATGTCGCCCTGTCCATGAAAGATTGGACTGGCACTAAGGAGGAATATTTGTATGCGCGTAGCAATCCCGTTTCGGATCCGATAGCTTCAGCAGGCCGCTTTCTTTTTTTAAATCGCTACTCATTTAATGGCGTGTACCGAGAAAACCGCAAAGGAGAATTTAACGTTCCTTTTGGGGGCCAACGAAATGGACAACTACCTACGGTTCAAAGCTTAGAAGCGTTTGCATCGGCGCTGTCAGGTGCACAACTAATGTGTTCTGACTTTGAAAAGATAATCAACAAATCTAAAGCTGGCGATTTCTTGTATTTGGATCCGCCGTATCACTATGGGACATCAAGAAATCGGGGTGAGTATGGAGATGGCGCGTTCTCTTCTGATGATCTAAGTCGATTTGTTGAGGCTGTAGATAGGGCTAGTGACCGTGGCGCACAAATTTTGATTTCATATAACAAAGCGCATGCATTACAACGGGAGCTTCGGGGGTGGAAACTGGCTTACTGCACAGTGAGGCGAAGCGTGGCAGGTTTTTCGGCATCGCGACACTCTATTCGTGAATATCTCCTGCGGAACTATTAAACAGATGACCAGTGCATTTCGCCTTGCGATACTTAGCGATCTACACGCGGCGCCTAAAGCAAGCTCGCCGTTGACGGGCGAAGTTAAGTTGTTTACCGATCAGGAGCACGTAGCGCCAACTGAGCATCCAATTCGCGGGCTTAAGGCATTAATTGACAACAATAAGCTCAAAGCCGATGTCGTGGTCTGTCCGGGAGATATGACCAATAAGGCTAATGCGCAGGCACTTTCATATGTTTGGTCGAGTCTTCACGAAATACGGGGCCTACTAGGTGCTCAAGGGGTCGTGGCGACCGTCGGCAATCACGATGTGGACTCAAGAGGACACTCGGTTGATAGTTTCCCTAGAGAGTCGCTGATGAGGCTCGACCCTCCGTTTCCTGCTGGCGCATCCAACATATCCGATAAATATTGGGCTCACGGCTACTGTTTTCAGGAGTTCGGTGAGGCAAGGTTTCTTGTAATTAATACCTGTTGGCTTCATGAGTCTCGAGATGAATTGGAGCGGGGAGTTGTTACGGATTACACATTGGAGAGAATTCGGGCAGAGCTCCTTGAATTGCCCAAGGTCAAGGTTAATTTTGCGGTTTTTCATCATCACCCGCATCCTCATACAGATCTAAAACTCGGCTTTGATGACGTAATTAGGAATGGACAAAAGCTGTTGGATCTGCTTTCAGAGGATGGGCACTGGATGGTGATACACGGCCATAAGCACCATCCCAAAGTTGAGTACGCCCAAGGCCAATTTCGGCAACCCATCGTTCTCGCTTGTGGCAGTTTTTCGGGGCGACTAGAGGGTGACAACGCACTCGTCTCAAAGAACTACTTTCATATAGTTGAAGTGCTGCGTAGCGGAGGTAGGCTAGCGGGAAAAATTTCATCGTGGAATTGGATTCCAGGATTGGGTTGGAGCAAGTATTCGAGCACTATGCCTGGGTTTCCATGTGAGGTGGGTTTCGGTAGCTCTGCTAATGTTGATCAGCTTGCCGTTTCTGTTGAAAAATGGATTGGAAAAAGTGCAGCGGTTACATGGTCGGTGTTGATCGGTCAGGAGCCAGAACTCCTGTTCTTGATGCCGCGGCAGCTTAAGGAGCTTTTGAATATCTTGCGCACTAGGCACAACGTCGAAACGGTGTACGACGAGCTTGGTTTTCCTAAACAACTTGGCCCGGAGCTCAATTGATGTCTGATATCGAGCCAGGCACCTTCTACGAAGCGTTCAACGCCAAATACCTTGAGCCCGAGCAAGTCGCAGCGGGATACATTTATTCGGACCATCTTGAAGAGCTTTCAGGTCCCTATCACGCTGTTCTGGTCGGGCCGCGAGGCAGCGGGAAGACGACTCTTCTAAAAATGTTGCAACCTGCAGCGCTAGATGCTTGGGAAGGACGGGAGGCGGAAAGTTTTAGAAGAAAAATAAATTACAGCGGAGTTTTTATTGCTTCAGATATAAGCTGGTCAAGGCAATTGCGTAGTCTGGGCTATGGAAAGCTTGCCCCAGGCAATCATCATGTTTTGGTTCTAGCTTGTTTTACAACGCACGTACTTCATGCGGTTCTGGAAACGATGATTCTTCGCGCCAGCGGATCAGCCAAATTTAGATCAGTTGTGCTTACAGATGAACAGGAGGGCTTGTTAGCTAAGCAGCTTTTGCAAGTTCTAAAAGTCTCCGCGTCGTTAGCCACACTTTTGTCGGTGAAACAGGCCTTGCGCTCGCGATTGTCGGACATACGTCAACTTGCAAATAAAGGTAGTCTCAAAGACCAAATTGAGTTTAGTCAAGATCTGGCTAGTATTGATTATTTGCATCTAGATTTTCTAGACATTTGCTCGAATATCACAACGCTTTTCAACGATGCGGTCGCCGAAAAGGGGGGGCGGTGGGCATTACTTTTCGACGAGCTTGAAACCGCACCGGATTGGATCGTGGATCAACTTTTATCTGCGTTCCGGGTTTCTGATCCCAAAATGTATTTGAAGCTAGCGATTAGCCCAGTATCTGCCACGGCGTATCGAGCCCTTCTTTCTGTAGACGGCCCTGCTGACAAACAAGATCATCGGCAGATACCACTTTGGTACACCGATAGGGTAGATGCTAAGGGTTTTTGTGAGGCTGTCTGGAAATCGTTGACAGCCAAGGCTGGCATCTCGGTTAGCGCTAGAGATGCACTAGGGCCGTCAGCCTTTGAGCCAGCGCTACCGGGACATGCGAGGCATCGCAACCCTTATGCTCACGGAGAATACTGGTGGAGCGTATTCCACTCTCTACGGGAGAAGGACAGAACTTTCGCGGCATTTCTTCGCGCAAGGAATATTGATCTCGAAAAACTTGGCTCGGCCGATCAGCAAACGAAAGATTCAGTTCTAAGAAAAGCAGCCCCAGTGGCGGCCGTCCGAAATTTCTATCTTCATGAGGATCGCCAGGGTAACGTTGCGCCTAAGCACCGCAAGACGAGTTCGCTCTATGCCGGTGCGGAGTCTATTTTTGCAATTAGCGAGGGCAATCCGCGTTGGCTTATTGGTCTTTTGTCGCCGATGATTTCTTACATGATTCAGAACAATGTGATGCGTGTTCCGAAAGCTGTTCAGGCTGAAGAAATTGACAGCGCTGCCGAGCGACTTCTAGCGCTATTGAGAACGATTCCCGTGCCTCAAGAGATGGATCGTAAAGAGGTGCTTGGTTTGAACGGAATAGTTCAAAAAATCGGTGTGCGCTTGCACGACGAGCTGACTCAGCGAAATTTTTCAATCGACCCTCGACTCTCCTTCACTGTAGATAAGCAGACTCCGCCCTTTGCTGTTGAACTACTTTCATCCGGGCTGAATAGGGGTGCCGTAATGCTTGTCGCGGGAACTCCGGCCCGATCAGTGGTTGGAAATATGACCGGCTCAGTGCTTAGATTGAGTTATTTGTTAGCCGCGAAATATGGATTGCCTTTGCGAAAAGGCAAGACGACTAATCTGTCACCATTGCTGATGCCGCCTACGGCGCAGGAGCAAGGTGCCGAGTCTCAACTCGGTTTAACTGGTTTGTAGTATGAATTTAACTTCGGTCAGCACGCAAAACCTCAGTGATGAAACAGAAGCTACCGATCTTTTTCTATGCGCGTGCGGTTATGAAAGTCGTGCAATATATGTTGCGAGTGAGGTTTCACGTAACGCGAAAAAAAAGGTTGCGCTCGGCTTTGCAGCGCAGCACGAGCACAGGTATGAGCAGAACAAACGGTGGTTTCAAGGAGAAGGCTTTGAAGTTACTGATATTGCTGATGAAGATTACGAGAAGGTACTCGCGAACGTCATTAGCGACTTGTGCGAGTCAACACGGTCGCCTCAGATAGTTGTTGACATTTCGTGTATGAATCGAGCTCGAATGGCTCGGCTAGTTAGAGCATTGCAGATTGCCGACGTTGAGTCATTAGTGGTCTCATTTGCTTATAACTTGGCTGAATTCTCAGCGCCCTCAGAAGACATAGCTCCGACCAGTGTGGCTGAGCCTGTTATTCCAGAATTTTCGGGATGGACGAATTACCCAGAGAAACCACCAGCGGCAATTATTGGGCTTGGGTATGAGCAGAGCCGTGCTATAGGAATCGTTGATCATCTTGAAATAAACAACGCAGCATGGGCCTTTCTGCCACGCGGCCCAATAGACGATTACTCGATGAGCGTTGATTTGGCTAATGGCTCCCTTTTCCAGATGATTGGAGTTGAAGGAAGGCGGCTTTATTATGAAGTTATGGATCCGAGCGCTTTGTTTCGAGAGTTAAACGCCTTAGTGGATCTTTTAAAACAAATCTATAACCCGATTCTCATTCCCTTTGGACCTAAGATTTTTGCGTTGGTCGCGCTGTTGGTCGGTTGCATGCATCAGGAGGTTGGGGTTTGGCGCGTGAGTAGCGGGGTTTTGGAGCCCGCAGTCGACCGCACGCCATCTGTTCACACGACCGTGTTAAAGACCGTATTTTCGAAATAGTTAGCTTGCAGCGTCAAGCGGCGTTGCATAAATTCCAGCACCTAGGTTGCGTTTTCATAATTCGTAAACATTATTCCCTCCAGCATCGGCGCAGCCAAGGCGGTAGGCGTGGTGATTCCCGAGCTGAACAAAAAGCTCACTGGCATGTCCTTCCGCGTGCCCACGTCTGACGTGTCGGTGGTGGACCTGACCTGTGAGCTGGTCAAGGAAGCCACGCTGAAGGACATCTGCGCCGAGATGAAGGCGCAAAGTGAAGGCGCGCTCAAAGGCGTGCTCGGCTACACAGAAGACAAGGTGGTGGCGAAGTAAGCCGGTTCACCCTTGTTCAAAAGCGCCCTGCGGGGCGCTTTTTCATGTCTGCCTGGTCATTAGCCAAAAGTCAGGCCACAAAGGCCCGCAGATCCTGCTCGGTCACGTGCAGGTCGGGGTGGTTCTCGAAGGCGTTCATCAGGTGCTCGACGACCACGCGCACCCGGGGTGCCAGGTGCTCGCGGTGCGGATACTGCAGCGCCATTTCACGACGCGGCGGGCGGTAGGTGTCGAGCAGCACGATCTTCAGGCGCCCCTGCCGCAGGTCGGGCAGCGCATGGTGAACAGACACCGCGCCAATGCCCAGGCCCAGAGCCGCGGCTTGCGTGACCGACTCCGGATCGAACAGCGTGAGACCGCCTTGCGGCTCCACCGTCAGCGGCGCACCACGCTGTTCAAAAGACCAGTGGTCGTTGATGCCGGAAAGAAAGCGCAAGCCGATCAGGCGGTGGCCGGAGAGCTCGCCCGGCTTGCGCGGCACCCCGGCTTTTTTCAGGTAAGCCGGGCTGGCAACCAGGACCGAGCGGATGGATGCGATACGGCGTGAGATGACGCTGGCATCTGCGAGGACGCCACCGCGGATGACGATGTCAAAGCCCTCCCTGACCATGTCCACGCGGCGGTCTTCCATGGACAGCTCAATCTGCACCTCGGGGTGGCGCGCGGCCAGCGCCGGCAGTGCCGGCAACACATAGCGGCGCGCAAAGCCGCCGCCCGCAGACAGGCGCACCACGCCGCTGGGCGTGTGTCCATGGGTGGCCACCTGCACCGCTTCCTGCAACTGCTGCAGGGCCTGCCGTGCCAGCGGAAACAGGCGTGCACCTTCTTCGGTCAGCGCCATGCTGCGCGTGCTGCGGTTGAGCAGGCGCACGCCCAATGCCGCTTCGAGCCGGGCCACGGCGCCGGCGACGGCCTGTGGCGAGACCTCCAGCTCGGCCGCCGCCCGGGTGAACGACAGGTACTGCGCAGCCGCTGAGAACGCACGCAGGCCCTGCAACTGTTCCAGGCTGAAAGCGGTCGAAGGGGCAGGTTTGGCGGGGGGTGCCAATCGGCGTCTGGTGGACGTGTTCATGGCTTTAATTTACAGCATCAGCTTGTAAATGTTTTACTTGATAACGACTTTATCTTGTCACTGTGACGGAAGACACTGGCGCCATCTTTCAACGCTACAGGAGAATTCACATGGCTCAACGCATTCTGGTCACAGGCGCCACCGGCAACATCGGCACGCCACTGGTTCAGCAACTTCGCTCTGCGGGCGCCGACTTTGCCGTCATGCGCAGTCAGGGCATCGCAACCGGAGAAGGCGTACGCGTTGCCAGCTATGAAGACGTGAACGCCCTCACCCGTGCTTTCGACGGCATGGACACCGTGTTTCTGCTGCTGCCGCTGGTCGAGAACAAACTGCAACTGGCCCGCAACGCCGCTGAAGCAGCCCGCCGCGCTGGCGTGCGGCACATCGTGCGCTCCAGCGGCGCAGGTGCCGACCCCGACAGTCCGGTGGCCCTGGCACGACTGCAAGGGCAAGTGGACGCTGTGCTGGCAGAAACCGGCATTGCCACCACTTTCCTGCGTCCGGCCAGCTTCATGCAGAACTACGCCACCTTCATGGCCGCGCAGGTGAAGGCCGGAACGGTGTATGCCGCCCATGGCGATGCGGCCCAAAGCGTGGTCGATACCCGTGACATCGCCGCTGCCGCCGCCGCGGTGCTGCTCAACCCGGCACCACACGCCGGCAAGGCCTATACATTGACCGGCGGCGAATCGCTGACGACCCAGGCGTTTCTGGATCAGGTCGGTGCGGCGCTTGGCCGGCCTGTGGCCTACCAGCCTGTGAGTTTTGACGAG
Organism: uncultured Rickettsiales bacterium; assembly: GCA_964620765.1. Taxonomy (GTDB): domain Bacteria; phylum Pseudomonadota; class Alphaproteobacteria; order Rickettsiales; family SXRF01; genus CAZUKF01. The sequence goes on along the minus strand of CAZUKF010000060.1, from coordinate 3,893 downwards.
GCGGCCAGTGCCATGGCCGGCATGGGCATGCCGGCCTGGCTGGTGACCCTGCTGGATTCGCTCAACCGCGTGATTGCCGCGGGCTACACCGCCGGCATTTCGCCCGATGTCGCGGCGCTGACCGGGCGCGCGCCCATCACCGCCGCCCGCTTCGCGGCGGACCATGTGGCCGCCTGGCGGTGATTGACGCTGCCTGTGCAGGGCTTTGGGTCAAGCCCGACAATGCGGGCATGCATGCACTTGCCGGCTTCCTCAAAACGTGCGCGGCGCTCGGGCGACCAGGCTGCGGCAGGCCTGCATGAGCCGGCCGTCGCCGCTCGGGGCCCCCCGCTTTGTGTCGGGCTCGCTGATGCGCCATGTGGTGGTGATGGCCGGCACCGGAGCCATCGGTCTGATTGCCGTGTTTGCGGTGGACCTGATCAACCTGTTCTACATCTCGCTGCTGGGCGAGCAGGCGATTGCCGCCGCCGTGGGCTTTGCCGGTGTGGTCGGGTTCTTTCATGCGTCGATCTGCATCGGACTGACGATTGGCATCGCGGCGGTGGTTTCGCGCGCCATCGGCAGCGGCGCCAGTGGTGACGCGCGGCGCCTGGCCACGTCCAGCCTGGTGGTGATGACAGGTGTTTCGGTGCTGGTGGGCAGCGGCACGGCATTCTTTCTCGGGCCATTGCTGCAAGCGCTGGGCGCGCAGGGTGAAGTGGCGCGCTTTGCCCAGCGCTACCTGGCGGTCACTGTGCATTCATTGCCCCTGCTGGGTATCGGCATGGCTTGTGCGGCCTTGCTGCGCTCGGTCGGCGATGCGCGCCGCGCCATGATGGTCACGCTCACGGCGGCCATCACCACCGCGTTACTCGATCCGCTGCTGATCTTTGGCCTTCACCTCGGCCTCGATGGTGCGGCCATCACCTCGGTGGTGTCGCGCACCGTGCTGGCTCTGGTTGGCCTGCATGGCGTGGCGGTGCGCCACCGCATGCTCGGGCCGCTGGTGTGGCCGCGTCTGGGGGCTGATACCCAGCGCCTCATGCAGGTGGCCGGGCCAGCGGTACTGACCAATCTCGCCACGCCGGTGGCTGCGGCGTTCGTCACGCATTCGATGGCGCAGTTCGGTCCGTCGGCAGTGGCGGGGGCCGCGACCATCGACCGCGTCAGCCCGGTCGCATTCGGTCTCATCTATGCGCTGAGCGGCGCCGTCGGGCCCATCCTCGCGCAGAACCTGGGCGCCGGGCAGCTGGGTCGCGTGCGTGAAGGCTTGCGCGCCAGCCTGCTGTTCATGGGTATTGCGGTCGCGGTGGCGTGGTTGCTGCTGGCCCTGCTGCAAGGCGCGCTGATTCAGCTCTTCTCGGCGGAGGGTGTGGCGGCGGAGCTCATCACCCTGTTCTGTTCGGCCATTGCTGCCAGCTACTTTTTCATTGGCGCGCTGTTTGTGGCCAATGCGGCCTTCAACAACCTCGGCTATCCGCTGCTGTCAACGGCATTCAACTGGGGTCGTGCCACGCTGGGCACGATTCCGTTTGCGTACTGGGGCTCGCACTACGGCTCCGGCGGCGTGCTGATCGGGCAGGCGGTGGGCTCGTCGCTGTTCGGCCTGCTGGCCATTGCCGTGGCATGGCGCCTGACGGCGCGACTGATGCGGCAGCAGCGCGAGATGGCCCCCGTGCTTGATGCGCCCGTGACGCCAGGCTCTGCGCACAGCGCCACGGCGGCGCTGGTCACGCCAGTGCAAACACCCGAAAAGCGCTGACCCCCGCAAATCCGCACTGAGGCCGTTGCTGCGGCCCATGGTGGGCTCCGGCCGGGTGTGTAAGAAAAACCGGCGCGGGTCGACTCACGTGCAGAGCTGTCACACGCACCTTCCTGAGGTGTTGCTCCGGTTCGTCATCAGTCCAACCATCAGTCCAACCCTGCAAAGGTCCAACCATGAATCACCTGCTTCTCGCCTTGCTGGCCGTCGGTTTCGGCGGCACCTTCATTCCTGCGGCTGCGCAAGCGCAAACCTCATTGCCCGAGGCGCAGGTCAATGCGCTCGAAGGCCTGTTCGGCAAGCAGGCGGGCTCGCGCCGTTCGCAAGCCAAGGGTTTTTGCGCGGCTGGTCATTTTGTGGGTGATGCCGCCGGGCGTGCGCTGTCGAGTGCAGCGGTGTTCAACGGCGACCGCGTGCCGGTGATTGCCCGCTTCTCGGTCGGCGGCGGCAACCCCAAGGCCAGCGACAAGAGCCGCTCGGTGCGGGGCCTGGCGCTGCAGTTCAGCCTGCCGAACGGAGAGCAGTGGCTCACGGCCAACATTTCCGCGCCGATGTACTTCGTCAGCAAGCCCGAGCAGTTTGCGCCCTTCCTGCAGGTGCGCACACCAGACCCGGCCACCGGAAAGCCCGATGCCGACAAGCTGAAAGCCTTCAACGAAGCCAACCCCGAGACCACCCTGCAGGGCGCCTATCTTGCCAAGGCACCCATTCCGGCCAGCTATGCCACCGTCAACTACTGGAGCACGAACGCCTTCGAGCTGGTGAACCGCAGTGGCCAGAGCCAGTTTGTGCGCTGGCAGTTCGCACCCTCTGCCGGTGATGTCGGTTTGACCGAAGAGCAGCTCAAGACCTTCCCCGACAACTTCCTGGCCGACGAGTTCACCAAGCGTGTCGCCTCCGGCCCGGTGAGCTTCGACTTCAAGCTGCAGCTTGCAGAAAAAGAAGATCAGCTGACCGACCCCACCCGCGTCTGGCCCGACAGCCGCAAGGTCGTCACGGCTGGCAAGCTGGTGCTGGACAAGGTGGAAGCCGCCACCACCGCGGCCTGCGACACCATCACCTTCAACCCCCTGGTGCTGCCGGCCGGCATCAAGCCTTCTGCCGACCCGGTGTTGCTGGCCCGGCCTGCGCCTTACGCGCTGTCGCTGGGCCGGCGGCTGGTCGAGGCGGCGAAGTAGCCCACGACCTGGCCATTGCCCGCTTCAGGCGCTGGCTACTTCGGCGGGCCGCTCCTCGCGCCCGTCGGGGTGTCTTGCAAAGCGTGCCGGGTCATGGCCGTGTACCGGCGCTTCGTCGTCAAACGACCAGCCACCGAATTGCGTGCGCTGGTAGTCGGCCATGGTCTGTGCGATCTGGGCCTGCGTGTTCATTACAAAGGGGCCGTACTGCACCACCGGCTCGGCGATCGGGCGGCCCTGCAGCATCAGAAACTCGGCTTCCGTTGCGCCTGTGTTGACGAGTTCGATGTCCTGCCCGGCGCGCACTTCGACGGCGCAGGCGCCCGTCACCGCCTGACCGCCCACCTGCACCGATGCGCCCTTGAAGAAATACAGCTGCCGCCGGGTGCTGTCGCCTGTCGCAGCGGGCAGCGTGAAGCGCGCGCCCGGCGCCATGCGAAGTGTCCAGATGGCCACGTCCGCTTCGGCGGTCGCGGCCCATGAATCCGGTGGCGGCGGCAGGGCGCGGGTGGCGGCTTCGCCATGGCGCAACGTGCCCGCAATCACGGCCACTTCGGTGTGCCGTCCTGCCGCGTCTGTCGAGGTGATGCGCGGAATGTCCTGCGACCAGAACATCGTGAAGTGCGGCGCCGCCATCTTCGAGGCCGCGGGCAGGTTCAGCCAGATCTGGAACAGCTCCAGCGGGTTGGCCTCATCCTGCTTGAGCAGCGGGAACATCTCCGAGTGCACGATGCCGCTGCCGGCGGTGAGCCACTGCACATCGCCACGGCCAAAGCGCGCAACTGCACCCAGCGAATCGGAGTGGTCCACCAGCCCTTTGCGCACGATGGTCACGGTTTCGAAGCCACGGTGCGGGTGCGGCGGAAAGCCGGGCACTGTCTGCCCGTGGTACATGCTCCAGCCGTCCTTCCCGCTGAAGTCCGGACCCATCTGGCGGACGGCCAGCGAGGCCGCGGGCGCCAGCTGGCCATAGC
>CAZUKF010000059.1:0-11170 GCA_964620765.1 uncultured Rickettsiales bacterium | reverse complement strand
TTTGTGCTGGAGCAGGCCTACTGGGCGCAGCTGCCCGGTAAGTTTGAATTCATCGCCCGCGGCGCCAATATCACCACCATGAATCTCGCGGGGTTTGCTTCCCTGCATAATTACCCCACCGGCAAGATCAACGGCAACCACTGGGGCGATGCTGTCACGGTGTTCGACACTTCCTCCGGCACGCCGTATTTCTTCAGCTTCCACCAGCGCGACGTGGGCCATACCACCATCATCGGCCCGACCGGCGCCGGTAAAACGGTGCTGATGAACTTCCTCTGCGCGCAGGCGCAGAAGTTCAACTGCCGCATGTTCTTCTTCGATAAAGACCGCGGCGCCGAAATTTTCTTACGCGCGCTGAACGGCAAATACACGATTATTGAACCCGGTAAAAAATGTGGGTTCAACCCGTTGCAGCTGCCCGATACGCCTGAAAACCGCGGCTTCCTCGCCGAGTGGCTGCACACGCTGGTCACCATGCATGACGAGCCGTTCACGGCGGAAGACATGGACCGCATCAACGAAGCGGTGGCGGGGAATTATAAGCTGGCGAAAAAAGACCGGATCTTGCGCAATATCGCGCCGTTCCTCGGCATCGAGGGGCCGGGCACCATCGCCGGGCGCCTCAAGGTGTGGCACTCCGGCGCGCCCTATGCCGGCCTCTTTGATAATGACATCGACCACGTGGATTTTACCCAGGGCACCGCGTTCGGCTTTGAAATGGGCGAGGTGTTGAAAGAGCGCGTCGGCCTGGAGCCCACGCTGCTTTATCTCTTCCACCGTATTTCGCTTTCGCTGGACGGCACGCCTACCATCATCGTGCTGGACGAAGCGTGGGCACTTATCGACAATAAGATTTTCTCCGGCCGCATCCGCGACTGGCTGAAGACACTGCGTAAATTGAACGGCATGGTGGTATTCGCCACGCAATCGGTGGAAGACGCCACCAACAGCGCGATTTCCGAAACGCTGATTCAGCAGACTTCCACGCAGATTTTCCTCCCCAACCCCAAGGCGACCGAAGAATACCGCAAGGCATTCATGGTCACCGAGCGCGAGTTCAACCTGCTGAAGGCGACCGACCCGGCCAGCCGCTATTTCCTCGTCAAGCAGGGCAAGGACGTGGTGGTAGCAAAGCTCGACCTTGGTGGCATGGACGCGGTGTTGAACGTACTCTCCGGCCGCGCCGAAACCGTGGCCATCCTTGATGAAATCCGCGCTGAGGTGGGCGACAATCCCGAAATGTGGATGCCGCTGTTCCAGGAACGTCTCCTGCGCGAGAAGGAAAGGATAGCAGGCTCCAGTGCACAGGCCGAAGCCAGAAAATGACAAGCATTGTCACCCCGCATTTATTGCGGGGTCTCCCCGTAACAGGGGGAGATGCCGCAACAAGTGCGGCATGACATTTAATTCTCTTATCCCGGCTTTCGCCGGGATGACGATTTTTATAGCTGTACTTTTTCTGCTAGCAAGCCCGGCGCTTGCACAGGCGCTGGATGCGAACGGCAACGTCTGCCCCGTAGGCACGGGCCTGATCAACCGCATTGTCGTCTGCATACGCTTTACCGTGGCGATGGGAGTGGCGGGTTTCCTGATGCCGTTTTCCATCGCCATCGCCCACCTCGTCGGCACCGTCTGCCTGCTGGCGGTAATATTTTATGGTTTCAATGTGCTTTTCATCCGCCAGCGGCGCATGCAGGCGGAAGCTTTCATCCTCGCCATCAAGCTCGGTGCGGTGATGATCTTCACGTGGAATTTCGGCGGCCTGTTTCCCATCCTGCTCGCCATCATTGACTGGATGGTCAACCTCGCGGGCAGCTACGTTACCTATTCAATCCCGCTTTCCTGCCCCTTTGCGTTCAGCATGTGGGAGCGCGTGGACTGCGTGCTGGACCGCATCATCGGCGGGTTGACGCCGGCCACGGCGCTGACCACGGGCATACTGGGTTTCCTGTTCGGCTGTATTTTCTCCGGCCCCACGGGGTTCTCGATCTTCCTGGTCGGCCTCGCGCTGATCGCCACGATACTGATGGCTATTTTCAAGGCGGTTTATATTTACCTGAGTTCCTTCATTGCCCTGTCGCTGCTGGTCATCATCTCACCGCTGATCATACCGCTCATTCTCTTCAAGGTGACCAAGGCCTATTTTGAAAAATGGCTGCGTCTGATGATCGGCATGATGCTGCAGCCGATTTTTCTCTTCGTGTATCTTTCCATGCTGCTGGCCGCGTTTGACGTGGTGGTGTTCAGCGGGCCGAAATCACTCTACGCCACCATTGCCGGCGCGCCCTCGGCAAACCCGGGCTTCAGCATCGGCGGCTATATGATTTCAACCGGTGCCTACGTGGAGCGCAGCAAGCTGCCCACCGGCATCAACCTCAACGCGCGTGAAATGGCGGAGGGCCTCGGCCTGCACGGGCTGGAGCAGACCGGTATGGCCGGGCAGGTGGGCAAATGGGCGCAGGGCCTGAACCGCAAATACGAAACCATGATCGACAAGAACATCGGCGCCGACGTGCCGGTGCAGGCGGTGGATTTCCGCCAGCTGGCCTCTGTTCTCAAGGGCGGGCCCGTGACAAACGGAGAGCTCACCCTGTATATCATCCGTGTAACCATGTCGCTGCTCATGGCTGTGATCGTGGCCTATATTTTCTATATCATGCTGCAGTTCGTTCCCTATCTCGGCACGCAGCTGACCGGCGAAATTCTTTCCACGCCGCAGCTGGGCAAAGGCATCTTTGATAAGGGCATGGGCCAGTTCAAAGACCAGCTCTCGGGCGGCAAGCCCGCTGCTTTCGAGCCGCCCAAGGACGCAAAGCCGGGCGGCGCCGGCGGTCTTCCTGGGCCGGGCGGTATGCCCGGCCAGCCGCGGCCGCCCGCAGGGGGAGGTTGACAGATGCGCATACTCGCCCTTTTCCTCGCCTTTGCCTCCACGCTGCTGCTGCCCGCGCTGGCGCTGGCGCAATCCGTCATTACCGGCGAGAACCTGCCGCCAACCACGCTTTCCATCGACGGCTGCGCCGCAGCCTACGGCATGCCCGTCCAGGACTGGTACCTGACGACGCTGGTGGTGTTCTGCATCAAGGAAACCATCAAGGCCGCGACTGTTGCCTTTATCACGCTGGTGCTCACCGCATTGCGTGACACCATTGCCGTTTTATTCTGTCTAGCCGTAGTTTTCTACGGCATACGCGTCATGATGCAGGACCAGGACCTGCCGCGCATGTCTTTCGGCTTCCTGATGCGGCTGACGATCGTGGTGGGCGTTTCATTTAACCTGCCGACTTTCGTGGCATGGCCGTTTGAAATACTGGAAGACATGCTGGTCATGGGCACGGGCGGCTGGTCGCCCTGGCTGCAGATAGATAACGCCGTGGGCCAGCTGCTGGGCTTTGGGCCCGGGCGGTCGCTGTTCCAGGGTGTGCTTGGGCTGATCGGGGCCGCGCTTTATACCTCTGCCACCGGCATGTTCATGTTCCTGTTCGGCTTCCTCATCATCTTCTCGCTGTTGGGGCTGGTCTACCGCGCTGTGTATAATTATCTCAACGCCATCGTGCTGATCGGCTTCCTGATGTGTGTCTCGCCGCTCATTGTCCCGCTTGCTGTTTTCGGCTACGGCGAACGCTACCTGCGCAAGTGGCTTGACCTGCTGGTTTCCGCCATGCTGCAGCCTTTCATGCTGTTTGCGTTCTTATGGATCTTCCTTGGAATGGTGGATGTTTATGTCAGCGCCATTTTCAGCCTGCTCGGCGGCAATGATTTCAGCGCTTTCTGGCGCACCAACCAGCCCTTCTTCAGCTGGGCGATGACAACGGACCCGCAGCTGTTCCAGAAGTTTGAGAACCAGGGCATGGAGAAGGGCAACCCGCTCGTGCAGCAGCTGATGAACCCGCTTCTGGGACGCTCCATGGACATGAGCATTATCAATCATCCCGGCGTGGATTTCGGCCCGAACAGCATGGCTATCATGCAGCAGCTGATTCTTACGTTCATCGGTATGGCCATTACGCTTTACCTGCTTCGCTCTATGCTCGACGCCATTCCGAAACTGGCCGATGACATCGCCGGCACCTCTACCGGCCTTGGTTTCGACAAGATCGAATTTGTCGAGAACATGAAGAAAGCAGTTGCGAAAGTATCGGCGAAGGGGGCAGGGTAGTGGGGATGGAGTTTCGTAGCAAAAACCGTCATTCCCGCGTAGGCGGGAATCTCATGTCTTCTCCGCGCTTCATGCGGAAGATAGGTAAGATCCCCGCCTACGCGGGGATGACAAATATACTGTTTCTTGCGATGGCCTGTATTTTCGCGGCCTTCCCGGCTTTGGCCCAAATCCAGTATCCGCCCGAATATGCCACGGCCTGCACGTACAACCCGCAGTTCAACATCCCGCTGCCGGCGGCGGGCAGCGGCATCATCACGCTGCTGGTAGGCAACATCTCGGCCATTGTCAGCAATGTGGCCATGGCGCTCTACAATTCTATTCTCGCGCAATATACGTTCCAGGTTGCCGTGCGCGCCGCGCTGACGCTGTCCGTGGTTATCTACGGCATCCTCTTTACCTTTGGCATGACGCAGATCACCATGATGGATTTCCTGATCCGCGTGGTGAAGATCGGCATCGTTGCCACATTGCTTTCACCGGCGTCGTGGACCTATTTCTACTTTTATGTGGGTTATTTCTTCCACGATGGCACCAACTGGCTGATTGCTACAATGTCTTCCATCGCGCTGGGCATGGTGGCGGGCATCAACCCGATGTATCCGTTCGCCGTGCTGGACAACGCCATCGCCACGCTCACATCGTCGCGCCTGTTCGTCACGCTGATCGCCACGTTCTTTACCGGCCCATACGGCATTTTCATTGCGCTCATCATCATCATGGGGATCGGCACCTTTGCCTCCGCGCTGTTCCAGGCTATGTGGATCTACCTGATGTCGCTGGTTGTGCGGTGCTTCCTGTTTGCACTGGCGCCCATTTTCCTCTGCTTCCTGTTGTTCGGCCGTACCCGCCACCTGTTCGACGGCTGGGTGAACGCACTGGTCTCCTCCATGCTGCAGCCGGTGTTCCTGTTTGCCTTCTTTGCCTTCTTCTCCAAGCTTGTAGAGGCGTCGCTCTACAATCTTCTGCGCGTGCCCGTATGCTGGACGCCGCCGGGAAGCACCTGGCAAGGCACCCCGTTTGACGTGTGGATGTGGCGTTTCATGGTGCCGGTCAATGCGGGAGGTGTGTGGCGCTGGGAGATGTATGGTGGCGGCTGGTCATTCACCGGGGCAGATATTGCGGGCGCACCGATTTTCCCGCTTTCCATCATTGACGTGCTGATCTTCGTGCTGCTGGTGCAGCTGGCCTGGCGCTTCAACGGCGTGGTAGTGCAGATTGCCAAGGATATCGCGGGCGCGAGCCTTGCTCTGAATATCAGCGGCGCGGTTACCGAGTGGATGAACCCTGCCAAAGGTCGCATGGACGCCATGAAGGACATGGCCAACAGGGCAGGCGGCAACGTGAAGGGGCTAGGGCGAATCCAGAACCAGGCACAAAAACAGGCGGCGGATGCGCGGGCCGCCATGGGGGGCCAGTTCGGCAGAAACGCTATGGCAAGGTTTAGGGAGCAAATGGAAAAAATGCCCATTCGCCCCGGCGACCGTTGACGTAATCCATTTAAAGTAGTAAAAATAGGCTCATGAAAAACTGGCTGTTATTACTGCTTCTCACCGTTCCTCTCGCCGCTTGCAGCGCGCCGCAGAAAGACATGAGAAGCCCCTGCGTCGGTTCTGACGGCAGCCCGTGCGACCGCCGCCCCGCCAATGACTGGTGGATCGTCTAACTCTTTACAGTTTTTCTCCTGAACAGCCCTTCGCGGACTGTCTTGCCGCCTGGCTCGATGAAACCTACGGGCACGATTCTCTTAAATTAGCTGAAACGCTGCTGCTGCTGCCCTCAAGGCGCGCCTGCCTGAGCGTGCGCGACGCATTCCTGCGCCGAGCTGTATCGGCCCGCCTGCTGCCACGCCTGCAGCCGCTGGCCGACATAGACGAGGGAGCGCTCCTGGCCGAGAGCTGGCTGGATGAATCACCCTATTTTGCGCCCGCCATCGCGCCGTCGTTGCGGCAGGTGCTGCTCACAAGGCTGGTGCATGAAGCAAACCCGAATATTTCCGTGGAGCAGGCGGCGCTGCTGGCGGCCGAGCTTGCGCGCCTGAAAGACGAGATGGACCGCGCCGAGGTAGATTTTGCCGCGCTGGAATCACTGGTCCCGGCGGAACTCGCAACGCACTGGCAGAAGACAATGCATTTCCTCAATCTGGTGCGCTACCACTGGCCGAAGCTGCGTGACGGGGAAGGGTGGGCAGACCCCATCGCCCGCCGCAACGCGCTGCTGCGCAGGCAGGCGGAGCGCTGGGCAGAAACGCCGCCGCCCTACCCTGTCATCGCCGCCGGCTCTACCGGCAGCCAGCCTGCCACGGCGGCGCTGCTTCGCGTGGTGGCGGCGCTACCCGGGGGTGCCGTGATCTTGCCGGGGCTGGATACCGCCATGCCGGGTGAAGAATGGGAAGCGCTCGGCCCCACGCACCCGCAATGGGGCATCAGGCAACTGCTGCAGGACCTGGGCGTAAAGCGCAAGGAGGTGCAAGTGCTGGGCGGTGAAACGCATGCGCGCACGCAGCTGCTGGCCGCTTCCATGGCACCGGCGGAATTCACCGCCCGCTGGCGCGAGACGGAAATAGCAACAGAAGCGCTTACCGGCGTTGAGCGCATTGACTGCGACCACCCGCGCGAAGAGGCACGTGCCATCGCGCTGCGCCTGCGCCATGCGCTGGAAACGCCCGGTGCGCGCGCGGCGGTGGTAACGCAGGACCGCGCGCTTGCCCGCATGGTGGCGGCGGAGATGCGGCGGTTTGACGTGGAGGTGGATGATTCGGCGGGGACCGAGCTGCTGGCTGCACCCCCGGCGGTGTTCATGCGCCTGTTGGCAGAGGCCGCGCTTTCCCGCGCCGCGCCCGTGCCGCTGCTGGCGCTGCTCAAGCACCCGCTGGCAACGGCGGGTTTTGCCACGCAGGCAGAGTGCCGCGAGGCTGCGCGCGAACTGGAGCGCCACGTGCTGCGGGGCATGCGCCCGCGCGAGGGTCTGGAAAACCTGATGCGCGCCGTGCCGCTTTCGGCCGCCGAGGCCGTGATGCCGCTGCTGCACAACGCTGAAGAATTGATGGGCGGTTTCATGCGGCTTGCCGCGCGCAAAAAAGTGCCGTTCGCGGAACTACTGGAAGCGCATGTAAAAGCAGGCGAGGGGATGGCCGCGGGTTTATGGGCAGGCGAGGCGGGGGAGGCGCTCTCGCTCGCGCTGTCGGAGCTGGGGCAGGCGGCCCCCCGCCTCCCCGCCATCAATCCGAATGAATATCCCGGCCTGCTGGAAACACTGCTCGCAGGCAAAAAGCTGCGTCCTGCCTATGGCACGCACCCGCGCCTGCATATCCTCAGCCCCATCGAAGCGCGCCTGCAGCATTTTGACGTGATGATCCTTGCCGGTCTGAACGAGGGCAGCTGGCCGCGCGAGGCGGAGCCTTCACCGTGGCTGAGCCGCCCGATGGCCGCCGCCTTCGGGCTACCGGCGCCGGAAGAATCCGTCGGCAAATCGGCGCATGATTTTTTCATGGCGGCCTGTGCGCCGCAGGTGGTGCTCACGCGTTCGCGTAAAACCGGCGGCACGGCAGCATCGCCCGCGCGTTGGCTCACCCGGCTGGACGCGCTGCTTTCCGCGCGCGGCAATTTTGCATGGCCTCCCTCGCCTTACCTCGCCTGGGCGCGCAATGAAGATGCGCTTGCGCCTCTGCGCATCACGCAGCCCGCTCCGTGCCCCCCGGCCGCCGCGCGCCCCACCCGCCTCAGCGTCACCGAGATCGAGAAATGGCAGCGCGACCCTTACATGATTTACGCCCGCCACGTGCTGGGGTTGAGGCGCATGGACGAGCTGGACGAGGAGCCAGACATCCGCGAGTTCGGCCAGATCGTGCACAAGGCGCTGGATCTTTTCGCCCGTACCTACCCGGAAAAACTGCCGGATAACGCGGAAGCCTCGCTGCTCGCCATCGCGGGGCAGGTGTTCAGTTCTTTTTCAGAGCGCCCGGCCGTGGCGGCGTTCTGGCAGCCGCGCTTCGCCGCCGCCGTGCCGTGGCTGATCGAACAGGAACGCAAGCGGCGGCAGGATATCACCCAGCTGCTCACCGAGCAGAAGAAGGAGTGGAACCCGGTGCCGGGCTTCACGCTGGTGACGTCGGTGGACCGGCTGGAGCAGCACGCTGACGGCACGCACAGCATCATCGATTATAAAACCGGGGCGCCGCCGGAGCAAAAGGACATCAAGGCCGGGGTGGCGGCCCAGCTGCCGCTGGAAGCGCTGGTCATGGGCATCGAGAACCCGCGTGAACTGGCCTACTGGAAACTGGCGGCAGAGCGTAGCGAGGTGAAGGAACTGGAAGACCCGGCGGCGCTGTGTGCGCAGGCCGGTGAGCGTTTAAAAGCGCTGATAGAGGCGTTCGGGCGCGAAGACATGCCGTATCTCGCCTGCCCGGACATGAAATTCAAGCCCCGCTATAACGATTACGAGCACCTGGAGCGGCACGAGGAATGGGAGTGGCAGCGAGAAGAGGAGGGTGCTCAATGAACAACCGCCTCTCCGGCAAGCATTTCATCCAGCCGCGCGGCACGGCGGTACAGCTCAAGGCTGCGCGCCAGCAGCACGCACATTACGCCGGGCAGCACGTGGCCGGTCTCCGGCAATTCTTTAAGGCATATATCGGTGAATGCGAGGCGGAAATGCTCCGAGCCTTCCGCTTCGCTAATCTGCCCGCCGGCGGCGGCGCGGCGGGCCAGCAGCCATGCCATCACGGAAGAAAGGCGCAGCGTGATGCGCGCCATCTCGGAAGAATACACCAGCTTCTCAACCGGCGTGGCACGCTCCTGATCCTGCGGGCCAAATTCAGTGAAATAATCCTGCGCGTCCAGCAACAGACGCATCGTTTCATCAAACATTCCTGCGAGGAATATCAGTGGCGTCTGGGCTGTGTTCGTCTCTACTCTCATAAGACCAATTATATCAAAAACTTATGTTTCGAACCATTACGGTTTGATGAAAAATGATCAAAAACCTACAAAATAAGCGGCTTCAGGCGGCTTCCCCGGAGCGTTCGGCGTGGATTTTCGCCAATGCCGGCGCCGGAAAAACGCAGCTGCTGGTGGCGCGCGTACTGCGCCTGCTGCTGGCGGGGGCGGCCCCTTCACGCCTGCTTTGCATCACCTACACCAAGGCAGCGGCCGCGGAAATGCGCCACAGGCTGCTGAAAGAACTGGCAAAATGGGTGGCAGCATCCCCCGAAGAACTCACCACCGCGCTGACAGACCTCACCGGCGAGCCGCCCCCGGATGAAACCCTCCGCCGCGCCCGGGTGCTGTTTGCCCAGATGGCCGATGCCGGGGAGGAGCTGCGCATCCAGACCATCCACTCCTTCTGCCAGTCGCTGCTCAAGCGCTTCCCGCTGGAGGCAGGCGTGCCGCCGCATTTTACCGTGATCGACGAGCGCAGCTCCGCCGAGCTGCTGCAGGAGGCGGGCATGCGGCTGCTTTCCCGCTCCACGGGCGAGAGCGACCTCGCGCATGCCGTGCACCGGCTGGCGGCACGCTTAAGCGAAAACACCTTCCGCGAACTGCTGGCCGAGATCACCTCCAACCGCCGCCGCCTGCGCGGTGTACAGAACCCCTATGCCATGTTGGGCATAAAGCCGGATGCGCCGGAAGAGGTGTTTACCCCCAGCGATGGGTTTGACCTCATCGCTGCCAAGCTGTTGGCTTCCGGCAAGCAGGCAGACGCGCACATGGGGCGCGTGCTGAGCGAAAAGCTGTCCGTGCCGGATTACGTGGCCGGTTTTTACACGAAAGAAGGCAAACCCCGCGCACAGCTCTTTACCAAAGGCGTGCTGACGGAGGCCGAACAGGAAGCCCTGTTGGCAGAGAAAGCGCGGGTGGAGGCATACGAGGAGCGCCGCCGCGTGCGCCTAACCGCGGAGATGAGCGCGGCAGTGCTGGTGGTGACGGGCGCGCTGCTCAAGGAATACAAGGCGCTGAAAGACTCCCGCGCCGTGCAGGATTATGATGATCTCATCAGCGCGGCGGCGGGGCTGCTCGCGCAGGAGAAAATCATTTCCTGGGTGATGTACAAGCTCGACGGCGGCATCGACCACGTGCTGGTGGACGAAGCGCAGGATAACAGCGCGGAGCAGTGGGAAATCACGCGCGCACTGACGGATGATTTCTTCTCCGGCGAGGGGCAGAGCAGGGTGGAGCGCACCGTGTTTGCGGTGGGAGACGACAAGCAATCCATCTACAGCTTCCAGGGCGCCGCGCCCGCGCTGTTCGACAAAATGCGCGACTATTATGATGAGCGTATTCCCGGCTTCGTGAAGGAAAAGCTGGAGGAATCCTTCCGCTCCACGGCGCCGGTGCTGCAGGCGGTGGACGCGATCTTCAACGCCGATCATCAGCTCACCAAACACGGTAGGGCGGGCCGCGTGGAAGTATGGAAGCTGGAGGAAGTGGAAAAAGATGAAACCAGCTGGCAGATGCCTGCAAAGCGTGTGGTGCGCGAAAAATCCCCACGCGTGCTGGCAGGGAAGATTGCCGACATGATGCAGGGCTGGTTCGAGCGCAGGGAGCTCAGCCCCGGCGACGTGATGATCCTGGTGCAGCGGCGCTCGGCGGGCAGCGCGCTGATGAGCGAACTGATGGCGCGCGGCATCCCCGTGGCGGGGGCGGACCGGCTGGAGCTGGCCGCCAGCCTCGCCGTGAAGGACATGCTGGCGCTGATCTCCTTCCTGCTGCTGCCGGAGGATGATCTAAACCTCGCGGCGTTGCTGAAATCGCCGCTGTTTGATATCGACGAGGAAAAACTGTTCATCCTCGCGCACGGCCGTGGCCGCGAAACGCTGTGGCAGCGGCTGCAAAGCATGCGCGCTGATTTCCCCGCCGCGTATGCGCTGCTTGCCGATCTGCGCGGCCTGGGCGGGTCGATCGACGCGGCGCGTGCCGTCCAGCACGGGAGAGAAGCCCGGCTTTTCGGCAGAAGCCGGGCTTCTGGCCGGCTGCACAATCGACGCCGGCTGCACGGCGGAACGCTGCGCGGCTT
>CAZUKF010000058.1:0-11192 GCA_964620765.1 uncultured Rickettsiales bacterium | reverse complement strand
ACCGCGCCGAACTCGCCCATGGCGCGGGCGTTGCAGAGCAGCACGCCGTAGAGCAGCGCCCACTTGATGTTGGGCAGGGTGATGCGGAAAAACGTGTGCCAGCCGGAAGCACCCAGCATGAGCGCGGCTTCTTCCTGTTCGGTGCTTTGCTCTTCCATCAGCGGGATAAGCTCGCGTGCGACGAAGGGGAAGGTGACGAAAATAGTGGCGATGACCAGCCCCGGCACGGCGAAGATGATCTGCATGTTGTGCGCCGCCAGCCACTGCCCGATCTGGCTGTGTGCGCCAAACAGCAGCACGTAGATGAGGCCGGAGATGACGGGTGAGACGGAGAAGGGAAGGTCGATGAACGTCACCAGCAGGCGCTTACCGACGAAATCAAACTTGGCAATGGCCCACGAGGCGGCGACGCCGAAAACCACGTTTAGCGGCACGGCGATGGCCGCTACCAGCAGTGTCAGGCGGATGGCGGCGAGCGCATCCGGTTCGACGAGCGCCTTGAAATAGGCCGCGTATCCCTGCCGGAACGCTTCGGCGAACACTGCGATCAGCGGCAGCGCCACCAGCAGGCCGAGGAAAGCGAGTGCGGTGACCGTGAGGATGATGCGTGCCCAGAACGGCTCATGCGTTGGCCGAGATTTCATACCCCCCCATGTGTTGCCGCGACCAGTGCTGCAGCCGGTTGATGATGAAGAGCAGGATGAACGAGATGACGAGCATGACCAGCGCGATGGCCGACGCACCGGCGATGTCATACTGCTCCAGCTTGATGACGATCAGCAGCGGCGCAATTTCGGTCAGGCGCGGGATATTGCCGGCGATGAAAATCACCGAGCCGTATTCGCCGAGGCCGCGCGCGAACGCCATAGCAAAGCCGGTGGCCAGCGCCGGCGTGAGCGAGGGCAGGATTACGCGCAGGAAGGTTTGCCTGCGCGTGGCGCCGAGCGAGGCGGAGGCTTCTTCCACCTCGGCATCGATATCGCGCAACACCGGTTCCACCGTGCGCACGATGAACGGCAGGCCGATGAACATCAGCGCAATGAGAATGCCCGGCGGCGCGAACGCCACCTTGATGCCCAGCGCGTTGAAATACTGTCCAAGCCAGCCCTGCGGTGCATAAAGCGAAGTGAGTGCGATACCCGCCACCGCGGTGGGCAGCGCAAACGGCAGATCCACCAGCGCATCGGCGATCTTCTTGCCGGGAAACTGGTAGCGCACCAGCACCCAGGCGATGATGAGGCCGAACACGCAGTTGATGGCTGCTGCGAGGAACGAAAGGCTGAAGCTGACGCGGTAGGCATGCAGCGCGCGGCTGTCGGTCACCACCTCCCAGAAGCGGGCGAGCGGCAGCTCTGCCGCCTTGATGAAAAGCCCGGAGAGCGGGATAAGCACGATGAGGCTCAGATAAAACACCGTGAAGCCCAGCGTGAGGCCGAAGCCGGGGAGGACGGAAGGTTTTTTGAGTTGTAATGTGAAAGCTTTCTGCATCGTCTTTGCGAGCGTAGCGAAGCAATCCAGAATTGTCACCCCGCACTTGTTGCGGGGTCTCCGCGTATTCCGGGAGATGCCGCAATAAATGCGGCATGAACAGGTTAGGGCAATAAAAAAGACGGCCGGGGGAAACCCCGGCCGTCCTCTTCTGTCACTACTCCTTGAGCCCTGGGCTTAACACCCACAAACGCTCCGATTCCTCGTCAATCGGTGTTATTCTGTGGAAGGCGGCGATTTGACCGTTTTTGTGCTGCGGGTACAGTACGATCTGATCCTTCTGTCCATACTCGAGGATAAGCTCATCGGCTTGGATCTTGACGGCGGGTTTGCGCACCCGGGATAGCCCGATGTATTGGATTGCCTCACACTCTTCTCCACGGAGGGTGAAAATTATCGTTCCCTCCGGTTGCGGATGTCTCGGCGTTCCCCCCACGTTGCCGCGAGGGTCCACATAAATGGTGTAGCGGGTAAGCTGCCACACCGGTTGTCGGGTTAGGGCGGCTTTTGCGGTCTCGTTCGGCGTTTTTTTGTCAAACGCGTTAATGAGTCCGGCCGTGCCTTGCGTCAGTCCTTCCGGCGGTTTGCCCACGTGCGGTTCCCCACCCGGGGATTGCACCGGAGTAGCCGCCGGCGGTAGAGGCGGAAGGTCCTTCGGTGTGAAGACCACGAGCAGCATGGCCACGATGGCCAGCAGGACGATCACGCCCAGCAGCGCGACGTTACGGGTGTTACGAAACATCCCACAGTCCTCATAGAGAACACAGGTCGGCGCGGGATACGCGCCGGACGACCCAAGAACGATCCGGAGAAAGCTAAAGGGTATCACTTTATATTATAGGGATTTTCCGGAATTCTTGGATGACAGTTTCGTGAAGCCGGTTTTAAAAAAATATACAAGTTATAACAATAACTTATTAGGCGGCCGCCGCGTCATCTACCGTGAAACCGGCCTCTTCCCGGCCCTGCCAGGTGCGCAGCTTGAGCGTGCCCAGCACGTGCGCTTTTTTGCCCGCCAGCTTCTGCAAACCCGCGCCGAACGGCGTGCCCACGCTGCGGAATGCCATCGCTGCCATGCGCGTCTTTCCTTCATCGGTGAGGATGAGGCGCAGATGCTGCTCCTTCACCACCTCCACCGCTGCGATTTTCACGTTCTGCACCGCGATGCGCGGCGCCGGGTTGCCCTGCCCGAAGGGAGCGGCGCGCTCCAGCAGGTGCGCGAGTTCCACGTTCAAACCGGAAAGCGCCACCACCGCGTCCACCGGTGTGGCGCGCACTTCCATTGCCGCGGGCATGCGCTTGCAGAAAAAAGCCTGCAGCGCGGGCAGATGCTTTGCCTCCACCGAGAAACCGGCGGCCATGGCGTGCCCGCCGCCCGCAAGCAGCAGCCCGCAGTCGCGCGCGGCGATCACCTGCGCGCCGAAATCAAAACCCGGCACGGAGCGGGCGGAGGCTTTGCCGCTTTCGCCGTCCATTGCGATGACGGCCACCGGTCTGCCGAAACGTTCCTTCAGCCGGCCGGCGACGATGCCGATCACGCCAGGGTGCCAGTTTTTTGCCGACACCACCAGCACCGGCTCATCTAGCTGCGCCGCCGCCTGCGCGAAGGCTTCTTCCAGTACCAGCGCTTCGATGGCCTTGCGCTCTTCGTTATACACATCCAGCGCGCAGGCAAGAGTATGCGCCTCTTCCGCATCTTCCGTAGCCAGCAGCCGCGAGCCGTAATCCGCCTTGCCGACGCGCCCGCCAGCATTGATGCGCGGGCCGAGCACAAAGCCGCAGGCATAGGCGCCGGGCTTCTCGTCCAGCCGTGCTATATCCATCAGCGTGCGCAGGCCGAGATTGCCGCGGCCCGCCAGCACCTTGAAGCCCTGCGCCGCCAGCGCGCGGTTGAGGCCGGTAAGCGAGACCACGTCGCACACCGTGCCCAGCGCCACCAGATCAAGCAGCGAAAGCAGATCCGGCTCTTGCCGGGTTGCGAACCACCCGTTTGCGCGTAAAGTCCGGTGCACCGCCACCAGCAGCAGGAACGCAACGCCCACCGCCGCGAGATGGCGGTGCGGCGAGGTTTCATCCATGCGGTTGGGGTTGATGACGGCATAGGCACGCGGCAGCTTTGCCTCTGCCTGATGGTGGTCTACCACGATGACATCCAGCCCCGCTTCAAACGCGGCTTCGAGCGGCGCGAAGCTTAAGGAGCCGCAATCCACCGTGATGATCACGCTGGCGCCGCGGTCTTTCAGCTGCATCAGCGCCGCCTCGTTCGGGCCGTAGCCCTCGGTGATGCGGTCCGGGATATAGACCAGCGGTTCCTTGCCCGCTTCGCGGAAGTAGAGGCGGAGCAGCGCCGAGGCGGTGGCGCCGTCGACATCGTAATCGCCAAAAATGGCGATAGTCTCGCCCGCCGATACCGCGCCGGCGAGGCGCTGGGCGGCGTGATCCATGTCTTTCAGGTGGGAAGGGTCCGGCAGCGAATGGCGCAGGCTGGGGCTCAGGAAATTTGCAACCTGCTCTGGCTCAATACCGCGTGCGAGCAGCAGGCGCGCAAGAAGTTGCGGGATGTCATGGTCACGCGCGATTGTCTGTGCCGCGCTCTCATCGGCGGCGCGCAGGCTCCAGCTTCTGCCGGTGAGTGATGTGGTGACAAGCGGGGCGGCATCGAGGAGGGCATCCATGCCCCTTTGTAGGCTGCTTAAGCGCGCTCGGCAAGAACGTCGAACACCTGCTCGGGCTGGGTGACCACTTGGTAGAACGCGCCCACCTCTTTGCGGGCAAAACGCTCGCGGATGATGTTGTCCATCAGCGCGATCAGCTTGTCCCAGTAGCCTTCGTAATTCACGATGATAAGAGGTTTGCTGTGCAGCTCCAGCTGGCGCCAGGTGAGAATCTCGAACATTTCGTCCATGGTGCCGAAGCCGCCGGGGAGCACGATGAAGCCGTTGGAAAGATCAAACATCAGCTTCTTGCGCTCGTGCATGTTGCCGACGATCACGATCTCGCTGAGCGATTTATGCTCATTCTCCAGGTTGCGAAGCGAGATGGGAAATACGCCGGTGACGTGCCCGCCCTCGGCCATGCACGCATTGGCGACCGCGCCCATCAGGCCGCAATCGCCGCCGCCGTATACCAGTTTAACGTTGCGCTCGGCCAGTAAGCGGCCGAAATGTGCGCCCATCTCGATGAATTTCTTGTCTACCGCGTTCTGCGCGCCGCAGAAGACGCACAGGGATTGAATCGAGGTCATTGGTCCGCTTTCTTTAAATTTTACTAACACTTCTTTTACAAGTTCATTCTAGCGCAAAAGCGGTGAATAATTTATTTACAATATCATGAAAGACCCAAAAACCATCGTAATCACAGGCGCTACCAGCGGCCTTGGGGCCGCCCTGGCCCTGCATTACGCGGCCCCCGGCGTGAAGCTGCGGCTGGCCGGGCGGCGCGAGGACCTGCTGGCCGGGGTGGTGGCGGCGTGCCGCGCCAAGGGGGCGGACGCGGCCGGGGAGGCCATTGACGTGCGCGACCGTGCCACGCTTGAGACCTGGTTGCAGAAAATCGACGCGGCGGCGCCGGTGGATCTCATCATCGCCAATGCCGGGGTCTCCGGCGGCAGCGGTGGTGCGGCGGTGATGGGTGAAGACCCCGAGCAGCTGCGGCGCATCATGGCCACCAATGTTGATGGCGTAATGAACACCGTCACCCCGCTGATGGGGGCGATGATAAAACGCGGCCGTGGGCAGATTGCGCTCATGGGTTCGCTTGCCGGCATGCGCGGCCTGCCCTCCGCCCCGGCCTACAGCACCAGCAAGGCGGCGGTGAATGCCTATGGCGAGGGTTTGCGTGGCTGGCTTGGCAAGAGTGGCGTGGAAGTTTCGGTCATCATGCCGGGCTACGTGCGAACCGCGATGACGGCGAAGAACCCGTTCCCCATGCCTTTCATCATGAATGTAGACAAGGCCGCCGCCCTTATCGCCAAAGGTCTTGCAAACAACCGTGCCCGCGTTGCATTCCCCTGGCAGATGTACTGGGTGATGCGGCTGGTGTGTGCATTGCCGCCCTCGTGGACGGACCCGGTTTTTGCGCGGCTCCCGGCCAAACCGGCGCTGGAAGGAGAAACATGAACCTCGCGCGCGTCCTGGCGTGGATTTTTGCAGCGAGCCTGCTTTTCCGCTTCTGTTATGTTTTTGAGACTAACCCCGTCTACAATATTTTTTCCGATCCGCAGCGCCACTGGGATAGCGCCAAGACATTCTGGACCCCTGGGCTGTTCGGCAGCGCCGACCCGATTATGTACCAGGCGTGGCTCTCTTTTGTGCGCTTCGTGACAAGGGATCACCTGCTCGGTCTTGCGTTTTTCAGCGGGTTGCTTTCCGTGATTATGCCGCTTTGCTGGCTCGGCACGCTGCGCTATCTGGTGCCGCGCAACTGGGCGCTGGTGGGTGCCAACCTCATCTCCTGGTCGCCGTCGCTCATCATGATTTACAGCTATTTCATGAACGAGACGCTGCTTATAACGCTGATCTCCGCCGCCGTATGGCTCAGCTTCCGCGCCTTTTCCCATGGCACGTTTGGTTCTTACGCCTGGGCCGCCGTGTTTTGGGTGCTGGCCAGCTACACGCGTATGACGGCTCTGCCACCCGCCGGAATTTTCCTGGCCTTGCTCTGCCTTTCCTCGCGCAGACAGTTCTTTGCGCGCGGCCTGTTCGGAGCGGCGCTCTACGGCATTATGCTGATCCCGGCCTGCTGGCATTCCATGTACCGGCTGAATTTCTGCGAGCCGTTCGGCCTTTCCTACGTGAATGCCATCCACAACGCCGCCCAGACCAACACCATCAAGTTTGACGTGGTGGAGCAGGGGCATTGGGGATTCGGCATGTGCACTATCAACAACGAGCCGCTGGCGCCTTTCTCGCGCTGGCGCGGCGCGGAAACAGGAAATTTCACCTTCCATATTGATCCTGCCAACGGCCGCGCCGATTGGAAGAAGGCATTGGAAGAGGCAAGAAATCGCCCCGGCCGACCGTATGGTTTTTGGGAGAAAAAAGGCGTGACGGCCGTGCGCTTTTTTCTCGACCCTTCCTGGCCGGACAACAACAGGGAATGGCGCATGGGGCGGCTTGCCATGCTGAACCGGTGGCTGGTTTTGCCGCTGGTGGTGGCGGTGGCGGCTTTAAGCTGGCGCTATCGCCGCGCGCCGCTTAAAATCATGCTGCTGCCGGCGCTTTCGCTGTTCATGGTGGCGCTGATGCTGCTGCAAAACAGCTACGTGGTGGAGGGGCGCTACCGCAAACCGTTTGAGCCGATGCTGATTGCCTCGTGCGTGATTTTGCTTTACGAGCGCCGGAAGAGACAAAGGAGTAAAGATGAAGCTGAAGCGTGATACGGCGCTGAAAATTCACTACCTGCTTGACCAGTGGGTGCCGCCTTTTTTCCGCGACAGCCGCTGGTTCATGGCCATCCCGATGCGCATGGCCTTCCGTGAGCACGCCGACACCTACCTCGATTTCAAGGAAAAGGCCTACCAGATGACGGAGGCCGAATTCCAGGAAACCTACCGCCGTGTGAGCGACGTGGCGTTTGAGCGCGCGACGGATCTTAACCACGCCTCCATCAACCGCATCATGCAGGAAGTGCGCGGGCCGAAGGTGCTCGAAGTCGGCTGCGGCAAGGGCTATCTCGCGCAGCTGCTGGCCAGCGCCGGGCATGATTTAAGCGTGGCCGACATTGTAATCCAGCCGGAGGTGAAGGCCATCAGGCCGGCGGTGAAGTGCTTTGAAGTGAACATGGAAAAACTGCCGTTTGCGGACCGCGAGTTTGACACGGTGGTGTGCACGCACACGCTGGAGCACGTGCGCCATTTTGACCGTGCGGTGACGGAATTGCGGCGGGTGGGCAAGCGCGTGATCATCATCGTGCCGCGGCAGCGGCCTTATAAATACACGTTTGATTTACACCTGAATTTCTTCCCTTACCCGTATTCGCTGCTCTCGGCGCTGCGCAAGTCGCCGCTGGAGGCCACCTGCGAAGACGTAGGCGGGGACTTGTTTTACATGGAGCAAACAGGTTGATTATTCGGCGATCACCGTATTGGCCAGCGTGCCGATTTTCTCAATGGTAATCTCCACCTTGTCGCCGGCCTTGAGGTAAACCGGCGGCTTGCGCGCGAAGCCCACGCCGGCGGGCGTGCCGGTGAGGATCACATCACCCGGCTGCAGTTCCATGCAGGTGGAGAGGGTGGAGATGAGTTCCGCCACATGGAAGATCATGTCAGTGGTGTTGCCGTTCTGCAGGAGCTCGCCGTTGATGCGCGCCTGCACGGCAAGGCCCGCGGCCCCCGGCGGCAGCTTGGCCGCGTCCACCAGTTCCGGGCCGATGGCGCCGCTCTTGTCGAAATTCTTTCCCAGCGTCCATTGCGGGGTGCGCTTCTGCCAGTCGCGCACGCTGCCATCCATGCCGATGGTGTAGCCGCGCACGTGGGAAAGCGCCTGCTCGCGCGGGATATGGCGGCCAGCCTTGCCGATTACCACGGCCAGCTCGGCCTCGTAATCATAACGGGTGGAGACTTTGGGCAGGATCAGCTGCTCGCCGTGCCGTACGAAGGAAGAGGGAAAACGCACAAAAAACACCGGGAACTCCGGAATGGGCTGGCTGCCCTCTATCGCGTGGTCGCGGTAATTAAGGCCGACACAGAGAACACGTGCATTAGGCGCGAGGCTGAAGCTCATACATGGACAATAAACAACTAAACCCTCCCCCTGCAAGGGGGAGGGTTGGGTGGGGGTCTGGTTCAGCAGACTCCCAAGCATATTGCGGATGAGAGATGGACCCCCACTTTATCCTCCCCCTTGCAGGGGGAGGAATAAGAGAGAGCTTAGTGCTTGCTGCCGTTACGCTTAGGCTCCGGTATCTCATGCAGCGGGAAGCAGTTGGTGTTCTGTAACTTCACATTGCAATGCACTTCGTTGCCTTTGCCGATGAAACGCACGTCATCCAGCATGACCAGCGCTTTCGCAAGGCCGCGGCCGTTGGGCTCGTTGAGCTTGAGCAGCGCCAGGTGGTCTGCCTGGCAGCGATGGTCGAAGCCCTTGCCCTGGTCGATGATCTGCAGGTAGAGCCCGGTCTTGGTGCGGTCGAAATGCAGGCGCACCACGCGGTTGGCATATTCCGGTTTGGCCAGGCGGGAAGCGATTTCCTGCTCAAGCGTGCCGTTTAACATGCACTCGTGCTTCTTGTCATAGCCGATTTCGAGGTTGCCGTGCTCGATGGCATTGGAAAGAAGTTCCATCAGACCCACGACCACGAATTCCGGGTACACCGCGGCTTCCGAGATGATGGCGCAGATGCGGCGGGCTTCATCATGCGTTTTGAACAGGAACTCGCCCTGCTGCAGTAGGTGAATCACCGACGCGCTGTCCTCGATCTGGCGGTAAAGCGCCTCGCGCACTTCGCATTCGTTGGCGGAAGCGTGGAGAAGCGCAGTGAGGATTTCCGGGTGGAACGGCTTGGTGAGGTAGTAGTAGGCGCCCGCCTCGATACCCTCGCGCATCTGCTGCACGCCGACGTCGCCCGTTTGGATGATGACGGGGATATGGCGCAGGTTTTCCGCACCCTTGATGCGCTTGAGCATCTCGATGCCGTCCATGCCGGGCATCATCTTGTCCAGCAGGGCCACGTCGATTTCATCGGGGTTTTTCTGCAGGTACTCCCAGGCTTCCGCGCTGGCCATGAACGGCTTGGCAATGTAGCCGGATTCCTGCACACCCTTGATCAGGATCATCAGGTTGATTTCATCATCGTCGAGTACGAGGACGGTACGCTTGGTGTTTTTCATAACTCTCTCCCGTGTTAAGAATGAATGATTTTACGGCCTTCTTGCAATGTGGCCGGCATGACGAAGGTGAAGCGGGCACCGGCGCTACCCGCGTTGTTTTCTGCCCAGATGCGCCCGCCATGCGCGCCGATGATATGGCGGCAGATGGCAAGGCCGAGCCCGGTGCCGCCGGAGCCGTTATTGGTGCGGCTGCTCTGGCGGAAAGACTCGAAAATGACTTCTTTTTCTTCCTCGGGAATGCCGAGGCCTTCATCGATGACGTCCACCTCCACCTGCGGGCCCGTGTCGCCCTGCAGCGTGCTGGTGCGCAGCGTGATGTTGCGGCCCGTGGGCGTGAATTTAATGGCATTGCCGAGCAGGTTGGTAATCACCTGCACGATCTTGTCTTGGTCGCACACGGCCAGCGGGTGGTTGTCCGGGCAGTCGAGCTTCAGGCCGATATTCTTTTCTTTCAGCAGCGGCTCCACCAAGTCTGCCGCGCGGGAAGTGAGTTCGTGCATGTCGGTGCGGGCAAGCTGGAATACGTGCTCGCCGTGCTCGAGTTTGGCGAGGTCCAGCACTTCGCCTACGAGGCGCGAAAGGCGGCCCGCGCCCTGCTGCATGATTTCAAAGTAGTGCTTGAGCTGCGAACGCTCGGCGGATTCATATTCGCGTATGCCGTAGGCGGAGAAGCTGATCAGCGCGTGCAGCGGCGTGCGGAATTCGTGCGACATGTTGCGCAGGAATTCGCTCTTGGCGGCGCTGGCCATTTCGGCGCGCTGCTTCTGTTCTTCCAGCTCACGTGTGCGGTCGAGCACTTTCTGTTCCAGCGTTTCGTTGGCCTCGGTCAGCTCGGCGTCGCGCTTACGCACTTCGCGCAACATTTCGTTGAAGGCTTTGGCCAGCGAGCCGGTTTCATCCAGGTAATCCTGGCGCGCTTCAATGCTGTAGTCGCGCTTGGCGGTGATGGATTGCGCGGTGGAGGCAAGCTCGAGTATCGGCGCAGAAATGGAACGCTGGAAATGGATGGCCAGCGGCAGGCTGATGCCGATGACCAGCACCACGGTGATGGCAGCAACCAGCAGCAGCTTCTTCACGAACGCTTCAATAGCGCGCGTATCAGATACCATGTAGACGGTGCCGATCACTTCGCCGCCATCGGTAATATTATGCGAGGCGGTGAGCCGGTCGCCGTGGCTCGCCGTGTGGCCGGGGCTGGGCGGGCAATCATTCTCCGGCCCGGCCGTGTCGGCGCGGTAGCCGGCGAACAGCGCACCGGTGCGATCATAGATGCAGGTGCTTAAGATGGATGAATCCAGCCGCAGCAGGTCGAGGTTTTTCTGCGCTCGCTCGGTATCGAGGAAGATCAGCGCGGCGCTGTTGCGGTCGCCGGTGACGGCGGCGCTGACGCGTAATTCATCAGCCTTGCTGATGCGCATGTCATAAATGAGGTACGTGGCAATGGTCACTGCCGTCAGCATCACGGCGGCGATGCTGATAATCATCATGGTCAGTGTCAGTTTGCGCTTGATCGACATTCACGTGCCTTACATTCATTGAGATCTGACAATAAATATGTTGCCAGAGTCTGAATTTTATCGGCGCGCGATTAATTTAGACTTAATCCAACACGCGTTTTCCCGGCTTTTTCGCGCTTTTTGTCTGTTTTGGAGCAATCCTAATGCAAGTTTTTATTTTTAAATTTTTTCTGCCGGGTTGAGAAGTGGGGCGTAAAACAATTTAGGATTGAGGACGCAAAAATACCCTGCAAAAACAGCTCACTTAATTATTAACAATTTTAGCTAAATTTAACTAAATTGTCTTTCATCTATATTTAAATTCGTAAATTTTTAACCCCATTAAGCTACGCTGTATTATAATAGATAATGTAGATATC
>CAZUKF010000057.1:0-11213 GCA_964620765.1 uncultured Rickettsiales bacterium | reverse complement strand
GAAGCGCAGGATAGATGGATTCCCCTAGAGTTGCTTCGCAACTCGGGGAATGACGATCAGGAATTGCTCATCACCTTCACGTAAGTGCCCGGCGCGTCGCCCAGCACCTTGAGCTTGCCCGCGCCCGGTTCGCGCGCGGGCACTTTGCCGCCCGCGTTTTCCTTGAGGAATTCATCCCAGTGCGGCCACCACGAGCCGGGTGTTTCCTTGGCGGCCTTGAACCAGTCATCCGGCCCCTTGGGGTGTTTCTTGTCCGCCGTCCAGTAGGAATATTTCTTGCGCGCGGGCGGATTCACCACGCCGGCGATATGGCCGGAAGCGGCGAGCAGGAATTCCACCGGCCCTTTATAAAGCTGGGTCGCCGCATAGGTGGATTTCCACGGGGCGATGTGGTCTTCGCGTGCCGAGACAATAAGTGTCGGCGTCTTGATTTTGGTAAGATCAATCTTCTCGCCCGCGATAGTAATGCCGCCCGGCTTGGCCAGCCGGTTCTGCTGGTACATGTTGCGCAGGTAAAAGCTGTGCATGGCGGCGGGCATGCGGGTGGAATCGGCGTTCCAGTAAAGCAAATCAAACGGGAAGGGGTCTTTGCCCAGCAGGTAATTATTCACCACGAAAGACCAGATGAGATCATTCGAGCGCAGCAGCTGAAAGGTCATCGCCATCTCGCTGCCTTCCAAGTAACCCTTTTCCTCCATCTTGCTTTCAAGCTGGGTGATCTGCTCTTCGTCAATAAACACCGAGAGCTCGCCCGCCTCGGTGAAATCCACCATCGTGGTGAGGTAAGTGGCCGAGGCAATGCGCTCTTCCTGTCCCTTCGCATGCAGCCACGCCAGCGTGACGGAAAGCAGCGTGCCGCCCAGGCAATAGCCCACGGCATTGATTTTTTTCTCGCCGGTGGCTTTTTCAATCGCGTCCATCGCGGCGAGCGGGCCCTCTAACATGTAATCATCAAACGTCTTGCGGCTTAAGCGCTCATCCGGGTTCACCCATGAAATCACGAACACCGTGTGCCCCTGTTCCACCAGCCATTTGACGATGGAATTATCCGGCTGCATGTCTGCAATATAATATTTGTTGATCCACGCGGGGATGAAGAGCAGCGGCGTCTTAAGCACTTCCTTGGTGGAAGGCGTGTATTGCAGCAGCTCAATGAGGTCATTCCGGAACACCACCTTGCCCGGCGTGAGCACGATGTTGCGGCCGATCTCGAACGCCTCGTAATCCGTCATGCTGATGCGCAGGCTGCCTTTGCCGCGCTCCAGGTCTTCCAGCATGTTGTTCAGGCCCTTCACCAGGTTTTCGCCGCCGGTTTCCAGCGTTACGCGCAACACCTCCGGGTTGGTGAGCATGAAATTGCTCGGCGCCATCGCATCGACGAACTGGCGGGTATAGAATTCCAGCTTTTTCGCGTCCTGCGGGCTCAAGCCCTCCACCTCGCCCACGGTCTGCTGCATCCAGCGCGAGGTGGCGAGATAGCTCTGCTTGATGAAATCAAACACCACGCTTTGCTGCCATGCCGGGTCCTTGAACCGCTTGTCGCGGCTGTCGGCCTCCACCGGCGGGCGGCTTTCCTCGCCCAGCAGCAGGTGGGTGGTATGTTCCCAGATATCGAGGTAGCTTTTCCACAATTCTGCCTGCTTTTCCACCAGCTTGCCGGGGTTATTCATTAAATGCTGCGCCATTTCCATGAAGGCGCCCGCCACGTTCAGGGGGTCTGCCGGGGTGTGCAGCGCATCCGCCGCCTGCCGCGTGAGAAAGCTCTGGAAAGCCGCTTGGGCCTTCTGTGACGCTTCCATCATGTTACGGGCAAACAGCAGGGGATCGTGCTGGGGATGCTTGTCTTGGGCTTGCATGGGTTAAATCCGTCCGATATATATCAGAAGCTAATCATCCTTTCCTTTCGATGCAACCGCTTAAACAGGTTTGAACGCTTCCGCATGGTTCGCAAATCCGCAATATGTTTCTCGCTCCTGGCCACCGCTTTCCTTACAGGCTGCTCCAGCGCCAGTGATCTTTTAAGTTATTTGCGCAGTGAGCGCCCCGAGCAATCGGTGGATGGCGCGCGCCGCATACCCCAGTTGAATCCGCAAGGGCAGCAGCCGCCCTCGCGCGTGGTGGACCAGTACCCCGCGCCGCCCGGCACGTATGTGCCGCCGCCGCAGGGTATTGCGCCCGCACCGGTTCCGCAGGCACAGCCGCAAGCGCAGCAGGTGCAGAATTCCGGCACGCTGGGCAGCTGGTTCCAGCGCGAGCCTGCGCCTGCGCCCACCGCTGCGCGTGCCTACGGCGAGCGCCACCCCATCCCGGGCAACCCGCCGCTTTCCATCCAGCCTGAGAACGTGCCGCCCCCGGCGCCGCTGGAGGCGAAGCCGCTGGTACCGCCGCCCGCGCCGATTGAGGCCACGCAGCCCGCGCCGGTGGAGACGAAGGCTGCCACTTCCACGAAGAAGAGCGGCAGCACGAAGAGCAAGAAAAAATCTTCTTCCAAAAAATCTACTTCGAGCAAAAAGAAATCCACCAAATCTGCGGCAGCACCTGCAAAGAAGCCCGCCGCCAAGCCTGTTGAAAAAGTAAAAGAGCCGGTGAAACAGGAAGCCGCGCCCGCGCCGGAAGAAACGCCGGTGATCGTCAAGGGCGGCAGCACCGCGCCGGAGAAGAAAGATTTCCCCGCGCTGAAAGATGTGCCGGAAGCACCGGCGAAGCTGGAAGACCTGCAATCCGTAAAGAAGGACGAGAAGCAGCAGCTGGAAGACACCAAGGCGAAAGCGGATGCCGCGAAAGACAAGCTGAAGGCGGAGCCATTCGAGTCGCTCATCCCGCCGCCGCCGCCGCCCGCGCCCGTAGCACCGCCGCTGCCCGCGGCCGAGCAGCCTGCACCGCCGCCGCCACCTCCGCCTGCTGCGGCACCTGCGCCGGCGGCACCTGCCGCGGCTGTGCCGCCTCCGCCCCCGCCGCCCCCGGCAGCGCCCGCGGTTCCGGCAGCAAAGCCTGCGCCTGAGAAAAAGGCCGAGGAGAAGAAAGCCGAGGAGAAAAAGGAAGAGCCGAAAGTTCCGGCCGAGCCTGCCCCGCCCGCCACGGCCCCGGCCGCGACGAAGCTGGAGCTGCCTCCGCCGCCTCCGCCTCCGCCGCCTCCGCCGCGCTAAACACGAGGAAGCATGTCTGCGGATTTCTATCGTATCGGGCGCTTGCCCCCTTACGTGTTCGCCGAGGTGAACGCGGTGAAGGCGGCTGCGCGCGCAAGCGGGCATGACATTATCGATTTCGGCATGGGCAACCCGGATTCCAAGCCGCCCGCGCATGTCATCGCCAAGCTGAAGGAAACGGTGTCAGACCCCAAGGCCAGCCGCTACTCGCTCTCGCGCGGGATTTATGGTTTGCGCAAGGCGCAAGCCGGCTACTACGCGCGCCGCTTCGGCGTGGAGCTGGACCCGGACAAGGAAATGGTCGTCACCATCGGCTCGAAGGAAGGGCTCGCCAACCTCGCGCAGGCGATCAGCCAGCCCGGCGATTATTTCGTGGTGCCGGACCCGAGCTACCCGATTCACACCTGGGGCTTCGTCATCCCCGGCGCGGAAGTGATCCACGTGCCCAACGCGCCCGGCCCGGAGCTGCTGAAATCACTCCCGCGCGCGATTGAAGGCGCGCCGAAAAAACCGGTGGCGCTGGTGGTGAACTACCCCTGCAACCCCACCGCCGCCACCGCCGACCTCACGTTTTTCGAGGAGGTGGTGAAGATCTGCAAACACTACAACATCTACGCGATTTCAGATCTCGCCTACTGCGAAATTTATTTCGGCGATACGCCGCCGCCCTCCATCCTGCAGGTCAAAGGCGCCAAAGACGTGGCGATTGAATTCACCACCGTGAGCAAGACATACTCCATGGCGGGCTGGCGCATCGGCTTTGCCGCGGGCTGCCCGAAACTGGTGGCGGCGCTTACCAAGATCAAATCCTATCTCGATTACGGCACGTTCCTGCCGGTGCAGGTGGCCGCCGCGACGGCGATCAACGGGCCGCAGGATTACCCCGTAAAAATGCGCAGCCTCTACCGCGAGCGCCGCGACATATTGGTGGACGGCCTGAAATCCGCCTGGCCGATGGAAAAGCCCGACGCCTCGATGTTCGTCTGGGCGAAAATCCCGCCCGCGTTCGCGCACCTGGGCTCGCTGGAATTTTCCAAGGAATTGCTGAAAGGCGCCGACGTTGCCGTGGCCCCCGGCATCGGCTTCGGCCCCGGCGGCGAGGGCTATGTGCGCATTGCGCTGGTTGAAAACAAGCAGCGCATCCGCCAGGCCGTGCGCAGCATGAAACAATTCCTCGCGCAGGGCGGCGTAGAAACTCCGCGCAAAAAGGAAAGCGCCGTATGACCACTCCCTTGCGCATCGGCCTTGCAGGCCTCGGCACCGTCGGCGGTGGGGTGGCGAAGTTGCTCGCGGGCAACAAGGCGCTCTTGGAAAAGCGCAGTGGCCGCCCGCTGGTGCTCACCGCCGTTTCCGCGCGTGATAAGAAGAAAGCCGAGAACATCCCGTGCGACGGCGCCCGCTGGGTGGCTGACGCGGTGCAGCTGGCGTCGGAAAAAGACGTGGACGTGGTGGTGGAAGTCATCGGCGGCGCAGACGGCACGGCGCGCGAGCTGGTGGAAAAGGCGCTCACAAACGGCAAATCCGTGGTCACCGCCAACAAGGCACTCATTGCGCATCACGGTCTCGCACTGGCCAAAATGGCCGAGAAAAGTGGCGCGACACTCGCCTTCGAAGCGGCGGTGGCGGGCGGCATCCCCATCATCAAAAGCTTGCGCGACGGCCTGGCCGCCAACCGCTTTTACCGCATCGTCGGCATCCTCAACGGCACCTGCAATTTCATTCTCACCCGCATGTGGGAAAACAAGGCGAACTTTGATGATGTTCTGCGCGAAGCGCAGGCGCTGGGTTACGCCGAAGCCGAGCCGAGCTTCGATGTCGACGGCATCGACACCGCCCACAAGCTCGCCATCCTCGCCGGCCTCGCCTTCGGCTGCGCGCCCGCCATTGACCGCGTACACGTGGAAGGCATCCGCCGCGTAAGCCTGCGTGACATGGAATTCGCGCAGGAGCTGGGCTACCGCATCAAGCTGCTCGGCCTGGCTGCGCACCGCAAGGACGGCATCGAGCAGCGCGTGCATCCCTGCATGGTTCCGCTTTCCTCGCCGCTGGCCAACGTGCACGACGTGTATAATGCCGTGGCGGCGGAGGGCGACAGCGTCGGCAAAATCTTTTTCGAAGGCCGCGGCGCGGGCGCAGGCCCCACCGCTTCTTCCGTGGTGGCCGACATCATGGATATCGCGCGCGGCGTGCAATACAAACCCTTCACCCTGCCGGTATCAGACCTGCAGGCATTCTCCTTCGCGGCGATGGAGAAAGTGCGCAGCAGCTATTACGTGCGCATGAGCGTAACCGATAAACCCGGCGTACTGGCCGATGTAACGGGCATCTGCCGCGACTGCGGCATCTCGGTGCATTCGTTCATCCAGCATTCGCACCAGCCGGGCGAAAGCGTGCAGGTGGTGCTGACCACGCATGAAACCACGGAAGGCGACATGCAGCGCGCCGTGGAAAAAATCAGCCAGCTCGCCGCGATGCAGGAAAAGCCGTACCTGATCCGAATTGAAAGTTTGTAATTCAGTAAATTCCTGATATAGCAGTTATTTAGATCAACCCGGGAGTTCTTATGCCGCCAGCCGCCAAGCCACAGTCCCAGCAGCTTTACGCGCTCGACCGCAACTTTGCGCTGGAGGCCGTGCGCGTCACCGAAGCGGCCGCGCTCGCCGCTAGCCGGTGGATGGGCCGCGGCGACGAGAAAGGCGCGGACGCGGCGGCGGTGGCTGCCATGCGCGAGGCACTGAACTTGCTCTCCATCGACGGCACGGTGGTGATCGGCGAAGGCGAACGCGACAAGGCGCCGATGCTCTACATCGGCGAGAAAGTGGGCTGCGCAACGGCGCAAGGTCACTGCCCGAAAATCGATATCGCACTGGACCCGCTGGAAGGCACCACCATCTGCGCGCACGGCACGCA
This sequence comes from uncultured Rickettsiales bacterium, assembly GCA_964620765.1. Lineage (GTDB taxonomy): Bacteria > Pseudomonadota > Alphaproteobacteria > Rickettsiales > SXRF01 > CAZUKF01. Next base: position 5,157 of record CAZUKF010000057.1, on the reverse strand, counting down.
TAACGCGATGGCGGTGATCGCCATGGCGGAAGAGGGCGGGTTCCTTCATGCGCCGGACGTGTACATGGATAAGATCGCCGTCGGCGGCGGCCTGCCGAAGGGCGTGGTAGACCTCGATGCAAAGCCTGCCGAAAACCTCAAGAACCTTGCCAAGGCCAAGAAATGCGAAATCTCCGACCTCGTAGTCTGCATCCTTGAGCGCGACCGCCACAAGGAAATTATCGCTCACGTGCGCGAAGCAGGCGCGCGCATCCAGCTGATCGGCGACGGCGACGTGGCCGGTGTCATCGCCACCTCGCGGCCCGAGGCTGGGGTGGATATGTACATGGGCCAGGGCGGCGCGCCGGAAGGCGTGCTGGCGGCGGCGGCGCTGCAATGCATCGGCGGGCAGATGCAGGGGAGGTTAGTGTTCCGCGAGGAAGAAGAACGCGCCCGCGCTCAGCGCATGGGCATTACCGACCTTAAGCACAAATACATGTTGGATGAGCTGGCGCACGGCGACGTGATGTTCGCCGCCACCGGCGTGACGGACGGCTCGATGTTGCGCGGCGTGCGCCGCTTCGCCGGCGGGGCCACCACGCATTCCATCATCATGCGCGCCAAGACCGGTACGGTGCGGCTGGTGGAAGCCACGCACAACTTCACGCGTAAAACCTGGGGCGACCCGAAGGGCTGATTTCGTCATTGCGAGCGAAAGCAGAGCAATCCAGATTGTGCAGCAGGAAAGATGCTGGATTGCTTCGTCGCTTCGCTCCTCGCAATGACGGCTTTATTCCTTCACGCACTGCATGATGATATGCGTATACGGAATACGCAGCATGTCATGGCGAATATCCGCCAGCACTTTCGGGAATGTCTGTAGCGCCAGCATCTGGTAGGCGGCGGGTTCACGCACAAATTCGCCGCGATCATGGTCCAGCATCCAGCGGGCAATGGGGTTCTGGCCGGGCACGTAGGCGCCGTCCAGCGTCACCAGCCGCCCGCCCGGTTTGAGCAATGCCCATGCAAGCTGGAACAGGCTGTCCGCCTGCGCATCATCCAGATGGTGCAGCAAGCCGATGGCGAGCACCACATCCGCCTGCACGCCGGTTTTGTGCATATCTTCCACCTTCACGCAATGGAACCCGCCGCGATCACCGTAGCGCTTGCGGCAATTTTCAATATAACGCTCGCTGGCGTCAAAGCCGGTGTAGCGGATGTCACGGGGCAGCTCCTCCAGTATGTCCGCCGTTCCGCAGCCGATATCCACGATGAGGAACCCGGGTTCCGGGCGGATATAGTTATTTACCAGCCGCCGCCGCGAACCAACGGCGTCGATCAGCAGATTATGCAGCTTGTAAAGTGCAGGAAATGCAAGGATATCGCGCAGGCGCATACGGGCATGATAAGCCGTGCCCTGTGAATCTGGCAAGGCCATTGCTCCTTTTGCTTTAATGTCTTATGCCTACGCCATGCGCTTTGCAAAATCGCTTTATTTCTGGGTCATCGTCGGCATCGTCGTCGGCATCGCGCTCGGGCATTTCGCGCCCGAGACCGGCCAGGCCATGAAGCCGCTGGGGGACGGCTTCATCAAGCTGATCAAGATGATGATCGCGCCGCTGGTGTTCTGCACGGTGGTCACCGGTATCGCCGGCATGCGCAACATGCGCAACGCCGGCCGCGTGGGCCTGAAGGCGCTGATCTATTTTGAAGTGCTCACCACCATCGCGCTGGTGGTGGGGTTGGTGGTGATCAACACCACGCAGCCCGGCGCGGGCATGAACATCGATCCCGCCACGCTTGATTCCAAGGCGGTGGAAAGCTACGCCAACAAGGCGGTGGAGCAGGGAAAGAGCGTGACGGATTTTATCCTGCACATCATTCCTTCCAGCTTCCTCGATGCTTTCGTGAAGAACGACATGCTGCAGGTGCTGCTGCTTTCGGTGCTGTTTGCCATGGGCCTGCTCTCGGCGCGTGATGCCGGGCGGCACGTCTACCAGCTCATCGAGGAGCTCTCGGTCATCCTGTTCCGCATCATCGGCATCATCGTCAAAATCTCGCCCATCGGCGCGTTCGGCGCCATGGCGTTTACCGTCGGCAAATACGGCGTGGTTTCGCTGGAGCCGCTGGTGCGGCTGATGGCGGATTTCTATCTTACCTGCCTCGTTTTCGTGTTCGTGGTGCTGGGGTTGGTGATGCGCATCCTGGGCCTGCGCCTCTGGCCGCTGCTGAAATACCTGAAGGAAGAATTCCTCATCGTGCTCGGCACCTCTTCCTCCGAGGCGGCGCTGCCGCGGCGGATGGAGAAGATGGAAATAGCCGGCTGCTCGCGCGCGGTGGTGGGCATGGTCGTGCCCGCGGGTTATTCCTTCAACCTGGACGGCACGTGCATTTACCTCACCATGGCGGCGATCTTCGTGGCGCAGGCGCTGAATATCCCGCTTTCGCTGGGCGACCAGCTGCTGCTGCTTTCCGTGTTGCTGCTGACGTCCAAGGGCGCGGCAGGGGTCACGGGCAGCGGCTTCGTGGTGCTCGCCGCCTCACTCTCTACCGTGGGCCACATCCCGGTGGAGGGGCTGGCGCTGATTCTCGGCATTGACCGCTTCATGTCGGAGGCACGGGCGCTGACCAACTTCGCGGGCAATGCCGTGGCGACGCTGGCGGTTTCCCGCTGGGAGAGGGCGCTGGACAAAGATGCTTTAAAAAGCACTATATTACAATAATTTACCACGTCATTAAACCGTCACATCCCTGTGCTAAGCTTATAGTAAGCTACCTTAAGCTTACTATGCCAGCGCAGGCCGAAAGCCGCGCTGGCCGCGCCGAAGGCAGCGGATTTTTAATTTTGTAAGTTGTATGAACAGGGCCGAAACCATTGCTTTCATCAAGGACGCAAACAGGCGCACGCGGGCGTTGTTTGAACTCGGCGAGAAATATCCGAAAGAGCTGGGAAGCCTGCTGGAGAATCACCAGCCGCTTTATTCGCATGAACCTCCCAAACGGTTTGAGCGCTATACCGGCTTTACCGGCATTTCCGGCCATTATAAGTTTCTGGAGCAGGAGGGGTTAAGCCGCGACCATTTTGAAATTCTCGGTGTAAGGCTCGACAAAACGAATTATGCCGACACGCCGAAAGGACATCAAAAGCTCCTGGACGTGGTGGATCTGCTTCGGGCGGAAAACCCTTCGCTGGGTGCCATTCAGTTTGACCGCAAGAATCCGCTTCAGGCGCTGGACCTGCTGATGGGCGCGGCGTGCGGCTTCAACGTCGACGACATTGATTTTTACCTCAACCGCCGCGATGAACTCCGCTCGGTGGATTACCGGAAAGTGGGTGAAAAAATCCGGGCACAGCTGCTTGACCGTTTCGGCGAGAGAGGCGCGATCGAGTGGAACCCCTCGCTCAACACGCTGCAGAAGATTGAAGAACAGATCCCGCGCCTGCTTCGCAAGCTGCCGTCCTCGCGCGTGGTAAATGCAGAAATTGAGCAGGTGCTGCCGCACCTGCATATTTAAAACGTTTCGTATTGTCATCCTGAGCGTAAGCGAAGGATCTACTTAAAGTAGATTCTTCACTGCGTTCAGAATGACAGGGATTACGGATTAGGCAGTGTTTCCCGTTTGCCCATGGTTTCATGCCGCACGATGTAAATGGAGGCGGCCATGATGATCAGCGCGCCTGCCACCGTGTAACTATCAATCACCTCGCCAAAAACGGGCCATGCCACCAACGCCGTGAATATCAGGCGCGTGAAATCAAACGGTAGCAGCACCACCAAATCGGCATGCAGATAGGCACGCGTCAGAAACAAATGCGCCAGCGTGGAAAGCAGCGCGATAATGAAAACCCCGGCCCAAAGCGATTGTGACACCGGCTGCCACACAGGCAGCGCCATCGGCAGCGACAGCGGCGTCATCAGCGCGGCCATGTAGAACACGATGGTCTCCGACGGCTCCGTACGCGTAAGCGATTTGACGAAAATTCCCGCCAGCGCCATCAGCGACGACGAGAACAGCACGATCAGCGCCGCGTAGGTGAAGCTCTGCGCATCCGGCCTTAAAATAATCACCACGCCGACGAAGCTGATGCCGATGGCCAGCCACCGCCGCAACCCGGCCTTCTCCTTCAGGAACCACACGGCAAACACGGTGGAGAAAACCGGCGTCATGAAGGAAAGCGCCGTCGCCACGTTCAGCGGCAGGATGGAGAGCGAATAAAACCACGAGGACATGGCCATGAACCCCAGCCCTGCGCGCCAGGAATGGCTGTAAAGCCGCGTGGTGCGGAAATAGGATTTGTCATAACGCAGCAGGATCCACGCCACGATCAGACCTAAGCAAAGCGCATTGCGCAGAAAAACCAGCTGCGCCGTCGGCATTTCCAGCGCCACCCAGCGCACGGCCACGTTCATGACGGCGAAGCAGCCCATGGCCAGAACCATGAGGGCAATGCCTCGCAACACGCTGGAATTCGTCATAGGACTCACTATATTCACCCGTAATGGTGACACAAGAAACATCTCTGCTGGCCCGCCTGGAAAAGCTTCCCCCCGGCATTTTAGAGGCAGACCGCACGCAGCTCACCGCTGCCGTGAACGCGTGGCGCGAGGAAAAAATCAAGGCCGCGCGCACGCGTTTTGAAAAGGGCGGCAACCTGCCTCCGCCGGAGCGAAGCCCCGGCTTCGCGCAGGCAGGCGCACCGGCCCTGCTGAAGGAACTCACCGGTACGATGGACGAGCTGATCACCGCGCTGTTTGCCCTGCTGGTTCCCGGCAAGCTGGGCGTGGCGGTGGTGGCGACCGGCGGCTACGGCCGCTCCGAGATGTTCCCGTATTCCGATGTTGATTTGCTGTTCCTGTACCGCCCGGCGCAGCGCGGCGTGGCGGAGCGGGCAGCGCGTACGCTGCTTTACGTGCTGTGGGACCTCGGCATCAAGGTGGGCCACGCGCTACGCACGCTGGAAGACACCATTCAGCATGCGCTGGATGACCTCACCATCCGCACCAACCTGCTGGATTCCCGGCTGGTGGTGGGAGACCGCGAGCTCTTCGCGGCGATGGCGGAGCGCTACCAGGCCGAGATCGTGGCCAATACGGCGCAAAGCTTCGTCGAAGCCAAGCTCAGCGAGCGCGACGAGCGCCACCGCCGCTTCGGCGATTCGCGCTATCTGCTGGAGCC
>CAZUKF010000056.1:0-11299 GCA_964620765.1 uncultured Rickettsiales bacterium | reverse complement strand
ATAATCGAGCAGCGAGTCTTCCTTGCGCACGCCGTAGTGCACGGCCTTGAACCACTTGCCGGACTGGTTGACGCTTGCGCCGTGCGTGAGGTGCCCGCCCGCTGCCAGCGACTGGCCGAGGAAAGTGTCGCCGGGCTGCAGGAGTGCGTTGAACACGGCCTGGTTGGCCTGGCTGCCGGAATTGGCCTGCACGTTGGCAAAGCCGCAGCCGAAGAGTTTCTTCGCGCGCTCGATGGCCAGCGTCTCCGCCTTGTCAACGAATTCGCAGCCGCCGTAATAGCGCTTGCCGGGATAGCCTTCGGCGTATTTGTTGGTGAGCACGCTGCCTTGCGCCTCCAGCACGGCGCGGCTGACAATGTTCTCGCTCGCGATCAGCTCGATCTGGTTCTGCTGCCGCTCCAGCTCGCCTTTGAGTGCGGCGGCGAGTTCGGGATCACGCTGGTTAAGGGGAGTGGAGAAGAAATCATTCATCGCAGACGCATCCTTTTTTGCCTGTAACATTATCTATCCCATTTTCTTCACGCGGTTTTCATGACGCCCGCCTTCAAAAGTGCTTTTTAAAAAGCGCTGCACGCATTCCTTCGCCAGCTCTAGCCCGGTGATGCGCCCGCCGAGGCAGAGCACGTTGGCGTCGTTGTGACGGCGTGAAAGCTCGGCATCCAGCCCGCAGCGCGCGAGCGCGGCGCGGATGCCCTTGTGGCGGTTGGCTGCCATGCTCATGCCGATGCCGCTGCCGCAGACCAGGATGCCGCGGCGGTCTTTGCCCGCCAGCACCCATTTGCAGAGCGCATCGGCGTAATCCGGGTAGTCGCATGAATTGGCTTCATGCGTGCCGAGGTCTTCCGTTTCCAGCCCGAGTTCGCCCAGGTACAGGCTGATTTCGTATTTGAGTTCGAGCCCGGCGTGGTCGCTGGCGATGGCGATGGTTTCTGTCATGATTGCGCCTTGATTGGGTACCGAATATATATGATGGAAAGGCGCTGATACCACAATATATTGTATTTGCTGGCTTTGGATTGTGTCACCGCAACTAACCTTATGACTTTCATTGATTATCTTTTTGCTTTCGCGGTGGCGGCCTTGGGCGGGGCCGTGAATTCCGTGGCGGGCGGCGGCACGTTCCTCACCTTTCCCACCCTGATTTTCTTAGGATTGTCGCCCCTGCAGGCCAACATCACCAGCACCATCGCCCTCTGGCCGGGCTCGGTGGCCAGCGCCGTGGCCTACCGCCGGGAGTGGAACAAGGAGCGCGCGCAGCTGCCCATGCTGCTTGCCATCAGCCTCGCGGGGGCGGCGGTGGGCGCGGGCGTGCTGCTGCTGACGCCGGAGCAGCGCTTTGCACAGCTGGTGCCGTGGCTGCTGCTGATCGCCACGCTCATCTTCACCTTCGGGTCTACGGTTATTCGTCATCCCCGCCTTGCGCGGGGATCCCGGGCATCCGTAAAACATCCGGGTTCATCCAAGATCCCCGCTTTCGCGGGGATGACAGGAAAGAAGGGTGGAGTGATCCTGCAATTTTTCATCGCGTTTTACGGCGGTTATTTCGGCGCCGGCATCGGCATTCTCATGCTGGCCATGCTGCAGCTGATGGGGCTGGAGAACATTCACCGCATGAATGCGCTGAAAACCGTGCTGGGCTCCGCCATCAACGCCGTGGCGGTGGTGATCTTCCTGTTCTCGGGCATGGTGGTGTGGGGCATCGGCCTCGTGATGCTGGCGGGCGCGGTGGCGGGGGGGTGGTACGGCGCGAGCCTGGCACAGAGATTTTCACCGGCGCGGGTGCGGCTGCTGGTTATCGTGATTGCCTGGGGGATGACGGGGTGGTTTTTCTGGCAGGGATAGGTATAAGCTAGAGCATGGGCTATCTTCGCCTCTTGCTGCTTGCCAGCGTGCTGCTTGACCATCTCTCCCCCCTGCACTGGCGGGGAACAATGTGTGTTTTCGGCTTTTATACGATGGCGGGTTTCCTGATGACGCTGATCATCAATGAAGATTACGGAACCTCGATGCGTGGAAAAGCACTTTTTGTCTACAACCGCATTCTCCGCCTTTATCCACTTTATTATGCGTGCCTGCTGGCGTCATTTGCTATCGTGCTGGTTACTGGCGTCATGCCGCTTAATCCTGCCTTCCGCATGCCGGTGGGGCTGTACGAGTGGCTGCCGCAACTCACCATTATGGGGCTGAACGGTCCGGGGCCTGAGTCTTTCCCGGTGCGGCTGGTGCCGACAGCATGGAGCCTTGATATCGAGATTGTCTATTACCTGTTGATCGGGCTGGTGATCGGAACGTCGCGCACCGCCTGTCTTGCCTGGTTTTTACTGGCTCTTGCCCTGACGGTTTACTGGCCGGCAAGCGGGGTGGAGTTCAACGATAAGTACCGCACCTGGGAAGGGCCGATGCTGACCTTTGCTGCCGGCAGCGTCTGTTTTCACTGGCGGTCTCTGCTGCTGCAATATGCGCAGCTTCCCTGGGCTGCTGCGCTGCTGCTGGCAGCGGGCGTGATCGCGTTTATGGGGAGCCAGTTACACATTTATCGCAGCGATATCGAATGGTTCAGTCATTACGCCGCCATTTTTGCTTTCGCTGTGCTCATGATGTGCGTGCATGGGCTGGAAAACAAACGCGGTATCTCGAAGCTGAACCGCTGGTGCGGCGACCTGAGTTACCCTTTTTTCCTCATGCACTGGCAGGTGGGGGTTCTGGTTATGCATGGCGGCTTTGCCAAAGGCTGGCTTTTCTTTTTCATCACGGTTTTACTAGCGTTCCTGCTCAGCGCGCTGCTGGTTTACCTGGTAGACCGGCCGCTGACGCCGGTTCGCGATGCGGTGCGCCGGAAAGCGCGGCATCATAAAAAAGGGGGTGCCGAAGCGCCCCCTCCTTAAGACTATCACGTATGATTATTTTTGGTAATAAGGCTTCTTTTGGTTAGCAGGGTTCGCATTATCTTTGTCTTCCCAAACTTGGCCATTTGCACCGCAAGCCTGAGCAAGCGTGGTTTTATCATCAACACCTTGGATTGCGGCAGGCGGATTGTTTCCGCAGCCAACAGCACCCAACATGCAGCGCAACGTCAGTACGATCGGCTGGTTCGGGTTGTAAGGCGTAATGTTACCAGAGGTAGTCGTTGTTCCATTTCCGTTGGTTGCAATAAACTCAACACTGGCGGGAGGGCCAGCTTTGATTTTACATTCAATTTTGCATCCTTTCTGAACAGGTGCGGGGGGTTGCGGAGGAGGCATTTGCCCTCCAGAGCTTTGGTGCTGGAAAGTAACAGGCGAATCTGTTGCAAAACCATTTCCAGCCGAACCTGTTGAAGTAACACTGGCAGGGCAAGGAATTTCTGCATATGCAGTACCTGCTGAAGTGTCTGTGGTAGTAGTAGCGCTATTGTTGGTATTTACTGTATTGGTGGTTAAAGCGTTTGCTGCTCCCGCCAAGGATAGCCCAACTCCGGCGGCATAACATAAGATTTTGTATTTATTCATAGGAATCCCCTTTTAACTCAAAAGTTAAAGTTAGCTAACTAATAACCCGTAGGAAAACTCTACGCTAAAAATGTTACCGTTTTATTAAGGTATACCCCGTTATTAAGGTTTGGCTCCTTCAGAAACCCTTATAAAATAACCTTCTCGCCACGCCAAAACTCCCGTAAGTAGCTTATGGGAGTTTTTTTATGCGCCGGGTAAAGGCTGATTTAATTGAAAAAGTGACTCGACTCCACCCGGCGCTTGCCCCGCATTACTGCTTCTTGGGCCTGGCGTTGCTGCTTCACCTGTTTTACGCGTTCAAAACCTTCCCGCTCTCTGACTACCCGCACGGGGCAGAAAGATTTTTACATTCTATATCAATTAGTTATAGAGTAATAGGCGGCGGAGATTCCGCCATCCCCGCAGAATATGTCCAATTTGCCTATATCTCCCACCCGGTACGTATCCGGAAAATGTATGGGGAGCAAATTCCCGGCTGGCGCCGGCAACTGCAAAACGAGGCATTTCTGACCTCCGAAGCAGGGCAATGTCAGGCCGCGCGGCGCAATAAAGAGCAGTTTTCCCTACTGCGGTGCTCGACCGGGGCCAACCGTGCAACGGGCATCATTACTGATTTCAAGTCGGCCTACAGCGCGGCCGAATACAACGCTGTTGGCTATTTGCCCTACATGATCGGCATGATACCCGGCCTGGCGCTGGGCGCTCCACCCCTTGTCATTTATGCGCTTTCGCAGTTCACGAATATAGCTTTCCTGCTGGGGCTGGCCTTCTTCACACTCCGCGCGCTTCCCGTTCTAAAATGGCCGGTGCTGGTGCTGCTGCTCCTGCCGTCGATGTTCACGATGCGGAGCTTTTACATGCCGGATGCGCTGGCGATTGAATTATCCTATTTGATGTTGGCGCTGGTCTTGCGGTCACGAATGCGGGCAGAGCCGCTCGGCAGGTGCGAGCAGGGGATTTTAGCTGCCGTGGCGCTCTGCCTCAGCCTGATCAAAGTTGTGTTTTTTATTATTCCATTCCTGTTGTTTTTACTGCCTCCAACTGCTCTCGGGTCGCGCTTTAAAAAGAATGTTTTTGCCGCCACGCTCGTTCTGGCCGGTATTGCCGCGGCAGGATTATGGAATGTTCATGCCGCAGATGCACATTATCCGCTGCAGTGGGAAGCGGTGTGGGATAAGAGCGTGCCCCTGCCGCCGCAACAACCTGGCCTTCGTATAAATGAGCGGTTTGCAGGGCAATTGCTTCATGCGCCTCAGACCGTTGCGCATAACGTTCTGAACAACTGGGTCACCCTGAGGGGTATGGAAGAAATGCTGTACAATACCGTGCTTTTTAACAGGTATGTCTCGCCGGAAGTGACGCCGCATTACGCCAAAACCTTTTCTTTGTTTCTCGCGTTTGGGCTATTTTTTATCGTGTTATTTGGCCTTTCAGCGGCCGAACTGAGACGCGCCAAATTTTGCCTGTCAGGCAGGGAAAAGCTTCTGATTGCCGCCATCCTCGTAAGCACAGCGCTGCTCATTTCAGCGATTATCTATATTTTCTGGGGGTCTGCCCAGATAGATGGCAAGGGCTATGCGCGCATGCTTCAGGGACGTTATTTCCTTCCGCTTTTGCCTTTTGCCTTATTGCTTGCAGCGCGGGGAGAGCTGAAAGAGGGCGGGAAAGACACGCTCCTGACGCGGCAGTCCGGTTGGATCATATCTATCTTCATACTGCTCTGTTTCCATTATAATTATCTGAGTTATTTTTAGAAATTTGTGACGGGAAGCGATGTTTTTTTATCCGATCCTTTTGGCTTATCTTGGAACGTTTCTCCATCTCGGTATCAGCATTTTTCAAGGCATCCCCGGCCTGTTCACCCCTTTTGGCGCCCCAGCGGCGCTGGTGCTTTTTGCCTATTACATAATGAGTGGCCAGTCCGCGCGTGAACGGCTGGCCGCCCTTGCCGCCGGCGCAGGCCTGGAGCTTGCCCGCACTTGTGCGCTCCATGCCGGGGCGGCGGCTGGTGACAAGCTGCCCGCCATCGCCTTCGGCTTTTCTTACGGCTTCGGGCTGGGCTTTGGCTTTGCCGTGACACTGGTCTTGGTTTTCCGTGAATTATCCCGTCATTGCGACCCCGGACTTGATCCGGGGGAAGCAATCCAGCCTAACTGTCATGCCGCACTTGTTGCGGCATCTCCCGGAACTACGAGGAGACCCCGCAATAAATGCGGGGTGACAAGGTCTGGATTTCTTCCCGGCCTTCGCCGGGACCGGATTTGCCTCCTCGCAATGACGGATAAGGGGAAACGCCTCGCCGCGCTGATGGCGGCGCAGGTTTTCCTGGTGTATTCGCTGCATCTTGTCTCCGTGGCCGCCGCGGTGCCCTACACGGTGGATGATCAGCTCCACCGCTTCGAGCTGGCACTCGGCTTCTATCCGGCGGCGGAGATTGCCCTGCTTTACGAGCGTTTTGCGTTGTTCCGGGTGGCCAGTTACTTCGCCTACGATACGCTGGCCGGGCTGGTGTTTGCCGTCTGGCTCCTACAGTGGAAACAGCAGCCCTGCCCGCCGGTGGACCTGCTGGCCGCCTGTGCGCTGGCCGCCATGCTCACCGTGCTTTACCTCGTCACCCCGGCCTGCGGGCCGCGGCAGGTGTTCGGTGCGCTCTTCCCGCATGCGATTCCCGCCACGGATTTCGCGGTGTATATGCGAGATCTTGACCCCAAGCTGCTGCGCAACGCCATGCCCAGCCTGCACACGGTATGGGTGCTGCTGGCGTGGATCTGCGCACACTACCACCAGCCCGCGCGCCTGCCCGCGCGGATTGTGGCGGTGTTCGCCATTCTCACCCTGCTGGCGACGATGGGAACGGGCGAACACTATTTTGTGGACCTTGTGGTGGCGGTGCCGCTTGCGCTTTTTACTTACGCGCTGGCCTGTTTTGCGCTGCCGCTGCGCACGCGTTTTCTTGCGATAATTGCAGGCATTTCGCTTGCAACACTCTGGCTGCTCGCACTTTGTTTCGCGCCCGGATTTTTCAATATTGCCACGGCGTGGGGCGCCATCGCGCTGACAGGTGGGATCTGTCTTTTCCTGCTGCACCGCCTCGCACGGAGCGCCGAATCGCAACGCTTGCAACGCGCACACGCTTCGTTATAATTCTCTCCATCAATGGGGAGTAGATAGATGGTTTTCACGAATCCCGTGGCGGGTCCGCAGCCCAAGCTTGAAGCCGGTTTTGCACCGAAACGCGCGCATGTTGTCGTGCTCGGCAATGAAAAGGGCGGGTCCGGAAAAACGACCACCTGCATGCATTTAATTGTTTCGCTCCTGCGGCTTGGCTTCTCCGTGGGCTCGATTGACCTTGACTCCCGCCAGCGCTCGCTGACGCGCTATATTGAAAACCGCCGGCAGACGAGTTTGCGTGAAGGCGTGGCCCTGCCGCAGCCGCACCACATCGTGCTGCAGAAAAGCCCGTTCAATATTCAGGAGGATTCCGAGAAGGACGAGCGCGACCGTTTCAACATGGCGCTCTCCCGCCTGCTGCCGAACAGCGATTTCCTGGTTATCGACAGCCCGGGGAATGACACCTTCCTCTCGCGGCTTGCGCATTCCTACGCTAACACCATCATCACGCCGATCAACGATAGTTTCGTGGACCTGGACGTGCTGGCCACGGTGGACGGGCACAGCCTGAAAGTCATCAAGCCCAGCATTTATTCCGAGATGATCTGGGAGCAGAAGCTCTCCCGCGCCAAGCGCGACGGCGGCTCGATTGAGTGGATTGTCATGCGCAACCGCCTTTCCAACATAAGCGCCAAGAACAAGCAGCTGGTGACGCAGGTGGTGGGCGAGCTCTCCCGCCGCATCGGCTTCCGCGTGGCGCCCGGTTTCTCCGAGCGCGTGATCTTCCGTGAGCTGTTCCTGCAGGGGCTGACCGTGCTCGACATCATGGAAACCGGCAGCGGCACTTCCAGCGTTTCGCTGTCGCACGTGGCGGCGCGGCAGGAAGTGCGCGATTTGCTGAAAATCCTCCGCTTGCCGCAGATCGACGCGCGCATCGCTGAGCTGCGCGTCGCTCCCGAAGTCCAGGAGGCGGAAAACGCCGCCGCCGCGGCCGTGGCGGGTGCACCGCCTTCCCTCGAGCCGGAGCCGGAAACTCCGCCCGTACCGCAGCAGGCTTCGGCTACAGCTTAAGTGTCACTCTTTAAATCCACTGCCACTATCGGCTTTTACACGCTGATCTCCCGCGTGCTCGGCTTTGTGCGCGACATGACCATCGCCGGGGCGCTGGGCGCTAGCATGCTCTCCGACGCGTTCTTCGTTTCCTTCAAGATCCCCAATTTCCTGCGCCGCCTGTTTGCCGAGGGGGCTTTCAACGCCGCCTTCGTGCCGCTTTACGCGGGCACGCTGGCCGAGCCGGACGGGCAGGAAAAAGCAAAGCTGTTTGCCGACGAGGCCTATTCTTTCCTCGTTGCCGTGTTGCTCTGCGTGAGCGTGGTGTTCGTGCTTTTCATGCCGTGGTTCATGCTGCTGCTGGCGCCTGGTTTCCGGCATGACCCGGGCAAGTACGAGCTCACCGTGATGCTCACGCGTATCACGTTTCCGTATATTATTTTCATCTCGGTGGTATCGTTGCTGGGCGGTATTTTAAATTCCATGGGTAAGTTTGCCGCCGTGGCCGCCACGCCCATCATCATGAATCTCTGCCTGATCATCATCCCGTTTCTCATCAAGGGGCAGCTGCCGACACCGGCGCATGACCTTGCCGTGGCGGTGTTCGTGGCGGGGGTGGCGCAGATGCTGTGGCTGATGTGGTTTTCGTGGAAATTGCGCGTTATGCCGCGCCTGCATGCGCCGCGCTTAAGCGCTGAGGTGAAGCGCCTGTTGCTGCTGATCGCCCCGGCGGCGGCGGGGGCAGGGGTGGCGCAGATCAATTTGTTTATTGATCTTATCATCGCCTCGCACCTCGATACCGGCGTGTCCTACCTGTATTATGCCGACCGCCTGAACGAACTGCCGCTGGCCGTGATCGGCATTGCCATCGGCACGGTGCTGCTGCCCTCGCTCTCCAAGCAGATCCGCGAGGGCGACGTGGCGGGCGCGAAGGCGAGCCAGAACCGCGCCATTGACTTAGCACTGCTTTTCGCGCTGCCCGCCGCGGCGGCGCTGATGACGATTTCCGAGCCGCTGATCCGCGTGCTCTACGAGCGCGGCGCGTTTTCGCCTGCCGACACCGCCAACACGCATGTGGCGCTGATCGCCTTCGCCGCGGGCCTGCCCGCCTTCGTGCTCATCAAGGTGCTGGCGCCCGCGTTTTATGCCAACCGCGATACCAAGACGCCCTTCCGCATTGCGCTGATCTGCATTGCCGTGAACCTGGTGCTCAACCTGCTGCTGATCGGGCCTTTCCGGCATGTCGGCATGGCGATGGCGACGAGCATTGCCGGCTGGCTCAACGTGGTGCTGATGCTGTGGAATTTGAAGAAGCGCGATCTTTTCGTGCCGGACCACCTGCTGCTGACCCGCGCCACGCGCCTGCTGCTAGCCTGCTCGGTGATGGCGTTTGGGCTGGCCATCCTGCAGCACCATCTTTGGGCATGGTTCGCGGCCGGGATCTTCTCGCAGGTGGCCGGACTGACGATCCTGGTGCTGGGCGGGGCGGGGATTTATTTCTTTGGTGCCAGTTGCTTACAGGCTTATGACATGAGCGCCCTGAAAAGGCTGCGGAAGAAGTAAGCGATAAAAGTGAGTGTTATTCCTGCCGGAACAGCACATGGCGGAGCTGGTCCGGGCTTTCCAGCACCTTGCCGGAGCCCAGCGCCACGCAGTTGAGTGGTTCGTTGGCGACGAAGACGGGCAGGGACGTGGCGTTGGAGAGCACGAGGTCCAGGTTGCGTAAGAGTCCGCCGCCGCCTGAGAGCACGATGCCCTTATCAACAATGTCAGACGAGAGTTCCGGCGGCGTGCATTCCAGCGCCACCTTCACGGCTTCGATGATCTGCCCCACCGGTTCCACCAGCGCTTCGGCGATCTGGTATTCGGAGAGGATGATTTCCTTCGGCACGCCGTTCATCAGGTCACGCCCCTTGATTTCGACGAGGCGGCCCTCGCCGGATTCGGGTGCGCAGGCGGCGCCGATTTCTTTCTTGATCTTCTCGGCGGTGGATTCGCCGATCAGCAAATTGGAATAGCGGCGGATGTAGGAGATGATGGCTTCATCCATCTTGTCGCCGCCGACGCGCACGGAGCGCGCATACACAATGCCGCCCAGCGAAAGCACCGCCACTTCCGTGGTGCCGCCGCCGATATCGACGATCATGGAGCCGGTGGGCTCGGTGACGGGCAGCCCGGCGCCGATGGCGGCGGCCATGGGTTCTTCAATAAGGTAAACTTCACGCGCCCCCGCGTTCTCGGCGGCTTCCTGGATGGCGCGGCGCTCGACGGGGGTGGAGCCGGATGGCACGCAGATGATGATCAGCGGCCGCGGCTTGATGAGGTTATGGCGGGAATGCACCTTGTGGATGAAGTGCTTGATCATTTCCTCGGCGGAGGCGAAATCGGCGATCACACCGTCTTTGAGCGGGCGGATGGCGTCTATCTTGGCCGGAGTGCGGCCCAGCATCATCTTGGCCTCGTTGCCAAAGGCAAACGGGATGGAGCCGCTATTGGAGGTTTTCATAGCGACTACAGAGGGTTCGTTGAGCACGATGCCCTGGCCGCGGACATAAACAAGGGTGTTTGCCGTGCCAAGGTCAATCGCCATGTCACACGACATCATGCCAAACATTTTACGGAACATACGGGTGCTTCAGCTAGAATTTGGATTGAACCTATATTTAGCGATGCTTTCACTAAACACAATAGCATTCTACACCGGCAACGCTTACAAAATTACTAACGATAGTTACTAACGGGTTTTAATTTTGAGTATGTCACCCCGCACTTGTTGCGGCATCTCCCTCCTGTTGCGGGAGATGCCGCAACAAGTGCGGGGTGACAGTTACCCGCCCATCACCAGCACTTTCTTGGTGTGCTGGACCATTTGTAACTTGGAGAGCGCGTCGAGATACGCCACCGCCGAGGCGACCAGCGTGTCTACGTCTGAACAGCGGCCGTTGATAATGGTGCCGTCCGTACCCTCCAGCCGCACGCTGACTTCCGCCTGCGCATCGGTACCGTGCGTCACCGCGCCCACCTGGTAGAGCAGGAGTTTCGCTTCATGCGGGATGAGCGAGCGGATGGCGTTGAAGGTGGCGTCCACCGGCCCGTTGCCGGTGACTTTGGTGCTCTTTTCTTTGCCGTGGATGAGCAACGTCATCTCCGCCACCTGCGGGCCTTCCGTGCCGCAGGAAATTTTCAGGCGCGAAAGCGTGACCGGCGCCTCGGCGTTGGCGAGGCCCATGTCGAGCAGCGAGATGATGTCTTCGTCGTAAATGTCTTTCTTTTTATCGGCGAGGTCTTTGAAGCGCGCGAAGGCTTCTTCAATCGCGTTGTCGCCGAGGTTGAAACCGAGCTGGGCGATTTTATCCTTGAACGCGGCGCGGCCGGAATGCTTGCCGAGCACGAGGTTGCTCTTGGTGAGGCCGACCGAGGCGGGCGTCATGATCTCGTACGTGGACGCGTTTTTCAAAACACCATCTTGATGAATGCCGGATTCATGCGCAAACGCGTTGGCGCCGACGATGGCCTTGTTCACCTGCACCTGTGCGCCGGTGATGCTCTGCACGAGGCGGCTGGCACGCATGATGTGCGTGGTGTCGATCTTGCACTGCATGGGGAAAATGTCTTTGCGCACTTTCAGCGTCATCACGATTTCTTCC
>CAZUKF010000055.1:0-11328 GCA_964620765.1 uncultured Rickettsiales bacterium | reverse complement strand
ACGTTTTTCATCTTCAGCGATTACCTGCGGCCTTCGCTCCGGCTGAGCGCCATCATGGGCCTGCCGGTGATCTACGTCTTCACGCACGATTCCATCGGCCTGGGCGAAGACGGCCCCACGCACCAGCCGGTCGAGCATCTTGCTTCGCTGCGCGCCATCCCGAACCTGCAGGTGTTCCGCCCGTGCGACGCGGTGGAAACGGCGGAATGCTGGGCGCTCGCGGTGGCCACGCATAACGCGCCCTCCGTTCTTGCACTCACGCGCCAGAACCTGCCGACCTTGCGCACCGAGCACAACGAAACCAACCTCTCCGCCCGCGGCGGCTACGTGCTGCATGACCACAAGGGCTCGAAAGTCACGCTCATTGCCACCGGCTCGGAGGTGAGCATCGCGGTGGAAGCGCAGAAGCTGCTCGACGAGAAGAAAATCCACGCCCGCGTGGTTTCCATGCCGTGCTGGGAGCTCTTCGCGGCACAGCCGGACAATTACCGCAAAAGCGTGCTGGGCAAGGGCCTGCGCGTGGGTATCGAGGCGGCCTCCTCCTTCGGCTGGGACCGCCTGCTGGGCGAGGACGGTATTTTCATCGGCATGGAGGGCTTCGGCGCCTCGGCCCCGGCGAAAGACCTGTACAAGCATTTCGGCATTACCGCCGAAGCGGTGGTTGCAGCGGTTGAGAGGGCGCTTAAATGAGCACCAGCGATATGCTCGCCATCGCCCTGCTCGCCTGTGCAATCTTTGATACGATCGGTGCGAAATACATTCTCCCCGGCATGCTGGCAAAAAACCCCGAACTTACGGATGCCCAGAGAGGCAAGCTGATCGGGGTGGTGAATGCGGCCTCGCTGATATTTTTTGTCATCGCCGTACTTATTTATATTTTCAAGCCTTTGGATTGAACATGGCGCTCAAGGTAGGGATTAACGGCTTGGGAAGAATCGGGCGCTGCGTCTTGCGCGCGCTGGTGGAAGACAATTACGCCGATGTTGAGCAGTTTGGCGGCATCGAGCTGGTGGCCGCCAACGGCCCCGCCCCGTTGGAAACGCACCTGCAGCTGCTGAAGTATGACTCCGTGCACGGCCGCTTCCGCGGCGATATCCGCGCGGAGGGCGAAACCATCATCACCAGCAAGCACCGCGTAGCCATCACCCATGAGAAAGACCCGGCAAAGCTGGATTGGAAAAAGCTGGGTGTGGAGCTGGTGCTGGAATGCTCCGGCAAGTTCAACAGCCGTGAAGCCGCGAGCGCGCATCTCAAGGCAGGCGCCAAACGCGTGCTGATCTCCGCCCCCGCCCCGGATGCCGAAGCCACCCTTGTATTCGGCGTGAACAACCCGGTGCTCAAAAAAGAACAGACTGTCGTCTCGGTGGGCTCCTGCACCACCAACGCGCTGGCGCCGCTGGCCAAGGTGCTCAATGACGGCATCGGTATCACCCGCGGTTTCATGACCACCATCCACGCGTATACGGGCGACCAGAACCTGGTGGACAACAGCCACAAGGATCTGCGCCGCGCCCGTGCCGCCACCCTTTCCATGATCCCCACCTCCACCGGCGCCGCCAAGACGCTGGGCCTCGTGCTGCCGGAGCTGGAAGGCAAGCTGGATGGCATCTCCATCCGCGTGCCGGTACCCAACGTATCGCTGGTTGACCTCACGTTCGAGGCGGCGCGCGATACCACCAGGGAAGAAATCAACGCGCTGCTTTCCAAGGCGGCGGACGGCGCCATGAAAGGCGTACTGGAAGTCTCGAACGAAAAACTCGTCTCTATTGATTATACGCACACCACGGCGAGCTCCATTGTTGATGCCTCCGGCACCTATGTCACCGGCAAGCGGCTGGTGCGCGTGGCCGCGTGGTATGACAACGAATGGGGCTTTTCCAACCGCATGTGGGACGTGGCAAAGCTGTGGAGCAAACTTTGAAACTGCCGCCGCTCGATGAACTGGACGTAAACGGCAAGACGGTGCTGGTGCGCTGCGACCTCAACGTACCGATGGAAGGCGGGCGCGTGGCCGATAACACCCGCATCCTGCGCATGCTGCCCACGCTGCAGCACTTGCTGAAAAAGAAGGCCCGCGTGGTGCTGCTCTCGCATTTTGACCGGCCGGAAGGCAAGTTCGTGCCCTCCATGTCCCTCGCCCCGCTGGTGGACCCGCTGGCCGCGCTGCTCGGCCAGGAAGTGAAATTCGGCGTGGATTGCATCGGCCCCGCGGCCAAGGAAGCGGTGAGCAAGGTGAAACCCGGCGAAATCGTGCTGCTTGAGAATTTACGCTTCCATGCGCAGGAAGAAGCGAACGACGCCTCCTTCGCACGCGAGCTGGCCAGCCTCGGCGATTTCTATGTGAACGATGCCTTTTCCTGCTCGCACCGCACGCACGCCTCGGTCGTCGGCATCACGGAACACCTGCCCTTCGCGGCAGGCCTGCTGCTGAAGCAGGAAGTGGAAACGCTGGACCGCATTTTCTCCGCGCCGGAACGGCCGCTGGCCGCCATTGTCGGCGGGGCCAAGGTTTCCACCAAGCTGGCGCTGCTGGAAAACCTGATTGCGAAGGTAGATATCATTGTTATCGGCGGCGCCATGGCCAATACGTTCCTGCTGGCGAAAGGCCACAGCGTCGGCAAGTCGAAATGCGAAAAGGACATGGTCCCCACCGCCAAAAAAATTCTCGCCGCCGCGGAAAAAGCCGGCTGCCGCATCGTACTGCCGGTGGACTTGGTGGTGACGGAAAATTTCGAACCGCACGCCGCTTGCCTGGTGGTGGCGGTGGACGATATCCCCGCCAGCTGCACGGCCACCGACATCGGCCCAGCCTCGGTTGCCCTCATCGGAGAGGCCCTCGCTAAATGCAAAATGGTGGTCTGGAACGGGCCGGTGGGCGCGTTCGAGACGCGGCCGTTTGACGCCAGCACCGTGCAGGTTGCGCGTATTCTTTCCGGCCTCACCCGCAAATCCAAGGTCCAGACGATTGCCGGCGGCGGCGACACCATGGCCGCCATCGCCCATGCCGGTCTTTCGGACGCCTTTACCTATCTTTCCACCGCCGGGGGCGCGTTCCTCGAATGGCTGGAAGGCAAGGAACTGCCGGGCATCGCCGCCCTAAGCAAGACTGAAACCCGGCCGCGCGTCCGGGCCTGAGAAGTTCACAAAAGGTTCATAATATTAAAGCTCTGCCTTGCTAGAATGCGAGGGAGATACGGGAGCATTTATGTCAACCGATTCACCTCCGCCGGCTTTCCAGCAACTGCTGGATGAAAAGCGCCATGAACAGCGCGAAGCCCGTAATTTCCACGTTTTTTCTGCTACCGCGAAGACGGCTGGAGGAGCCGCCCTTGGCTTTATCGGCGGCCTGACAACCGTGGGCGCGGCGATCTTTAAAACCTCGGCTGAAATGGTCATCCCTTGGAGCCGTCGCTTTAAGGCCATAGAATCCACACTTGAAAAAATGAACCCCGAGGAACAGAACAAGCTTGCCGAGAAAATGGGAAAACAGCTGGCGGAAGATGTTATCCATCGCATTAAAACCGCACCGGGCGTTACCGGGGCCATCATGCGCAACCCCGGCACCGTCATCACGGGGGCAACCATACTGGCGGGCGGCAGCATGCTGATCGCGCATTCAAGGGGCCGCAAGCATGCCCGCGATAAGGTAGACCGCGAAGTCGCGGCGCTCGAATCCGTAACCGGCCAGTGGCAGGACCGGCTGAAGGAAGAAGAGCAAAACCCGGCCCTGGGCACGCCCGCGCTTTCTTAAGACCCGTTGCAAATTAAAGCGAAAAGCTTTACCACCTGCTGATACAAGAAAATCAGGAGGACCCATGAAAGCCGCCACCCAGGTGAAGCCCGTCATGAAAATGACCCCGGAAGTCGAAAAAATCCTCTCCCGCTACGAGGGCGACAACACCAGCACCCGGCAGAACCTCGCCCGCATCCTGATGCACGGTAAGCTCGGCGGCACAGGCAAGCTCGTCATCCTCCCGGTGGACCAGGGTTTTGAACACGGGCCGGCGCGCAGCTTTGCCAAAAACCCGGCGGCCTATGACCCGCATTACCATTACCAGCTCGCCATTGATGCAGGCCTCTCGGCTTATGCCGCGCCGCTGGGCATGCTGGAAGCGGGGTGTGAAACCTTTGCCGGGCAGATCCCGCTCATCCTCAAAGTGAACAGCGCGAATTCGCTCATCCCGAAAGACAATGCGCCGGACCAGGCGTTCACCGGCTCGGTGGACGACGCGGTGCGACTGGGCTGCGCCGCCGTGGGCCTTACCATCTACCCCGGCAGCCCCGCCTCTTATGACATGCTGGAAGAAGCCCGCGCAACGGCCGAGGAAGCGAAGGCAAAGGGCCTGGCCGTCGTCATCTGGTCGTACCCGCGCGGCAAGGATTTGAGCAAGGAAGGCGAAACCGCGATCGACGTGACGGCCTATGCCGCGCATATCGCGACGCTGCTGGGTGCGCATATCATCAAGGTCAAACCGCCGACAGCGCATATCGAGCAGGCCGAGGCGAAGAAGGTGTACGAATCTGAAAAGATCGACATTTCCACCCCCGCCGCGCGCTTCCGCCATATCGTGCAGGCCTGCTTTGCCGGCCGCCGAGTCGTCGTGTTCTCCGGCGGCAATGCGAAAGGCGAGGACGATATTTACAACGAAGCCCGCGCCATCCGCGACGGCGGCGGCAACGGCTCCATCATCGGCCGCAACACCTTCCAGCGCCCGAAAGCCGACGCGCTGAAGATGCTGGACACGCTGGTGAAAATTTACAAGAACGAGATGTGAACTGACTAGTCAGGACGTTCAAACGGCTTTTTTGAGTTTTTCCTTTTTCTGCAAGTGTTTGCTGCTGCGAAAGCACGTTTTTTAGCGGGTTTTTTCGTACGTTTTGCGTTGAATATGCATTTTTTGAAACATTTTTTCTCCCCTCCCAAGAGCAACCATTCACTCATTCTACTATTGCGAGAGTGAAGCCGGAAGTTGCTGAGTTTGGCAATTTGACAATGCAGGGTTGTTGAGATAAGCTCAACGAAATGGACACGCTCAATCTCTCCAAAAACTTTGCCAATTGCGGTTTTACCCAGCCGCAAGCGGAAGCCCTGGCTATTGCCATCAATGACGCTGGACGCGATGACCATCTCGTTACCAAGGAATACCTTGATGACAAGCTGAAGCTGACACACCGCTATCTTGACGAAAAACTGGAAGGCATGCGCATTTACATGGACCACAGGTTTGAGAAAATGGAACTGCGGCTACTTGTAAGTCTGGGCGCCATGTTTATTGCCAGCTCCGGTTTTCTTGCAGCCCTTATCAAGTTTCTCTTGGCGTAAAGCTTGCTTATCCAGCCCACGCTGGCTAACTTGCTCCCGCGATGACTGACAAACCCCGCCTGTACCTCCTCACCCCACCGAAGATCCCGCATCTCGCGGATTTCGTGGCGCAGCTGCGCGACGCGTTTTCCGGCGGTGATGTCGGCTGCCTGCAGCTGCGGCTGAAGGATGCCAGCGACGAGGAGATCACCGGGGTGGCGCGGGTGCTGATGCCGATGGCGCACTCGCACGCTTGCGCCTTCATCATGAATGACCGGCCCGACCTCGCTGCCGCCTGCGGGGCTGACGGGGTGCATCTGGGGCAGGATGACCTCTCCGAGTGGCCCGTTGCCAAGGCCCGCTCCCTGATGGGCGAGGGCAAGGTGATCGGCGTCTCCGCCCATGCCTCGCGCGACATGGCCATGCAGGCGGGCGACAAGGGGGCGGATTACGTGGCTTTCGGGGCGTTTTACCCCACCAAGACCAAATCGCCTGAAAAAATAGCCCAATATGGCATACCCACCCCTGAAATTGTTGAGTGGTGGAGCACCTATACCGTCTTGCCCTGCGTGGCAATCGGTGGTATGATGCCTGCCAACTGCGCGCCGCTCGTAAAGGCCGGCGCGGACTTCATCGCCGCCATTACCGCCGTCTGGGAGCACCCGGAAGGGCCCGGGAAAGCGGTGCAGGAGTTCAACCAAAACTTTAAAAACGCAGCATAAGCGGGAGTTTAACATGAGAGTCGACGGGTCGGCGGTTCGCGCCGGGATGGTCATTGAATACCAGAGCAAGCTGTGGCTCGTGGTGAAGCACGATATCCGCACGCCGGGTAACTTACGCGCCTTCAACCAGGTGGAAATGAAGGACGTGAAGACCGGCACCAAGAACAATATCCGCCTTTCCTCCTCGGAAACGGTGGAGCGCGTGTCGCTGGAGCAGCGCCCGTGCACTTTCCTTTACGCCGAGGGCGACACGCTGACGTTTATGGACAGCGAATCCTTCGAGCAGATCCTGCTGCCGAAAGACCTGGTGGGCCCGCGCCTGGCCTTCCTGCAGGACAACATGGCCGTTTCCATTGAAACCTATGAAGGCCGCCCGATCTCCATCGCGCTACCGGAGAAGGTCACCATGACCATCGTGGAAGCAGACCCGGTGGTGAAGGGCCAGACCGCTTCTTCTTCCTACAAGCCCGCCATCCTCGAAAACGGCGTGCGCATCCTGGTGCCGCCGCATATCGCGCAGGGCACCCGCGTGGTTGTCACCACAGACGGAGAATACGTCGAGCGCGCGAAAGACTAAGCGTTTGTCAGGCCCTCCCTACACGCTTCCCACCAGCAAAAAGAAAATCTTTCTCTTGTTTTTGGGGGCCCTGCTTTTCGTGGCCGGGGGCGTATGGATGGTGTTGGATGCTGAAACCATCGATAGCAGCTCGCCCTTTATTCCCCAGCTGATCGGTGTGGTGTCCATCCTGTTTTTTGGCTCCGGCGGTATGGTGAGCTTGCGGAAGCTGGCAAATTCAAAACCGGGCCTTATCATTGACCAGCGCGGCATATATTCCCGCGACGCCGGCTTTCCACAGGAATTTATCCCCTGGCGGGAGATCGCCGGGTTTGACACGTGGGAAATACACCGCCAGCGCATGGTAACCATCCGGTTTGCAGACCCGGAGGCGTTTATCAAGCAGCAATCGGCGCTTAAGCAGAAATGGTTCAAGACCAACCAAGCGCTGTGCGGCTCGCCGCTGGCCCTCAATGCCGGTATACTGCCCTGCAGCCACGAGGAGTTGATCGAGATGTTGAACAAAGCGCTCGCCTATTATAAACCTTCGGTAAACTCGCATGCGTAGCCCTTACCTCACCATTATGTCTAACGCCGCCATCAAGGCGGGTAAGGTGCTGCTGCGCGATCTGGGGGAAGTGGACCAGCTGCAGGTTTCCAGAAAAGGTGTGGCCAACTTTGTCACCAAGACGGATCTGAAGGTGGAGAAGATGCTCGTCACCGAGCTTAAAAAAGCAAAGCCGGATATCGGCTTCCTGCTCGAAGAAGGCGGCGAGATCAAGGGGAATGATGATTCGCAGCGCTGGATCATCGACCCGCTGGACGGCACCAACAATTTCATCCACGCCCTGCCCTATTTCTGCATCTCCATCGCGCTTGAGCGCACCACCCGCGGGCTGACGGAAACCGTGTTCGGCGTGGTGTATGACCCCGTGCACAATGACGTCTTCAGCGCCGAGAAATACCGCGGCTCGATGCTTAACAACCGGCGCATCAATGTTTCAGGCCGCGACAACCTGGAGCAGGCCATGATCATCGCCGGCAACTCGCGCTTCTCGGGAGACCCCAAGCCGTTCGAGATGTTCCGGAAAGTCGGTAGCGCTTCCACCACCCTGCGCACCACCGGCTCCGCCGCGCTCGACCTGGCCTATGTCGCCGCCGGGCGTTATGACGCCTGCTGGTTCAGCTCGCTGCAGCCGTGGGACATGGCGGCAGGTATCCTGCTGGTTGAAGAAGCGGGCGGCACCGCCACCCGGCTGGATGGCAAACCCGCGACACCCTACGGCAAATCGCTGCTCGCGGGGAGCAAGTCCATGCACGGTCAGGTCATGAAACTGCTTGCAGCTTAGACTGTAGGTCATTAACTTTGTTTTCCATGCAATTCCGCCCTGCCCTGATCCTGCTTCTGGCCGCATCCACCGCGGCTCCGGCGCTTGCCGCCGACCGTCATGGCTATGGCGACGCGCCCACCGTGGAAATTCACCTCGAAGCGCTGCGCGATCTGCGCGGCCATGCGCAGGAACAGCGCGCGCTGCAGGCGGGTGTGCAGCCGCTGGTGCCGGTGCAGCAGGTTGTCATGCAGCCCATGCCGCCCGTAGAACAGCCGCCCGCGCCGGTGGAACAGGCGGAAGCGCCGCCCTCCTACGCCAAGGCTCCGGAGGACAGGCCGGTGAAAGTGGTGCGCAAGCAGCAAGAACCCGTTTACGCCAGGGCCCCCGAGAGCAAGCCGGTGCTGGTTGGCGGCGCGGGAGAAGAAACGCGCGGCCCGCGCGTGGTGGAAGTCTCGCCCTCGCCCGAGGCCGAGGAATATGTGCCGCCCTCCTCCTTCGCTAAAGCTTCGGAGGACAGGCCGGTTGCGGAAGCAAAGGTGACCGAACCGGAGCCCGCGCCAAAACCCGAACCCGTCAAAGAAGTGGCAAAGCCTGTGCCGCCGCCGCAGCCCGAGCCGGTATTCGTCGAGCAAGTGGCAAAACCGGAATCCTCCTTCGCTAAAGCTTCGGAGGACAGGCCGCAGCCCGAGCCGGTGAAGCTGGCGGCAAAACCTGAACCCCTGCCCCTGCCGCCACCCTCCTTCGCTGAAGCTACGGAGGACAGGCCCGCGGAAGAAAAACCGCAGTTGCTCAGCCAGATGTCAGACCCGGCGCCCGTGGCGAAAACCGAGGCCCCCGCCCGCAAGAAGTTTGTAAACGCGGAAGATGTTTTTGCCGCTGAAAGCGCGCCCGCCGCCGGGCAGCCGGTGGAAGCGCCTGTTGCCGCGCCTGCTGAAACACCACCGCAGCAGGTGGCTTCACTACCGCCGGAAGTGGCGCCGGCCGCGAACAGCAGCCAGCCGAGCGTGCAGATTGTTTTTGTCACCGAGACGGATGCCGGCGTGCCGCTGGAAGCAAAAGCCCCGCTGGCCACGCTCGCGGCGCAGATGAAACAGGACCCGAATTTACGCGTCTCCGTGGTGGCGCATGCCGCCGGCACCGGCGATGCGACCAGCACGGCCCGCAAGGTTTCACTGGCGCGGGCGCTAGCAGTGCGGGCACACCTGATTGACCAGGGCGTGGACAATTTGCGCATCAACGTGCAGGCCGAGGGCAGCAAGAACCCGGGCAACGCACCCAACCGTGTTGATCTTTTCCTGCTGTCTCCAGCCAAAGGGTAGCGCGTGGCAGGCCACTCACAGTTTAAAAACATCATGCACCGCAAGGGTGCGCAGGATGCGAAGAAGGCAAAGATCTTCACCAAGATCGGCCGCGAAATCATCTCCGCGTGCAAGGGCGGCGCGCCGGACCCCGCCACCAACACGCGGCTGCGCAGCGCGATTCAGTGGGCGCGCGAGGAAAACATGCCGCGCGAACGCATCGAGGGCTGCATCAAGCGCGCAACAGGCGGCGCGGAGGCTGCGAATTACGAGCCCATCCGCTACGAGGGTTATGGCCCGGGCGGCACGGCCATCATCGTCACTGCGCTGACCGACAACCGCCACCGCACCGCCGCCGACGTGCGCAGCATTTTCGGCAAATATCACGGTAACATGGGCGAAACGGGCAGTGTCAGCTTCATGTTTGATTTCATCGGCCGCATCACGCTGCCGGGCAAGGTGGCAAACGAAGAGCAGATGCTGGAAGCCGCCATCGAGGCGGGCGCGGATAATTGTGAAATACTGGATGGGCACCATGTCATCACCTGTGCTTCGGACCAGCTGGGCGCGGTGCGCGACACGCTGGAGAAGAAATTCGGCGCGCCGGAAAGCGCGAAACTCACCTGGCAGCCGAAAAATACCGTGGCGGTGAACGAGGAGCATGCGAAGCAACTGCTCAAGCTCATCGAGATGCTGGAAGACAATGATGACGTGCAGGAAGTGTTCTCGAATTTCGAGCTTTCCGAGGCCATCCTGCAGAAGCTGAGCGCTTAGATGCTTATCCTCGGCGTGGACCCGGGGCTGCAGCGGACAGGGTGGGGAATTGTTTCAGCCGAGGGCAACCAGCTACAATTCATCGCCGGCGGCGTGATCACCACCAAAGCCGGAAGCGCGCTGGCTTACCGCCTGCATTCCATCAACGAAGGTTTAAGCGCGGTGGTGGAACGCTTTAAGCCCGCGGCGGCGGCGGTGGAGGAAACCTTCGTGAACAAGAACGGCGCCTCCACGCTGAAACTCGGGCAGGCACGCGGGGCGATTTTGCTGACGCTCAGCTTGCACAACCTGCAGGTGGCGGAATATGCCGCCAACCTGGTGAAAAAATCCGTCACCGGCAGCGGCCACGGTGAAAAAGAACAGGTTTCGCGCATGGTGCAGATGCTGCTGCCCGGCTGCCGCGAGCTGCCATCCGACGCGATGGATGCGCTGGCCGTGGCCATCTGCCATGCCCACCACGCTAGTTGTCAGTTGCCAGTTGGCAGTCTGCAGTAGTACTTTACTGCCAACTGCTAACTGCTAACTGCCAGCAACTTATGATCGGGAAGCTCAAGGGCATCATCGACAGCACGGATGAAGATCATGCCGTCATCGACGTGAACGGTGTCGGTTATAATGTTTTCTGTTCCTCGCGCACGCTGGCCAATCTCGCCCCCGGTGAGGCGGCCCTGCTCTTCATTGAAACGCATGTGCGCGAAGACCATATCCACCTGTTTGGTTTTGAAAACGCGAATGAACGCGAATGGTTCCTGCTGCTGCTCTCCGTGCAGCGCGTGGGCGCGAAGATGGCGCTTTCCATTTTGGGTGCGCTGACTCCTGAGCAGATTGCGCACGCGATACTCGCCAAAGATACTACCGCCTTCAGCCGCATCTCCGGCGTGGGGCCAAAGCTGGCGGAGCGGATTGTGACGGAGCTGAAAGATAAGGTAGTGACAAGTGACAAGCTGCCAGTGACAAGCAAAAGGCAACCGAAAACTTCGTCACTGGTCACTAGTCACTCGTCACTCGACGATACCGTCTCTGCCCTTATCCATCTCGGCTATGGCCGCAGCGAGGCCTATGCCGCCGCGCTAAATGCCGCGCGCGACGTGGGCGCTGAAGCGGCGGTCGATTCACTCATCAAGCACAGCCTGAAGGAACTGGCCGGATGACGGCGAAACCGGAAGCTAGCGTGCTCACCCCCGCCCCGCGCGAAGAGGATGTACAGGGTGCAAGCTTGCGCCCGCTGGCACTGGTGGATTTCACCGGGCAGCAGGAAGTGCGCGAAAACCTGCGCATTTTCATCGATGCCGCGAAAGCGCGCGAGGATGCGCTGGACCATGTTTTGTTCCACGGCCCGCCCGGG
>CAZUKF010000054.1:0-11351 GCA_964620765.1 uncultured Rickettsiales bacterium | reverse complement strand
GAAGCAGAAGCCGTAGATCAGCCGATCGATGGCGAGGCATATCCATCAATGATGGGGCGTATAAACCGGTTGGGTCAGCAGCAAAGCGGCGCCGTTTGTTCCACCTCCCCCTGAGCGGATGAGGGAATCCGTGATGCCGCTTTGCCGCTGGTTCTACCGGTTCGTCGCCAACGCACGCGGCTTGACCCGGCCTTGCGCCCTTGCTATGCAGTGCGTCCCCTTCTTCGAGATGGCCGGGTAGCAAAGTGGTAATGCTTCGGTTTGCAAAACCGACATGCGGCGGTTCGATTCCGCCCCCGGCCTCCACGCTTCGCCCTTACGGGCTACGCGTGGCGCAAGCCAGAGCGTAGACCGTAAGGCCGAAGCAGTGCCCGGCGTAGCTCAAAGAGCGAAGACGAGCTTTTCTATAACGATTATCCCTAAAAAGAGAAACGGCGCATCCCGTGCGCCGTTTCGAACTTCTTTCGGGCCTTCCTTGGTCACTTACTCTACGCGCGTGCTAACACACTCGTAGAGCCCCCAGAGGAACGTGCCGACCACGACCACGCCCACCACGGCGAGAATGATCGCGAGCCGGGCCTCCAGGCCGCAGATTGTAGCTTCCATCGGGTTGACCCTCGGAAGTTCTATATGAGCTTTTGCTTTTCGAAGCACATAATGTGAGGCATCCAATGCCCATAACCTTATTTCTGACACGCCATAGTATAAGGTAGCTCAATTGCCATTATCGCCTAAAAGCCGCCCGATTTTTGTGACTGTTTTATGAAGGTTAATAATTATTATTCTTTCAAAGCAAAGGGCTACAAAATCCCCTCTAAAAATCCATTTGTCTTTTGAGTTCCGGCAATTATGATCGCGCCAGCTCATTTTGTAAATTTTTCATAAACAGACGGGAAATTATGCGCAGCCTCACGCTCTCACTTGCTTTTCTGTGTGCCGCCTTATCCACGCCTGCCCTTGCCAAAAGCGCCTTTTTTGTGCAACTCGGCACTGCCGCCACCGAGCAGGAAGCCCAGAAACGCTGGGATGAACTGAAAACCGCCTACCCTGCCCTGCTTGGCCCCCTTGAATATTCGCCGCGTACCGTAACCCCCGTCGGCGGCGGCAATAGTGAATTCCGCCTGCAGGCCGGCCCGGCCCGCTCGCGCGAGCAGGCGCGCCGTATCTGCGCCAGCATGATGGCGAAGGAAGCCGAGTGTTTCATCGTAGAAACTGCCGTGTTTGAAGGCAGTGTTTCGTTCCCGAAAATCGCCGCTTCTTCCATGAAAGATCAGCCCGGCCCCACCGCCTTTAAGGAAATCCCGAAGGAAGCGCCACAGGCAGTTGTCGCCGCGAAGGAAGAAGCGCCCACCAAAACGGAAGCCGCCGCCAATGCAGAGACAGCAGCAAAAGAAGAGGCGCTGGCAAAAGACGTGCAGATACTGGCAACGCTTGCTCCAGCCGCTGGAGCATCGGAAACACCCGCACCCGCCGCTGCGCCGGTTGAAACCGAGTCCGCACAGCAGGTAAAGGCCATCGAGCAGGAAGACGCGAAGGAAAACGAAGGCGGCGTCTTCGCCTGGATCGAGCGCCAGTTTGATTTCAGCAGCGATGAGGAAATGCCGGAAACCGCGCAGGCTGCACCGGTGCAGGAGGTGAAGGAAGAAGTGAAGGCCGAGCCCATGCCTGCGCCGGTGGAGGAACCGAAAGCCATAGCAGAAGCCGCCCCGGTTTCAGAAGAATTCAAAGCTGCGCTGAAAGCGCCGGAGCCCGTGCCCACACCGGAACCGGTGAAAGTGGAAATCCCCGCCGCCGCGCCTGAACCCAAGCCGCTGTTGGCCAGCGGCCCGGCGCCCACAGGCCAGGTGAAAGTGGCGGAAGCCATCCCCGTGCCGCTAACCGAACAGCCGGCTCCCCTGGCGGAAGCGCCGGTGGAGCAGAAGCTCGTCACCGTGAGTGGCTCTGAGGCGCCCCTGCGCGTGCGCCAGAGCGGCCCGGCCAGCATCAGTGCTAGCAGCTGGCTGCGCATCGGCGGCTTTGCCGCTGAAGACGACGCGTATGAATTTGCCGCCATCGTGCGTGAAAAAACCGGTGTGGATGTGCGCACCCGCATCACCAAGCCGCTGTTCGCCCGCCATGCACGCGGCTCCTCGCGTGTGGCACTGAATCTCGGACCGGTGGAAACCAAGGAAATAGCAGGGCAGATCTGCGCCATGGCCGCCGAGTTTGATGAAGGCCTGCGCTGCGGCAGCGATGCAGGCGCCACCCGCGCGGCCGGCCGCGGCGGCTTCCCCGCCGGGGAATATTTCCCGCGCCGCGAGCTTTCTCCCGCCGCCGGCCTGCCTACGCCGGAGCGAAGCCCCGGCTTCGCGCAGGCAGGGGGCAATGTGCGCAGCTATGACGCGCCCGTACGCAGCATCTTTGCCGACAAGGCCCCGAGCCGCTATTTCGCTCAGCTAGGCACCTACCGCAGCCGCGCAGAAGCCAGCCGCCGCTGGGATTCCATCAAATCCGCGGCCGGAGCACTGCTGAAAGGCCAGTACCCGGATATCCGCGCGCCCAAAAACAGCAGCATGAACGCCCGCGGGGGCGTGCACCTGCGGACCGGCCCCTATGAAGGCCGCGCCGAGGCCGAAAACCTCTGCGCCGGGCTGGAAAAGAAGGGTACACCCTGCCTGGTGGTGCCGGAATAGCTGCCCCTTCAAAGGGTTGAAAACAGCGGTTTTAAGCCTAAAAAAACGCTGGTATAGCGCGGCCCGATTTGTTATATACGGGCCCTCTTTATCTACCGGTATTCCGCGATAGCTCAGCGGTAGAGCATCCGACTGTTAATCGGACGGTCCCTGGTTCGAATCCAGGTCGCGGAGCCATTCTGGGCAGCTACCCGCACATCAGAAGCAGCGGATCGCAAGCGCTTCATTCGGCTCATTCTTCATCAGCGCGCTGGCATTGTTCTTGAGGTGTACAAGCTCCGTCATCAGGGCGAAAGTAGCATGGGTGGCCCTGTCTTCGTTCTCGATGGAGCGGGCAGAATCCATGACCGAGCAACACAGGTAAGCTTCGCTTTCAATCTGCGAAAAATTCTTTTTGATTTTATTGAAAGCCACCATGCTCTGCAGCGGGTAGAGCATGCTTTGCGCAACGAGGCTCTGCATGCAGTTGCCGATATTCTGAATCTGTTGCTGGTAGAGGCCGGATGGGATGAGCAATGACATATTTCCTCCAGGGAGTGGTTCGGGTTGGCCAGTCGTGGGGTATGGAGGAAACCTGTTCCTAATGTATCCCCGCGCTAAAAAACCGGCTGTGAAATATCATCAGGTCGCTGTGCAGCAAATAAAGCCTCTGCATTCCGGCGCTGAACGATTCATTCATGCAGGGATGCTTTGCGATGATGTCGCGGTCGGAATCCGCCTGCTTGAGCGTTATCTTTTCTATACTCTGCAATAAATTATCTATTTTAGATACGGAGCAATCTTCTTCGATATCATCATTCCTGTTCACCATGCGCTTGAGATCCGGCACCAGGATCTGCGCAGCGACAGACAAGTTGACGGCAAGCACGTGCTTTTTTAAAAGATTGTTTAGAGCCGGTGAGGCTATCTCGTATCCCGGGGCGCGAGGTATCATATGACATCCCTTTTTTGTCTGAATTTACACTTGGTCTGTATGATCAGGATAAAGGCTCAATGTTATACGCAGCTGAAGGCATCAAAGAGCCATCAAAAAGCCTTGAAAACAACTAATGCCTTCAAACCGCTGCCTTTCTCGGGTTTGCTGAATTCCAGTGCCGCCTTATGCAAGTCGCAGATACGCTTGACGATGGCAAGACCCAGCCCGCTTCCGGCAACGGCGCTGTCGCCCACCTTCTGGAAGCGCTTCAGGGCAAGCTCATATTTATGCGCGGGAATACCGGGGCCGTTATCGGTAACGCATAAAATGGCGCTGCCCTTTGATGATTCCACTTTCACTTCAACCTTGCCGCCTTCGGGGCTGTATTTAAGCGTATTGCCAAGCAGATTGTGCAACAGGATGGAAACGCTGCCTTCACTGGCCCTGATGTAGCAATCCTTCCAGGGTTTCATCATAAGCGTGATATTTTTTTCTTCTGCGACCGGTAGAAATTCACCCACAACGCCGGCTGCCAGCTGCCCCAGGTTTACCCTGGTCATTTCCAGGTCAACGCGGTCAGCCGTAAGCCGGGCCAGCAGGAGCAGTTGCTCAATGAGCTTTTCGCTCCTGTCGACAGCCGTTAAAATATTCAGGCAGGCATTCTTCTGGATTGCCGGATCAGCAGAATGCATGGCGAGTTCTGCCTGCAAACGGATGCCCGCCAGCGGCGTGCGCAATTCATGGGAGGCGTTGGCAGAAAAATCCTGCTCATATTGAGAACGGCTTTCAAAATAGGAAATCAGCCGGTTGATAATATTGATAAGGGGAAGGATTTCCTTCGGCGCGTCTTTCCCGTCTATGGGTTCCAGCGTTTCGAAGATGCGCCTTTCAATATCACGTGAGAGCTGTTCAATATCTTGTGACTGCGTTGCCTGCGCAGGTGTCCGGGCCAACCACTTAGGCGGTCGCAAGGCGGTATCCTACGTATTTGATCGTTTCAATGGCTTCCTTGCCTAATTTCTTCCGCAGCTTGGAAACATGCACTTCAATACTGTTACTTTCAATTTCCATACCCCAGCCGTAAAGGCTGTCTTCCAGCGCCTGCTTTGAAAGCACCTTATCGGGTTTTTCCATCAGCGCCTGCAGAACGGCGAATTCCCTGGGGCCAAGATTAATGGGTTTGCCTGCTTTGGACACTCGCCTGCTCGCCGGGTCGAGTTCTATCGTTCCTGCTTTCAGCAGCGGCTGCGCACGCCCTTCCCGGCGGCGGTGCAACGCCCGCAGGCGGGCCTGTAATTCTTCCAGCTTGAAGGGTTTGATCAGGTAATCATCGGCGCCGCAATCCAGCCCCCTGACCTTGAGGGTTAAACTGTCATAGGCCGTGAGGATCAGGATAGGAATGTTATTTTTGCGGGCGCGGACATCGGCCAGAAAGTCCAGGCCGGAACCGTCCGGAAGGCCGATATCCAGCAGCAGCATTTCATACACATGGGTTTCAAACGCGAGGGAAGCGGATTCCTTGTTTTTTACCCAATCCACGGCATAGCCATCCAACTGCAGCGCGGTAGTAAGGCCGTCGCCGATGATTTTATCATCTTCCACTACAAGTATGCGCATGCCGGTCTCCTGCAAGTAGCTTACTCCCAATTCGAAGTTGCGGCCAAAAAAAGACTGGCCCACCGCTTTTGGCGAGTGGCCAGCCCTCTTTCAAACCGCAAGCCTGGGTTAGACAGGCTTCTTCTGCTGTGATTCCGGGCCACCAGGGTTATTGCCCTTGTAGTCTTCTTTCTTTTCCGGCTGGTTGGGCTCTTTCACGTCATGCATCTGATCCGGTTTCGGTGCATTTGTATTCGATGGCTGTGTTGCATTTGTCATATTTTTCTCCGTTATAGATGTTTAAAGAAAAGCGAAAAGATTGTTTTGCTACAGCTAAGTAATAAGGGATTGTTCTGTCAAAAAAATCGAATCTTCACGCTTTTCTATGCATATGCTTAGAAGCTTCACCTTAAGCCCGGCTGAAGGGTGTATATCCTCAAAATGGACAGTTTGAATTCTGCCCGGTATCCTGAGCCACTCTCATCCCCAATTTTCCTGATACGGTAGCAACATGAAACACAGCGCATGGATACTTGGCATGGTACTGGTGCTTGCCACCCCCGCCCTCGCGGCAGAGCAAAAGCTGGTTGATCTTCGTACCGCGCCGGTCTCGCCCTCCGTGCTGACCGAAGGCAAGAAGGAGGACGCCGCCGTGCTGCTCCTGCGCGCTGCCAAGCGCGAGAATGCAGCCGCCGCCGGGCTTGATGCGCTGCTTGCACGCCAGAAGGCGCGCGATGCCGCGCTGATGGAGATTATCGACCCCGACGGCCGCGCCGCGCACGCCCTTGCAAAAGCACTGCAGGAAAAATACGGCAGTTTTTTAACGGGCAACACCGCGCCGGAAAACGTGCAGACAGTCGCGCTGCAAATGGTGCAAAGCATTTTCCTGAACCGCCGTGATGACCTTGCTTCCATTCAAAATCTTTACGCCGACAATGCATGGCAGCAGGCCATTCGTGCACGGCTGGAAAAAGGCGAACTTCCCGAACTGAACGTGGCACTCAACGCCGACAAGCGCGCGGAGCTGCAAAATACCGCGCTTTACATCCACACGCCCGGCAAGCCCGAAGGTAAGATCGAGCCGGCGGTACACCTGCTGCTTACCGCCATAGCTCAGCAGCTCGGCCATGCGGGTATTGCCGACGCCACCAAGGCCGGCACGCCTGTATACGCGCTGTTTCATGCATCCATCGCCAAGGCTCTGCCGGATGACCCGGCGGCGAAGGAATGGCTGAACGATTGGCTTACCCTGCGCGAAGGCCGCGCCCGGGCAGTGGTAGAGGAATTCCGCCCCGACGGCGCGTTGATGCAGGATGCCGTGGCGCAGAGCGAAACAAAGCGCCGTTCGCGCCTGCAAAACCCACCACCGGTGAGTAACACCCGGCCTTAGCTTAAATTATTGTCAGACAGCTTCGGCGTAAGCCGGGGCTGCATCATCCGTGAAGTTGGCTTTGTGCTTGTAGATGTTCACGATATTGAGGGCCTTCCGCTCCGCCTCTGAAATGCGGGCAACACGCAGCAGCTGCTCCAGCTCTTTCTGGCAGCGGCTGAAAAAGATGCCGCCGAATATCCGGATGGCGTTGGGAGCCTTGTAGTGCTCCGAGAGCTGCTGCAGCTCTTCGATCTGTGAATCAAAACTCAACTCCAGGCCATCCGTGCGCGAGGTTCCCTCTGCAAGCAGCTCGCGGCGGACCGCCCCGATATAACCTTCTGTGAATTCTGACATAGGCGCCCTCCCGTTATGAGCAGACGCTAGCAGACAGGATAGCGGGCGACAAAACCCCGTCTTGCATGCCCGGCATGCAAAAAGGTTATCGCGCAAAGCTATTGAATAGGAGTACTTTTTTCTGTAAGGCTGTTACCTGCATCTGCTTTCGATGCCAACGACTTGAGCAGCTTTGGCAGCGACGGCCTGAATTTAAGGCGGAACTTGCCGCCCTTACGTGCCTCTTCTTCTTCGTTCTCCTGGCTTTCCATCTCTTCGCGCACACGCTCGGCGTTAGTGGCTTCACTGCTGCCGGAAGAAGATGATGCGCCGCCGGAGCTGCTGCCAGAAGAGCCACTGCCGCCACTGCTGCTGCCGGCCATGCTGTAGAGCAGCACGTTGCCGCTTTCCGTTACCGAGCCGGGCGGGTAGCTGAGATAGGTGGAGTTGAACACCTGCGCGTCATAAGCCAGGCTGTTGAGCGTGTTTTGTGCCGGGTCTTCCGAGTAGATCAGCCAGCGGCCGCCGCCGGTGAGGTTAAACAGGCCCGAGCCGACGCTGTTGGTGAAGTCATCGCCCGAGACCAGGATCACGGCGTTGGAAGCGCTGGAGGCTGTGAGGATACCCGTGGTGAAAATATCGCCGCTGCCGGTGGAGCGAGCAAAGATGTCGGCGGCACGGATGGAAGGTAGCGACAAGGCGCTGAACGTATTGATATTCACACTATCCAGGGCAAAGGTGTTGCCCAAGGCACCGCCCAGCGTAATACTGCCACCTGTAGAAGTAAGCGTGAGGTCGCGCGCCGTAGCGTCGGCGGAGTTGATGGTTCCGCTCATGGTGATATCGCCGCTGGCCACGGTGGCGCTGAAATCGCCGCCCAGCACCAGCGGGTCGTCAATGCTGATGTCGCCCGTGCCGCTGGTGACGATATCCACAGCCGTGCTGGTCACCGTGCTGCCGGAAGTGGCGGCGGTGCTGAAGTTCTCGTTGGCGGCCATGGTGATGTCACCGTCGAGCTGGATGTTGGATGAACCGTTGAGCAGGCTGAGGCTGTAGTTCTCAGCGCTTAAGTTCATATCCTCCACGCGCATCAGGCCGCTGCCGTCGCTTCTGCCGATGGTGAGCGTGCCGGCGCTGAAGAAGCCAAGCTCGGTATCGCTAACATTCAGCGTGCCCGCGGCGCCGCCGACGCCCACCGTGGTGGCGGCGGCGAACGCCTTGACATAGGCGTTGCCGGTCGTCGTCACGCTGGCGCCCGCCTGCAGGTCCAGCGTGTTGGATTGCAGCGTGGTATCGCCGCTGGTGGAGGTGATGTCGCCGCCGCCGGAATAGGTAATGTCGTCCGCCGCCGTGAGGGTGACGGCGCCGGTGGCGGAGGTTAAATCGAAATCCTGGTCGAAGATGATGTCGTCACCCGAGGTGAGCAAAATGGTGCCGGTGCCGCTGGTGGTGATGCTGCCTGCCGCGTTGGTGTCGATGTCACCCGTGCTGCTGGTGGTGGCGCTGAAGTTCTTGTTCGCCGCCAGCGTCAGCGCCGTCCCGCCGCCGTCCAGCTGGATGTTCCCCGTACCGTTGAGCAGCGCCAGGTGGTAGTTTTCTGCGCTTAAATTCACGCCCGCCACCCGCATCAGACCCGAACCATCCGTGCGGCCGATTTGGGTTGTCCCGGCGATAATATTACCCAATACCGTGCTTGTCACCCCGAGCGTACCCGCAGCACCTGCTACCCCGATGGTGGTAGCTACCGTGCGCGTCTTGAACCAGACAGTGCCGGTGGTCTGGAAGGCGAGAGAGCCCCAGGTGGCGGTGTCGGCGTTTACGGTGATGGCGCCGGTGGCGGTAGCGCTGCCGATGGTAGTGGACGTGTTGTCATTGTAGATATCGACCGCGCTGTTTCTGCCGGTCCCCGTCAGTGTGATCGTGCCCGCGCCGGTGGATTCGACACCGGACTGTAGATAAAGGCCGTAATTGGCAGTCGAGGTGCCGTTGCCGCCAGTGCCGGTAATGCTGATATTGGCGTCAACGGTGGAGATGACATCAGCAAGACTACCGTCCTGGATGTATACACCGTAGTTATCAGCATACCCCGCGCCCCCGGTGCCGGTGAAAGTGACGGCTCCCACCGCGCCGGTACCCGTGGAGACGAGGCTTGATTGCGTGCTTGGGTCCCAGCCGGGCGTATAGAAAACAACGCCGTGATTGTTGTTGTACCCGGCGGTATTCGCAGCGGCGGTGCCGGTGCCGGTAAGCGTGATGGCACCGCTGACGGTGGAAATTTGTCCGCCATAGCCATCGCTATAGACCTGGATGCCGTTATTGTCCGTGGTGCCCGCGCCGCCAACGCCCGTGACCGTGATATTGCCGGTATTGGTACTGATGTTGAAACCGTAAAACGAGGTGAGGTTCACACCTATGTTGTCGCTGGTGCCGGTGCCGCCGGTGCCGATGATCGTCAGGTCACCGGCACCGCTGATGCCGATGGTGTTAGTGTCGGCTGTAATTTCAACACCCGCGTTATAGTCGGCGGTACTGTTGCCGCCAGTGCCGGTGATGGTGATGTCAGAGTCTACGCTGTACAGGGCGTCACTGAATATCTTGACGCCGATGCTCCCGCTGTAACCCGCAGCACCCGTGCCCGTAATATTAACAGCGCCAACCGCACCGGTGCCGGTCGAAGAGATGCTGCCAAAACCCGTTCCCTGGATGTAAACACCAAAATTATCAGTGTGCCCCGCGGTAGTCCCGCCGCTGCCGCCGGTGCCCGTGAGCGTCAACGCGCCACTGGTAGTCGTAATATTTGTATTTGAATGAATGCCATAATTATCATGAGTTCCGTTCCCGCCGATCCCGGTAACGGAGACATTACCGCTACTCGTAACCAACCCTGCACCATAGGACGATTCCATGTACACGCCGGAATTATCAGCGGCAGCAGCGTTGTTGTAGCCATGGCCGTGAACGAGAATATTGCCCGTGCCGCTGTTGATAGAATTGCTATGCGTGGCCATATCGAGCTTCACACCGTATTTCTGAGCCGCATTGCCCCATGCATAGCCCACGGTCGGATCGGCACCGCCACCGAAGGTGATGTTGCCGCCGTTACTCGTGATGTTGTATGCGTTGAGAATGTTACCGCTGCTGCTGGCATCAAAGTCGGCATTGAACGTGATGGCTGCGCCAGAGGTGGTGATGTCCCCGTCGCCCGAGAGAGAAATATCGTCGTTTGCCCTGAGCAATATGATACCACTGGCGGAGGTCAGGTCGAAGTCGTGCGCGAGCGTGATGTCGTCGCCCGAGGTCAGCGTAATCGTGCCGGTGCCGCTGGTGATGATCCCCTCGCCGTTGGCGGATGAATTGGCGGTGAGTACGTCGCCCGTGCTGCTGGTGGTGGCGCTGAAGTTCTTGTTCGCGGCCATCGTCATGTCCACCGTACCGTCCAGCTGGATGTTACCGGTGCCGTTTCGCAGTTCCACATGGTAGTTCTCCGCGCTCGCATTCCAGCCGCGGGCACGCATCAGGCCGCTGCCATCGGTGCGGCCGATATAGAGCGTGCCGGTACTCATCGCATTCAACGCCGTACTGGTCAGGGCCAATGTACCGGTGGCCCCGGCTACGCCGACGGTGGTGGATGCCGTGTAAGGAGTGAAGTAAATAGAACTGTTGGCAGCGGTCGTTGCAGTGCTGTTGGTGAATGTCAACCTATCCTGGTTGAATGTGATTGTGCCTGCGCCACCAGTAGTGATGGTCGCAAAATCTAACCAGTTTCCATTCGTACTGCCCACCCCATTAAGGCTGATATTGCCGGTGCTGCTCGTAATACTATCGTTGCTGACGATAATGCCATGGGTAGCGTTTTCGCCGTAGATATTGATGTTACCGCCCGTAGTCTGAACTGGGCCGGAAGTACCAAACTGCACACCCGAATACGAAGCATTGCCGACCGTGCCGTAGTTGCCGTAGATATTGATGTTGCCGTTCTGGGCAGTCACGCTGAAATGGTCGATCAGCACGGCACTTTGCATGGTAACGGCGCCACTGTTTGCACGCTCACCGTAAAGGGTAATGGTACCCGTACCTGTCGTAGTAACGGATGCAAGCGCCCCCGCGTCACCAAATGCGATGCCGGAAATACCCCAGTTATCCGTTGTATGTGCCCTCCCACGCATAAGGATATTACCGCCACCAGCAGCAATGCTTGCTGCATTAAGGTAAATACCGCTGTTATTGGCGGCGGTGCCGACGGCAAAGCCGGTGGTAGGGTCTGCGCCGCCGCCCAGCGTGATGTTGGCGCCACCGGAATTGAGGGTCGTGCCGGAACCGAGGCTGATGGCCCCCGCGCCGCTCGCGTCGCGGTCGGAGTTCAGCGTGATGGCGGCGTTGCTGGTGGTGATGTCGCCACTGGCGCTATAGACGATGTCATCATTCGCCTGCAGCGTGATGGCGCCGGTGGCGCTGGTCAGGT
>CAZUKF010000053.1:0-11355 GCA_964620765.1 uncultured Rickettsiales bacterium | reverse complement strand
CCTGGCGCAGCGCATTGAGCGTTTCATCCCAGTTTCGGCGCGGCGCAGCCTCAAGGATTTCCGGTGTGCCCAGCGCAAAGCCCACGGCGCCGATGCGGTCAAAATAAAAATAGCGGCCGAAATCAAACGCCCCCGGCATCACCGGGCGGGGCAGCGGGTAGAGCGTGGCGCGTAAGGAAACGCGGTCTCCCGGCCGGGCCTCCGGCAGCGGTTTTTTCAGCGCCACACGGATATGCGCGGGCACGGGCCCGCTGAAATTTTCAATCTCCGCGTGCGAAAGCAGCAGCTTTACCCCGTCTTCCGCCGGGATGACCTTGACGATCTTCGCCTCCACCTGCGCGGCATGCAGCTTTTGGGCCAGCAGCGGCGTGGCAACTTCGTGCGTGCGCCACTGCGCAACCGCAAACCCCAGCGCGGCGAGGAACAACCCCGCCAGCAGCAGGCGGAAAGACCTGCGCCTGCCCAGCGCCCAGAGCGAGGCCGTGCCGAAAAGCAGGCCGGAACCTGCCCAGCGCGAGGGCTCCTGCGGCAGCGCGAAATACGTGCCGATGCCCAGCATCAGCGCCACCGGCACCCACAGGACGAGGCGCTCTTGGGCAAGGAAAGACCGGAGGTTGGATATGAAGGATTTCATTTGGCTTGCGCCCCAATATAGTATAGCCCCTCCCTATCGCAACCTTTGCAGCTAAACCATGACCGTCGTTACACGTTTTGCCCCTTCGCCGACCGGATACCTCCACATTGGTGGAGCGCGCACCGCGCTGTTCAACTGGCTGTTTGCGAAACACCATAACGGCAAGTTCCTGCTGCGCATCGAGGATACAGACAAGGAGCGCTCTACCCCGGAGGCCACCGCCGCCATTCTCACCGGCCTGAAATGGCTGGGGCTGGATTGGGATGGGGCAGAGTATTACCAAAGCAAACATGAGAAGCGCCACGCCGAAGTGGCGCAGGAAATGCTCGCGCAGGGCAAGGCATTCAAATGCTACCACACGCAGGATGAACTAAAGGAATTCCGCGAGGGCAACAAGGCGGGCCGCAAATTCATGAGCCAATGGCGCCCCGGCCCCAACAAGCTGCCGGACGCCGAAGATAAGCCCTACGTGGTAAGGCTCTACGTCCCCCACGATGATAATCTGGAAAATGATGCCCCCGGCGAGGAAACGGTAATCGAGGACCATGTACAGGGCCGCGTGGTCGTCAAAAACAACAGGCTCGACGATTTGGTGATGTTACGTGCCGACGGCTCGCCTGTTTACATGCTGGCCGTGGTGGTGGACGACCATGACATGGGCGTTACCCACGTCATTCGCGGCGATGACCACCTTACCAATGCCTTCAAACAAAAAGTCATCTACCAGGCGATGGGCTGGAACGTGCCGGAATTCGCGCATATCCCGCTCATCCACGGCGCTGACGGCGCCAAGCTTTCCAAGCGCCACGGCGCGCTGGGCGTGGAGGAATACGAGAAGATGGGCTATTTGCCCGAGGCCATGCGCAACTACCTGCTGCGGCTCGGCTGGGCGCACGGCGACGATGAAATTATTTCCACTGAGCAGGCTATTGAATGGTTCGGGCTGGAGGGCGCGGGCAAAAGCCCCTCGCGCTTTGATTTCGCTAGGCTGGACAACTTAAACGGCCATTATATCCGCGAGGCGGATGATGCAAGGCTGATCGATTTGGTGCTGGCGCGCATAGGCAACGTGGATGCTGCTGGAAAAGCGCGAATTCTCAAGGGGATGGCGAGCTTGAAGCAGCGCGCGAAGACCTTGAAGGAACTAGCCGAAAATGCTATATTTTATACGCTTTCCGCTCCCATTGCTCTTGAAGACAAAGCAAAGGAAATGCTGGATAAAGGCGGGTGGGAGCTGATCAGGGAGCTGGTACCGCTCTTTGAAGCCTCGGAATGGACGCAAGGATCGCTGGAAAATACCGCCCGGGGGTTTGCCGAAACAAAGGGCCAGAAGCTCGGGAACATTGCCCAGCCGCTACGCGCCGCTCTCACCGGGAAAATGGTTTCTCCCGGCGTGTTCGAAGTGATGGAAGTACTGGGTAAGGAAGAAACACTGAAAAGGTTACGAATATAATGCTGCTACCCCTCGTTATCGCGCCGGACCCGCGGCTGAAAACCAAATCCACCCCCGTTGAGGCGGTGACGGATGAAATCCGCACGCTGGCCGAAAACATGCTGGAGACGATGTACCACGAGCGCGGCGTGGGGCTGGCGGCCGTGCAGGTGGGCGTAATGAAGCGCCTCCTGGTGGCCGACGTGGAGTGGAGCGAGGAAAGCGGCAAAGGTACGCAGTGGGTGCTGGTGAACCCCGAAATCATCGAAGACTCGGAGGAAGACAACACGCACCGCGAGGGCTGCCTTTCCTTCCCCGATCAAACCGCCGACATCACCCGCCCCAAATCCGTGCGCGTGCGCTTTCTGGACCTCAAGGGCGAGCAGCAGGAACAAGAGTTTGACGGCCTGCTGGCCACCTGCGTGCAGCACGAGATTGACCACTTAAACGGCATCGTCTTCCCCGACCGCGTCTCGCCGGTAAAGCGCGACATACTGATGCGTAAAGCCAAGAAAATCAAAAAATCCATCGAAGAGCACGCGCATGACCACGTGCACGGAGAGCATTGCAATCACGGGTAGGGAATGACCAAGAGAAACGGACACACGGTGCGCCAGCCGCACCCCAAAAGCGCGAAAAGAATAGTGCATGAACGCAAGTTCGTGTCCGGCGAACACCTGATGAACTTCATGGAAGACATCTGGGCCCGTGCCAGCAATAAGAATAATCCGTATCAGCGCGAATGGGGCAATCTTTACGCGCGTCTGCACAGAGTTATCGGAGAAAAGGCAGAGGGTGACCAGCAGGGGCTCCGTTTACACCCCAACTGGTTCGAGGACGCCTTAAAGGAGAATGAACTTCCCCCCACCGTAATAGCAGGCGCCACAGAGCTGTTTGACGAAGCGCTGAGGAAGCATATGAATGATGCTGATCGGGCAGCATGGCAGGAAGCCGTGGGAAAACCTGGCCACGTGCAGCACGGACTCTCGATGAAAAAACCGCCTGAATTCAGCCGCGACTAACCCTGTCTCAGAGCATTTGGCTTTTTAGCCTCACATAGGCTATGTTCCCGTTATTTACAGGAGCCAATCCATGCGACTGATCTTCATGGGAACACCTGCCTTCGCCCTGCCCGCGCTGAAAGCGCTGCACGCGGCGGGGCACGAGATCGTGGCGGTATACACGCAGCCGCCCCGGCCGGCGGGGCGCGGCCAGAAGTA
Organism: uncultured Rickettsiales bacterium; assembly: GCA_964620765.1. GTDB lineage: Bacteria > Pseudomonadota > Alphaproteobacteria > Rickettsiales > SXRF01 > CAZUKF01. Next base: position 8,069 of record CAZUKF010000053.1, on the reverse strand, counting down.
TACCCCCTCCCCGGTACATGAATATGCAGCAAAGCACGGCCTGCAGGTGCGCACGCCTATCACGCTGAAAAATGAAACGCTGCCCGCCTGCGACGCCGCGGTGGTGGCGGCCTACGGGCTGATCCTGCCTAAGCACGTGCTGGAAGCGCCGGCGCGCGGCTGCATCAACATTCATCCCTCGCTGCTGCCGCGCTGGCGCGGTGCGGCGCCCATCCAGCGCACGCTGATGGCGGGAGACCGCGAGACCGCCGTCTGCATCATGCAGATGGAGGCCGGGCTGGATACGGGCCCCGTGCTGGGGTGCGAGGTGTTTACCATCCCCGCCGAAATGAATGCGGGGCAATTATACGAAGCGATGGCAGACCGCGGCGCACGCCTGCTGCTGAAGGTGCTGGAACAGAACCCCGCACCAATACCGCAACGTGCAGAGGGTGTGACCTATGCCGCCAAGATCACCGAGGCGGACCGGCGCATTAACTGGAAACAAAGCGCGCGCGTCATTGCCGGGCAGGTGCGCGGGCTATCGCCGCTGCCGGGCGCGTTTTTTGAGTATGACGGCGTGCGTATCAAGGTGTTTGAAGCCGAGATGCTGGGTGCTAAAGGAAACCCCGGGGTGGTATTGGATGACATGCTCACCATCGCCTGCGGTGAAGGCGCACTCCGGCCGCTGCTGGTTCAGCGCCCCGGCGCCAAACGCATGAAAACGGCAGATATGTTGGCGGGCAGGCCGGTGACGGCGGGAACGGTTGTAGGCTGATGCCCCGCTATAAACTCACCCTGGAATACGATGGAACCGACCTTTCCGGCTGGCAAAAAACGCCCGGGCAGCCCACCGTGCAGGAGGCGCTGGAAGCGGCAGTGTACCGCTTCGGCGGTGAGCACGCGGAAGTTGTGGGTGCGGGCCGCACGGATGCGGGCGTGCACGCGCTCGGCCAGTGCGCACACGTGGATTTGCAGGCGGAGCACGAGCCCTTCACCGTGATGAACGCGCTGAACTTCCACCTGCTGGTGATGGAAGAAAACGGCAATGCGTGGCACAACGTGGGCGTGCTGTCGGCGGAAAAAGTGAGCGATGAATTCAACGCGCGCTTTTCCGCCAGGGCCCGCCATTACCGCTACCGTATTTTAAGCCGCCGCCCGCCGCCGGTGCTGGATGCGCGCTTCGTATGGCATGTGCCGGAGGCGCTGGATGCGACAGCCATGCAGGCAGCGGCAGATACCCTCCTGGGGCATCATGACTTCACCAGTTTCCGCGACAGCAAGTGCCAGTCAAAATCGCCCATGAAAACGCTGGAGCGGTTTGACGTGCACAAGGAAGGCGAGGAAATCTGCCTTTATGTTTCGGCTCGCTCCTTCCTGCATCACCAGGTGCGCATCATGGCGGGAACGCTTTACCAGGTGGGGCGCGGCAAGTGGCAGGTGGAAGACGCGGCAAAAGCGCTGGCCGCCAAAGACCGCAGTGCCGCCGGGCCTACCGCCCCGGCACAGGGACTGTGCTTGATGAAGGTGGATTATTAATCCCGTCATCGCCCGAATCGCGAAAGCGATTATAGGGCGATCCATCCTGCAAGATGGATTCCCCTAGAGTTGCTTCGCAACTCGGGGAATGACGAATCTACTTAAAGTAGTGCCTTAAGATTTCCAGGTAACATTTTTGCAAGAGCGCCAAATCCGCCACCCGCACTTTCTCATCCACCATGTGCGCGGTTTTGTTGGTGGTGCCGAATTCCACCACCGGGCAGATGTCTTTTATAAAGCGCGCGTCCGATGTGCCGCCGGTGGTGGAAAGCTCGGGTTTCCGGCCGGTGGCCGCCTGCACCGCTTCTGCTACCAACGTGCTCAGGGGGCCCGGCTTAGTAAGAAACGCCTCACCCGTTATCCGCACCTCCAGGTGATACCTCTCCGGGGGTATGTGCTTCTCCACCACGCTTTTGAGCCATTCCGCCATGGTGGCGGAGGTGTGTTTATCGGTGTAACGGATGTTGATCCGCGCCTCGGCCTGCCCGGGAATCACGTTCTTCACCGGGTTGCCGACGTCAATGGAAGTCACTTCCAAATTGCTGGGGATAAAATACTCGGTCCCCTTGTCCAGCGTGTGCTCTTTCAGCGCATGCAGGATTTTTACCAGCGGCGTGAGCGGATTATCCGCCAGCTGCGGGTAGGCCACGTGGCCCTGCTTGCCCTTCACCGTGAGCACCATGTTCATGCTGCCGCGGCGGCCGATCTTCACCATGTCGCCGATATTTTCCGGGTTGGTAGGCTCGCCGACGATGCAGGCATCCGGCATTTCGCCGTTCTCCTTCATCCACTGCACCACCTTGCGCGTGCCGTTGATGGCGTAGCCCTCTTCGTCGCCGGTGATGATGAAGCCGAGTGAACCCTGTTTCAGCGGCAGAAACTGCGCCACCGCCGCCACAAAACAGGCAATGGCGCCCTTCATGTCTTCCGCGCCGCGGCCGATGAGGTAATCGCCACGCACTTCCGGCGCAAACGGCTTCACGCTCCACTTGGCTTCATCACCCGGCGGTACTACGTCCGTGTGCCCTGCATAGCAGAGAAAAGGTTTGCCCGTACCGATGCGGGCGTAGAGATTATCCACCGTCGGCTCGCCTTTTTCTGAAAAGGGCAGGCGCGTGCATTTGAAGCCCAGTTTTTCCAGCTCCGCCTGCAACACGCCCAGCGCACCGCCCTCTTCCGGCGTTACGGAAGGGCAGGCGATGAGTTTTTTAGCGAGTGTAAGCGCGTCCGTCACACGCCCCTCAGCAATTCGTTGATGCCGGTCTTTGAGCGCGTCTGCTCGTCCACGCGTTTCACGATGACGGCGCAGTAGAGCGAGGGATCACCCGCGTTTTTGCCGGGCAGCGAGCCGGGCACCACCACCGAATACGCGGGCACGCGGCCCATCGTCACTTCGCCGGTTTCGCGGTTGACGATCTTGGTGGAAGCGCCGAGATACACGCCCATGGAGATCACCGCTCCCTCCTCCACGATCACGCCTTCGGCCACTTCCGAGCGCGCGCCGACGAACACGTTGTCCTCGATGATGACGGGGTTGGCCTGCAGCGGCTCCAGCACGCCGCCTAAGCCCACGCCGCCGGAGATGTGGCAGTTCTTCCCCACCTGCGCGCAGGAGCCGACGGTGGACCAGGTGTCGATCATCGTGCCCGCACCGATATGCGCGCCGACATTCACAAAGCACGGCATCAGCACCACGCCCGGCGCCACGTAGGCGCTACGGCGCACGAAGCAGCCCGGCACGGAGCGGAACCCCGCCTCTTTATAACTATCTTCATCCCAGCCGTGGAACTTGGAGGGAACCTTGTCATACCACGGCGTGCCCAGGCCGGTGCGGTGGCCCGGTCCGCCGGAAATTACCCCCATGGGGTTCAGGCGGAAGGAAAGCAGCACGGCTTTTTTGACCCACTGGTGCACCTGCCACGTGCCGCCTGTTTTTTCAGCCACGCGCAGCAAACCGGCATCCAGCTGGGCGAGCACCTTGTCTACCGCGTCGCGGAGACCGTCATTCTCGTCGCGGACATCCGGGTTGTCGCGATTCTCCCAAGCGTTCTCAATGATTTCCTGTAACGTCATGCGCGCCAAGATAACACCTTGCCCGCCAAATACAAGGAGCCGCAGATGAGCACCCGCGCCGGGCCGTGCGCGGCCGCAAGCTGCACCGCTTCTTCAAGCCCGCCGGCCTCCACGGTCTCCAGCCCGAGCGCCCGGGCGGCGCCACTTACGGCAGAAACCGGCAGCGAAAGCGGCTCACCCGGGATGGCAATGGCGATGAGCCGGGAAATATGCGGGGCCAGTGGTGCCAGAAAAAGCATGGGGTCTTTTTTCTCGCTCATGCCACAGATAACCACCAGGGGTTTGTCCTGCCTTAAACCCGCCCATGCCGCCAGCGCCTCCCCGGCATGCGCGTTGTGGCCGCCGTCCAGCCAGAGATCTTCACCCAGATGCTGTAGCCGCCCGGCCCAGCGGGCACGCGAAATGCCCTGCACCAGCGCGGCAGAAGGAATGCGTAAACTTCTGAGCTTCTCGGCGCAGGCAATGGCGGTGCCGGCATTGGCAAACTGGTGCGCGCCGTGCAGCGCCGGGGTGAAGCGGATGCGCCCGGCAGCGGAGCGGTATTCCACGCCCGCGACATGCCAGTCCTCGCCGTGCACAAAAAGCGGGGCGCCTACTTCCTCCGCCACCCGGCGGATCACCTGCAGCGCGGCTTTTTCCTGCGGCCCCACCACGCACATCACGCCGGGCTTGAGTATGCCCGCCTTCTCAGAGGCAATGGCCTCCAGCATCTCGCCCAGGAATTCCATGTGGTCCAGCGCAATGGGGGTGATGGCGGTGAGCAGCGGTTTTTCTATCACGTTGGTGGCATCCAGCCGCCCGCCCATGCCGGTTTCCAGCAGCGCCACATCCGCCTCATGCGCAGCAAAGGCAAGAAAAGCAGCAGCCGTGGTAGCCTCGAAATAGGTGACGGGAATGTCCTGCGCCAGCGCCTGCACCTTCAGCAGCAGCGCCAGCAACTCCTCATCGGCGATTTCCTCGCCCGCCAGCAGAATGCGCTCGTTAAAACGCACCAGGTGCGGTGAGATATAGCGGTGTACCCGCAAACCCGCTGCTTCCAATACCCCCTGTAGGTATGCCACCAACGAGCCCTTGCCGTTGGTGCCTGCCACGTGGATCACCGGCGGCAGGCGCATCTGCGGGTTGCCAAGCGCTTCCAGGAATTTGAATACACGCTCCAGTCCCGGGTCAATGCGTTTCAGACCCGGATGATAGAGCGTTTCTAAAACAGCGTCGATCTCGCTCATGCCATTTGCAGCGCCCGCAGCGCCACGTGATTTTCCACGTCGTGCACGCGCAAATATTCCACGCCCGCACCAATGAGATGGGTAGAGACGGCCAGCGTCGCGGCATCGCGGTCTCCCGACACCTGCGCGAGGAAGCCTTTGCGCGAATGGCCGATATAAAGCGGCAGGCCGGGCGCGCGCAGCTCGTGCACGCGGCGCACCAGCGCCAGCGATTGTTCATGCGTTTTGCCGAAGCCCAGCCCGGGGTCCAGCACCAGCCGCTCCTCGGCGATGCCGGCAGCGGCGAGGCGGCGGATGGCAGCGCGCGCCCAGCTTAAAATTTCTTTCACGGGGTCCGCATCCTTCGGCAGCGTCACGCCGCGGTCGGCGGGCACGGTGAGCGAATGCATCAGCACCAGCGTGCAGTGGCTGCTCCGCACAGCCTCCAGCATGGCGGGGTCCGCAAACCCGGATACATCATTTATCCACGCCGCACCGCGCTGCAGCATACGCGCGGCATTTTCCGCGTGGCGCGTGTCGGCACTTATGATAATACCCTTGGCAAGGCAGGCGGGCAGCACTTCTTCCGCAAAAGGCCGCAGGCGTTCCCACTCCTCTGCCGCGCTCACCGGCACGGCGCCGGGGCGGGTGGATTCCGCGCCCACATCAATCAGCGAGGCGCCGGCCACGTACATGCGCATGCAGGCAGCGCGCATGGAGGCAGCGTCGGAGTACAGCCCGCCGTCTGAAAAAGAATCCGGGGTAAGATTCAGGATACCGGCAAGCTTCGTCATATTTTCACGTCGAGCTTCTTGAGTTCCTCTCCCATGCCCAGATCATCCACCAGCTTTTTCGCGGGCATGCCCTGCCACGCGCCTTCCACGGGGAAGCGCCAGTCCGGCGCCACATCAGCCAGCGGCACCAGCGCGAAGTCGCGCTTGATAAGCTCGCGGTGCGGGATGATCAGCGTGCGCGAACGCAAGACCGTCTGCCCGACGGCGAGGATATCCACATCGATCTCGCGCGGCGCCCAGCGGCTGCGTTCCTGCCGCCCGCATTTCTGCTCGATGGCCTTCACCAGCGCCAGCAGCTGCACCGGGCCGTCGCTGCAATGGGCCAGAACAGCCATGTTCCAGTACGGCACGTCCCATTCTTTCGGCGCGCCGCCCGGCAGCAGCGCCGGTGTTTCATACACGTGAGAAAGCTCCACATTGCCGAATGCGCGGCGCAGCCCCTGCACGGCCTGCAGGAGGTGCTCTGCGCGCTCCTCCATGTTGGTCCCCAACCCGAAAATGACTTGCTCCACGCCCTGCTCTCTTTATTCTGAAGACATAGGTATATGCAGATTTATGTTAACGGGCAATTCCTGAGCGCGGACACGCCGTGCATCCACCCCGCCGACCGCGGCTTCCGCTACGGCGACGGACTGTTCGAGACGTTGCGCCTGCAAGACGGCATACCCTACCAGTGGGATTTTCACCTCAAGCGGCTGGAAGATGGGCTGAAAGCGCTTTCTATCACGCTGGACACCACCCCCCTTGCCCACGCCTCGGCCGGGCTGATCCGCCGCAACAGCATGGCCGAAGGGCTGCTCCGCATCGCCATCAGCCGGGGCAGGGGCGGGCGCGGCTACCTGCCGGGGAAGGACGATACACCCACGGTAGTAATCGAAACGCTGGCCGCCTCCCCCGGCCCCACCGGACCGTATGCCCTGTGGCTTTCTTCTTATGAAAAGATTTCGCCCAAAGCGCTGCCGGTGCAGGCCAAGCTGGCGCAGGGGCTGAACGCCACGCTGGCGCGCATCGAGGCCGACCGGCACGGCTGCCAGGAAGCCCTGCAGCTGAACGCCGCCGGGGAAATCTGCGAAACATCGGGCGCCAACATCCTCTGGCTGAAAGACGGCGCGCTGCACACGCCCGCGCTGGCCTGCGGCGCGCTGAACGGCTCCACGCGCTACGCGTTGATGCGCATCGCGCCCATGAAGATTAAGGAAGGCGTTTACAAGCTGGAGGATTTGCGCACTGCCGAAGCGGTGGTGGTGTGCAACGCGGCCATCGGCGTGGCGGCGGTGACGGCATTAAAACCGCAGGATTTTCAGTGGAAAAGTGTGGCGCTCGCGCAACAGTTGCATGACGTTTTGCAGGCAGACATCACGCGCGATACCCAAGCGCAGGCTTCCAAGTTTAGAATGAGCGCATGAATTACAGCAGCCCCAGTTTTGTACCCCGTAAAAGAAAACCCCCTGTCCTGCGCATCCTGGCAATAGCGGGCGCCGCAATTTTAGGCGTGTGCACGGCAGTCTTAAGCGTGTCGTGGTACGTACAATCCACTTACTCGCGCGAGGCGCTGGAGGATTTCGTCAAGAAGCTCAACGGTAACGACCCGGTCATTACCTATAGCGCCATCGAGACCGCCGGCTTTCCCTTCGAGGTTACCGTGCGCCTGGTGCAGCCGAAATTCTCCGGCAGAATCGACAAGCGCTTAAAGGCTGACCCGAACCCGGACCCGGCCTACCGCGCCACAGTAGAAAAACTGCCGGAATGGACCGAGGAAATTGCGCTGGCAGGCAGTATCAGCCTCACCACCAACCTCACCTCCAACCACTTTAAGCTGGTGGTGGACGGGCCGGTCACGCAGATCAGCACTGTCGGCGGCAACGCGCTCACCTTCATCATGCAGCCCAAAAGTGCGCTTACCTGCGAGCTCGCCCTGGAGCGGCGCGGCATCATCGCCGCCGGGCTGTGGGATACGGCGCGCCTTGCCAATGCCGGGGCGGCGGCCATCGCGCAGCAGTTCCGCTCGCTGGATTGCTACGTGGCGGGCTACAACACCACGGAGGAAAGCACCAAGGCGCCGCTGGCCACTACCGGCGAGATGCACGTGCGCTTTGCCACGCTGCCGGAAGGCGGCCAGCGCACCGCCGAAGCCATCATCAAAATGGTAGACTGGGAATTCAGCCCACGCATGGACGAGGTGATGCGCCGCTACTTCTCGCTGCTGGCCGGTATGCCGGGCATCAGCCAGCCGATGGATTTTGCCGCCTTCGGCAAACAGAATGTCGACATTGTTTTCAACGCCAGGCTGCCGCTGGAAGGCAGCACCCTGCCGCAGGACGCGCCCTTCCTCATCGCGCTGCCGCGCTTCAACATCAGCACGGCGCTCTACACCTCGGCCAGCGCCGGGCAGATTGAAAACCGCATCTCCGGCGAGGCGCGCACCATCACCGTCGCGTTTGACTCCGAGAGCCGCTTCACCGAGGCGTATGACAAATAC
>CAZUKF010000052.1:0-11371 GCA_964620765.1 uncultured Rickettsiales bacterium | reverse complement strand
GATCTTGCCGGTGGGGTAATTATCCAGGGAAGCAAACCCCGCGAGATACATGGTGGTGATATTGGCGCCGCGGGCGATGAATTCAAAATTACCGGGCAGCTGCGCCCAGTAGGCCTGCTCCAGCACAAATTTCTCACGTGCTGGGTTGATGCCGATATTCACGAGTTCTGCAATCGTAAGCGAGATGTTCTTCTCCAGCTCGTGCAGGTTTTCATCATAGCACATGATGGTCATCTGGTGGTCGCCAAACGCCACGTGGCCGGACATGGCCATGTCGAGCGCGTCGGAAATTTCCGCCACCTGCGAGATCGCCTTGTCTTCCGCCGCCATCATGCGGCGCTGGCGCACCTGCATGGAGTTGATGTTCACCTGCCGGTTCTTGAACACGAAGCTCTGTGAAATCACGAATTCAAACGGCAGCTGCAGGAAACCGTCCAGCAGCCCGGCCGCGGTGGCGGGCGCATATTCACGGATGCTGATCAGCCCGGCAAAGCGCTTTTTCTTGTGGCCGCAGGCTTCCACCGCGCGATCACCAAAATAAAGGCGGTAGGCCGGCAGGTAATGCGCGATGTCCATGTCCGTCACCAGCATGGGCTGCGAGTAACCGCAGTTCACCAGCTTGCCAAGGAACTCCATCGGCTCGGAGTAGAACATGCCGTCGCGCTCCACGGTGGTGAGCACGCGCGCGCCGTAATCCTTGAACGTGGCGACCACGCGGGCCACCGCCTCGGTGAGTTCCTTGTGTGCGTCCTGCATGCTCTGTGCCTGCAGGCCCTTGTTGCCGATCTCGGATGCCTTCTTGAGGTAGTGGTGCACCGCCGCGGCGCCCTGCGTATCGGGCTTGCGCAGCACGGTGATGTACAACTCGTTGATGAAGGAGTCCTTGTTGACGTGCTTCTCGCGCCACATGCGGTCCAGCCCCGCGGAGAAACCCGGCGGGTGCTTGCCGCCCGGATACAGGCTCTGGCGGCGGCGGATGACGTGGAACCACACGGCGTAGTTACCATCCGCCATGCTCTTGAAGAGCGAGTTGCGGACCATCTTTTTCATGTCCACGTCTTCATCGTCCGCGGTTTCAAACGAGAAGCCGTCGATCTTCACGACCTGCAGAAACTCCTTGTTCTTGGTGAGGATGGTTTCGCGGTCCCAGTGGTATTCGTAGGGAATGAAGGCCGATTCGCTGACTTCAAGGCGAACATAAGGTGCTTTGGCCGACTTGCGTTTAGCTAGACGCATAACGCGTACCTCCTAATAGAGGTCGTAGGAATTCGTAAACCCGTGATAGCGGCGGTTGGTGCATTTGTAGCCCTTCTTCACACGCACCATCAGCATTTCCATCGCGCGCGGCTCCTTGAGGCAGATGAGATAGCCCAGCGTGTGAAACGCGGGCGCCACCACGAGCAGCACGAAGAAGCTCTGCATGTTGATGAAGGTAATCAGGCACAGGCTCGCATTGGCCACGAAGAACATGTAACTCACGCCAAGGATCATCGTGGGGCGGGTTAAGCCCTGGAAGACGGGATCTGACGACAATCTTGACATAGCGCATGCTCCTTTGGTTCTAAACGATGGCGATTAACAAATAATGAAGGAAAAAGCCTTGAAATTTCATTGACTTCAGCATTCCCCCTCACCGCGCCCTATGGATTCATAATAGCAAAGGATTGTTGCAGTTTGATGGCAGTTTCGGCCGGTTTGGGGGAAAAATACACTTTCTTTGCCTTAGGCAGCTTTTTGGGGTATAAATCAGGGGTCTTTTGGATTCTGTTAGAGTTCTGTCGCGTGAAGTAGGGTCACGCGCTCCCGTTGTGTTTCTGGCGTCGAAAATTCGCCCAGTGTTCCTTTCAGGATTAAGTCATGTACAGCAAGTTGCTGTTTGGCCTCGGCGTGCTCATGCTCACGGCGGCGGGTGGCATCATCGGCGGCCTTACGGTCGTCTGCCTGCTGCCCTATCTCTCCTATAAAGGCGAGGTCGCACAGACCACGCCCGCCAAGGAGACCCCGGTGTACAAGCCGGAGCCGTTTACGGTGCAGCCGAAGTTGAAGATGCCCGAGTTCGTATCGCCCTCCCCCCGCCCGATCCCCCCGACAGAGGAGACCGAGGAGGAGAAGGCGAAGGCGAAAGCCGAACTCGAGCGGCTCGAAAAGGAGAACGAAGTCGTCGGCGAGAAGATCTTCAAGCAGGTCCCCGAAGGCGGGGAACTGCTGAAGGAGCTGACGCTCAAGGTCGATGGCACGGAGGTGCAGGCACGCATCTATGTGTCCAAAGGCCTGAAGGCCGCCAGTATCGTAGAGAACAACTTCACCTTCTTCCTGAAGAAGGAGGAGTGGGTGGAGGTCAAGTTCCGTGAGGTTGTCAAGTGGCGTGCGAGTGGGTTCGCCGAACCGGATGCGGAGTACGGATCCGGTATAGTTCGGCGCATCACGCGGCGTCACGAGATTTTTGCGTTGCTGAAGGGACCGCTCGCGATCCACTGCGATTACGAGGAGGACAAGAAAGACGATTGATTGCGACGGCCGCCGCCCTTACCGGCGGCTTTCGCTTTTTTATATATACACCGTCATTGCGAGCGCAGCGAAGCAATCCAGCTGGCGCTGCAACTGCAAGTGCTGGATTGCTTCGTCGCTTTGCTCCTCGCAATGACGAAATAAATATTTTAATTCGCGTTCACTTTTCATTTTCATTTTTCCAAAACGCGTCGCGCAATTTTGTTGTAGCCATGCGCAAACTCCTGTTGTAGTCTCAGCCCAGCACGAAAAGATTCCACGAGTATCTTTCTGTACTATCAAAAATTTATCTGGGAGATGCACTATGTTCCGTCGCAGAGATGATGAAGAAGAAGGCAGCGCAAATCAGGGTTCCCTGTTAGGCGGTAGCGATTCCGTAAAAGTAATCCCGCCGGAGACGTCGTCTCCGTTTGGCGCGCCCGCGCAGCCGAGCCATCCGGCCAGCCCCCTTTCCGCCACCTACCCGGTCAGCAGCCCGGCACCACGCACCGAAGCGCCGGCACCACGCGCAACCGCAACCAGCGGCGGCAGCGCCAGCTTCCGCGGCACCGCTGCCACGGCAGAAACACCCCGCAACCGCCAGGAAGCCAAGGGCTCCGGTTTCGGCGCCGCCGCAGCCGCCCCCGCCGCCGAGCGTTCGCGCGATTCGCGCCGCGTGCTCACCGTCGGCTCCGATATCCTGCTGAAGGGCGAGATCGCAACCTGCGACCGTCTCGTCATCGAAGGCAAGGTGGACGCCGTTCTGAATGATGTCGGCACCGTTGAACTGGCCGAGTCCGGCTCGTTCAAGGGCGTGGCACAGGTTGAAAACGCCGAGATCAGCGGCCTCTTCGAGGGCGAGCTGGTCGTCAAGGGCCGCCTGGTTATCTACGCATCCGGCCGCGTCCGTGGCAAGATCACCTACGGCGAGATCGAGATTGAACGCGGTGGCGAGCTCACCGGCGAGATCAAGACCATGGCCTCCGCCAATGCCGCCCGCGCAACCAACGGTGGCACCAAGATCAAGGAAAAGGCAGAAGCCGCCTAAGTTACAAGGACGCAACATCCTTGAGATATGCCCCCGCTCCGGCGGGGGTGTTTTTTTACACTCGATTGTCACCCCGCATTTATTGCGGGGTCTCCCTGAATTGCAGGAGATGCCGCAACAAGTGCGGCATGACATTTCCTACCCTGCAACACACCGAAACAATTTGTGGCTTTACCTCTGCCGATAACCCGCTAAAAAAAGCGCATGTGTGGCATCATCGGCATTACCGGCAAACGTGACATTTCAGAAGATATCCTGGAAGGCTTGAGCCGCCTGGAATACCGGGGCTATGATTCCGCCGGCATTGCTACTGTCAGCGGCAAAGCCATTCACCGCCTGCGGGCGGAAGGAAAGCTCGTCAATTTGAGCAAGCTGGTGGCAGCATCGCCCATGGCAGGGCATTGCGGCATCGGCCATACGCGCTGGGCCACGCACGGTATTCCCAATGAAACCAACGCCCATCCGCACGCCACCCCGCAAGTGGCGGTGGTGCATAACGGCATCATCGAGAATTTCCAGGAACTGCGCGAAGCACTGATCAAGCGCGGCTACCCGTTTGAAAGCCAGACGGACTCGGAAATCATCCCGGTGCTGATCACCCGCGGGCTGGACGAGGGAAAATCACCTGAAGCAGCAGTGGCTGCGGCCCTGAAAGTGCTCAAGGGTGCCTATGCCTTTGCCGCCCTGTTCCGCGACCACCCCGGCCTGCTCATCGGTGCCCGCCACGGCGCGCCGCTGGCCGTGGGGCATGGGGAGGGTGAAATGTCGCTCGGCTCCGACGCCATCGCGCTCTCACACCTCACCCCGCGCCTCAACTATCTTGAAGACGGCGACTGGGCCGCCGTTACCGCCGCCGGCGCCATCATTTACGACCGTGAAGGCCGCAAGGTGGCGCGGCCCATCACCACCGTCAGCACCACGGGCGCGGCGGTGGGCAAGGGCAATTACCGCCATTACATGCAGAAGGAAATCTACGAGCAGCCCGCCGTGATCGCGGAGACGCTCGCCGCCTATTACAACCCGGCGGAGCAGCGTTTCCAACTCCCCGCCCTGCCTATCGACTTCAACAAGATTTCGCGCATTCACCTCGTCGCCTGCGGCACGTCCTACTACGCGGCGTTGACCACGCGCTACTGGCTGGAGAGCATCGCCCGCATCCCCACCGAGGTGGATATTGCCTCTGAATTCCGCTACCGTGCACCGATTCTTGCCGCCGATGCGCTGACCATCGTCATTTCCCAATCCGGTGAAACGGCGGATACGCTGGCGGCTTTGCGCTACGCCAAGCAGCACTGCAAAACGCTGGGGCTGGTGAACGTGGCCGCCAGCTCCATCGCGCGGGAAGCCCATGCGCATTTGCTCACGCTGGCCGGGCCGGAAATCGGCGTGGCTTCAACCAAGGCATTCACCACACAGCTGGCTACCCTCGCCTGCTTCACGCTGGCGCTGGCCGAGGCGCGCAACACAGCAAAAACAAAACATCTTACACATGCCCTGCTCACCGTTTCCTCCAAGCTTGCGGAGGCACTGACGCTGGATGACGCGGTGGCCGAGCTCGCCAAGAAGGTGGAAAAAGCGCGCGACGTGCTGTACCTGGGCCGCGGCACGGCCTATGCCATTGCGCTGGAGGGCGCGCTGAAGCTGAAAGAAATTTCCTATATCCACGCAGAAGGCTACGCGGCGGGTGAAATGAAGCACGGGCCAATTGCACTGATTGATGAGCACGTGCCCATCATCGCCATTGCGCCCGGCGACGCGCTGTTTGAAAAGACGGCCTCCAACCTGCAGGAAGCGGCGGCACGCGGCGGGAAGATTATTTTGCTCTCGAATGCAAAGGGTGTTTCTGCGCTGGGGCCGCTTTGCACCGGGGCACTAACAATGCCCGAAGTGGAAGATTTCGTGGCTCCCATTTTATACGCCTTGCCGGTGCAGCTTTTGGCTTACCATGCGGCTGTTTTGAAAAAAACAGACGTAGACCAGCCGCGCAACCTCGCCAAGTCGGTTACGGTAGAATAAAACGCACAAAACCCGCCCGGTTTATCCGGGCGGGTTTCGCGTCAGGCGCGCGCTTACGTGCGCTTGAGTTTGGCTGCGAGCAGCTTCTCGATCTGGAGCAGGTCGATGGCCTCCGCGTGGGTCTTGCCCAGCAGTGCGGCCAAGTTACCGCGATACTCGGAAGCCTCGGCAGTGGGCATCCCAAGGGTAATGCTATAGCTGCCCTTGGTCAGATCGTCGGGGAGCCGGGCGCTGCCGCCCGCTGCGATCCAGTAAGCCTCGATCACCTCGTCTTTGCCCTCCTTCATGAGCAGGGCGTGATACGCACAGTTACTACCAGACACCAGCCGCACGTCTTTTCCTGCGAAACGCCAACTAAAGTCTCCAACCGCGGGCACACAATCTGCCACGATGCCCTCCCGGGCAATGCTCCGGCTTTAGGCCGGATAGACATGGAACAAAAAACGACGCTCCAACACTCAACAAGAGACACTGGCGAGGATAATATGGCAAAAAGGCCATTCCAGCAAGCCGAAGCCTATTTTTAAGCTATAACCCCCTGATTTTCCTTTTGTTATAAAATTTAAGTTTAATTAATTTTTACCCTTCATACTGGTTCCCTCACGCGTCAATTCAGGCGCGAATAAATAAGGGAGTTGCTATGAAAATCAAGTACTTGGTTTGTAGTGCACTTGCTTTAGCCGCCGTATCCGGCAGCGCTTCGGCCTACACCCCGTCTCAGGACGTCCTGGTGATCAAATCGCAGGAAGGTCCGGGCCTGAAATTCTGCACCGCCGATCAGCGCTGGAGCGGGATGAACGTGGCCCAGCTCACCCAGCTGTGCAAACGCAGCTGCGACCGCATGGCTCCGGAAGAGCGTGCCGAGCTGCAGGCTTTTATCTCCTGCATGAAGCACAAGAAAGGCTAATAGCCTCTATTCAAGGCAATCGGCCCGCTCCGGCGGGCCGATTTTTTTTGTGCTTAGGGGTGGAAATAATGGTGCAGGGCCAACTGCGGGCAAAGCAGCGTCAGCATCACCGCGATAGAGAGCGGCACGGAAAGCGGCACGCGCTCCCATTTCAGCACCGGCTTTAGCACCGTGAAGAGCACGTTGAACAGCACAAAAATCACGAACATGCTCCAGATGTCCTGCGCCCCGGTGGCCACCCCCGCCAGCGCCAGCAGCTTTGCGCCGCTGGGGATGGTGTAGATGTGGTTGATGGGCTTGATCTCGCTCTTCCAGATGATCATGCCAAGGATAAAGCCGAACAACCCGCCCTGCAGGAAACCGAAAATATCCGGGTCCACCGTGGTGCGGTAAAGCATGCCCAGCACCATCGCCGTGACGAGCACGGAGGTCTGGACCACCTTGTCATTAATATCAATGCAGGCGAGGATGATGAGGAAAATGCCGATACCGCCTATGAGCAAATATTCCTGCGAGAAGCCGAATTTGAGGAGGCAGGTGGCAAACAGCGCGCCGCTCAGAATCTCCGGGCAGGTATGCGTGGTGGGGAAGCCCACGCCGCAATAGCGGCATTTGTGCTTCAGCAGCACCGCGCCGAACACGGGCAGCAAATCTGCCTCCGAAAGCGGGTGGGCGCAGGAGCCGCAATACGGCTTGTTCTCAAGGATAGATTTTTTGCGCGGCAGCCGGTGCACCAGCGAGCAGGCGAAATTCCCCGCCATGAAGCCCATGACGATGGAAGCCACCACACCGCCCGCAAGCGGATTGATGAGCGCGGCCAGCAGCGCCAGCCCCATGCCGATAGAAAAATAGCGCGTCAGCATGATACTGTCATGCCGCACTTGTTGCGACATCTCCCGGATTCAGGGAGACCCCGCAATAAATGCGGGGTGACATAAAAAATAAGAATATTTTTCATGTCAGTTGCTCACCTTGGACAACGGGTTAAGCATGCCGTCCAGGTGCCGGCCCTGGAACAATGAAAGCCCCAGCGCCTGTCCGTATTCCAGCGCCGCCTTGCTGTCGCAGCGGCAGAGGATCACCCGGCCCACGCCGCAGGCCTGGATGGCGAATTTCAGCGTCTGGTTTTCCGGCCGGTCCAGCTCGCTGGGCTGGTCGGCGGGCCATTGCAGCTTGATGAGATCCGCCTTGATGCTCTCGCGGTTCAGGTGCAGGAAGCTCTGTGTTGTCAGCCCGTCCACGCACACGCGGTAGCCGCGCTTCTGGGCGGTATCCCGCGCGATGGCAAAGGCCGTCATGTCGGCAAATACGTCCAGCACCGGCACTTCAAACACAATGCCCACCTTCTGCGCCGGGTGCAGGGAGGCGTCAAACTCCGTGAACTGTTCGCTCAGCAGCGTTTCCGCGTTGATGTTGATGCTCACCGGCTGCATGAGATATTGCGCCGACTGCGTCTTCAGCATGGCGATAACGCGCTTGTCCAGCAGCACCGTGAGGTATTTAAACAGCCATTTGTTGCTGAGGAAATCCACGTCCACCTTCAGGAGCTGTTGCAGGTGGTGAATGTTGATGTAAAGCTCATCAAACACGCGCTTGACCGCACCCGCAGCAGTAATGGCGCAGACCGGCTGGCGGCGGATGGCGGGCCCGAGATCCAGCTGGCTTAGCTCGCGCTCAACCGTGGCCAGCCGCGCGGCGGAAAACAAGCCCTTGGCCTTAGGTTCCTCGGTTTTGTCCTCCCCGCCCCGCCCGGTGCGCGAAACCTGCGTCATCCGGCGGGTGGCGTAGTTCAGGCATTTCTGCCAGTCCAGCCCGAGGCGGTAGGTGGTGCAGAAACCGGGGTTCTCGCGGCCGTCTTCCGTGTAGGCCAGCGGGTCATCCATGCACAGGTAACGCAGTTGGAACACCAGCTTGTTGGCGAGCGTGGTGGACATGTGGTTGCAGAGCACCACCATGGAGCCGTCCATGAACTGGAAAATCCCGCCCTCGTAGGCGGTGAGCAGGTCATGCACCAGGTTGACGGCGATTTTAAGCTGGTAGTCGCTGCGGTACTGCTCCTGCAGCAAATTCATGTGGAAGGCGATGGCCATCCAGTCGTCGCAGGAGTCGCGGATTTCGGAGAGAGTTTCAACGAGTTTGGCTTCGGCGCCGCGGCCATGTATCTGCATGGCGCCACTTTAGGCGTTTTGCCAAGGCTTCGTCAACTTGCGTGAGGTTTATAAATATGTTAATCGCGGCCTATGGCAAATAAACCATACAAAATCGGCCTCCTCCAGATGCGCTGCTCGCGGGACGCAAGTGAGAGCCTTGCGCATGCAACGGACATGCTGAAACAGGCTGCCAAGCAAGGCGTGCAGGTGGCCTGCCTGCCCGAGCTTTTCCTGACCGAGTATTTCTGCCAGACGGAAGACCACTCCGTTTTTGCGCGGGCGGAAGCCATCCCCGGCCCCACCACGGCGGCGCTGGACGCGCTTTCCCAGGAACTCGGCATGGTCATCATCGGCTCGCTGTTCGAGAAGCGCGCCTCGGGTATCTATCACAACACCGCTACTATCCATGACGGCGGTAAGCTCACCGGCATGTACCGCAAGATGCACATACCGGATGACCCGCTTTATTACGAGAAATTCTACTTCACCCCCGGCGATCTCGGCTTCCGCGCGTTTGACACCAGCGCCGGCAAGATCGGCACGCTGATATGCTGGGACCAGTGGTACCCGGAAGGCGCACGCCTCACCGCCATGCAGGGCGCGGACGTGCTGTTCTACCCCACCGCCATCGGCTGGCACCCGGCGGAAAAGGCAGAGTGGGGCGAGTCGCAGGTAGACCAGTGGATCACCATCCAGCGCAGTCACGCCATCGCCAACCGCTGCTTTGTGGCAGCAGTGAACCGCATTGGCCATGAGGTGACCAGCGGCGAGGGTATCGAGTTCTTCGGCAGCTCCTTCATTGCAGACCCGTATGGCCGCGTCCTCGCGCAGGGCAGCCGCGATAAGGAAGAAATCCTCACAGCGGTGGTAGACCCGGCAGCAGTAGAAACAGCGCGCCAGCATTGGCCTCACTTCAGAGACCGCCGCATTGATGCGTATGAAGGCATTACTTCCCGTTGGGCAGCGAAAAAACCATGAAAGCCTTGTCATCCGTCATCCGCCAGCCGTCATCTGTCGAATACAAGATGCCCGCCGAGTGGGAGAAGCAGGAAGCCCTGTGGCTGGCCTGGCCGCATCAGAAGACCGACTGGCCGAATAAGTTCGAGCCCATGCCGTGGATTTACGGCGAGTTCGTGCGCCATGTCGCCGCCTTTCAGAAGGTAAAACTGGTGGTGCAGGACGCCGCGCAGAAAAAGGCCGCACAAAGCATCCTCAAGCGCGTGCACGCGGATGTGAAAAACATCGAGTGGTTCATCATCCCCACCGACCGCTCCTGGCTGCGCGACACCGGCCCCATTTTCGTGCGCGACCGCAAGGGCAAAAAAGTGATGCTGGATTTCCGCAGCACCGGCTGGGCCAAGTACAAGAATTTCGCGGATGACAACAAGATCCGCGAGCGCATCAACAAGAAGCTCAAGCTGCCGCTGGTGAAGCCCATGTACAAGGGCCGCCACATCGTGCTGGAAGGCGGCGGCATTGACGTCAATGGCTTCGGCGCGCTGCTCACCACCGAGGAATGGCTGCTCTCCGACGTGCAGGTGCGCAACCCCAGCTTCACGCGCAGCGACTACGAGGCGATCTTTGAAAAATACCTCGGCGTCACCAACACGGTGTGGCTGGGCAAGGGCATCGTGGGAGACGACACGCACGGCCACGTGGATGACCTCGCCCGTTTTACCGACGCGAAAACCGTGGTCACGGTGGTGGAATCCAACCGCAAGGATGAGAATTACGATATTTTGCAGGACAATTTAAAGCGACTGAAGCGCACGCCATTCAACGTGGCGGAGCTGCCCATGCCCAAACCGCTGTGGTTTGAAGGCACGCGCCTGCCCGCGAGTTACGCCAATTTCATCATTATCAACGGCGCGGTGCTCTGCCCCACCTTCAATGATGTGAATGATCGCGTGGCGCTCAACACCCTCACCCAGCTTTTCCCGAAACGCGAGATCATCGGCATTCCGTGCGTGGATTTTGTCTGGGGCTTCGGCACGCTGCACTGCGCGAGTCAGCAGGAGCCCGTGTAAGCCTTCCCCCTTGATGGGGGAAGGTTTGGAAGGGGGTGCTGCCGCAGCATACTCCACGAATATTGCGGAAGTGAGATCACCCCCTCCTTAATCCTCCCCCATCAAGGGGGAGGAAATTAGACGGAGTGACTTGACCCACCTTCCCTTTGATTCTACAAGAGGATCAACCTTAGGGAGAATTGCATGAACCCCATTATCGCGCTTCTCGTCAACATCATTGACCTCTACATGCTCTGCGTGTTTGTGTGGTTCGTGCTCGGCCTGCTGATCTATTTCAAGATCGTCAACCGCACGCACCCCATCGTCTTCCGCGTCGAGGATTTCCTGAACAAGATTATCGATCCCATCCTCAAGCCCATCCGCAAATACATCCCGCCGATTTCGGGCATTGATATCACGCCCATTATCCTCATACTGCTGCTGCAGTTCATGCAGAACGCGCTGCGTTATTATTTCTAGTGTTCTATCAAAAACACATCTTCTGCTGCACCAACCGCCGCGAGCCGGGCCACAAGCGCGGATGCTGCGCTGAGAAGGGCGCCGATGATTTGCGCGCCTACATGAAGGACAAGGCTAAGGAAATGGGCGTCAGCCGCATGCGCGTGAACTCCGCCGGCTGCCTGGACCGCTGCGAGCTCGGGCCCTGCATGGTGATCTACCCCGAGGGCACGTGGTATGCCTGCAAGACCAAGGAAGATATTGATGAAGTGCTGGAGACCCACGTAAAAAACGGCGG
>CAZUKF010000051.1:0-11632 GCA_964620765.1 uncultured Rickettsiales bacterium | reverse complement strand
GTGGCTCATGGTCTCAGCAACGCGGCGAGCGTTGAGCACACCGCCAAGGGCAATGCCAAGCTGGTGAAGGAATGCTCGCTGCCGCTGACGGGCAAGGGCGTGGTCAACCTCATCATCACCGAGCTTGGCGTGTTTGAAGTCACCAAGCAGGGTTTCCGCGTAGTGGAACTCGCCAACGGCGTGACGCTGGAAAACGCCCGCAAGCAGAGCGGCGCGGAGCTGCACGCCGCGTGAGCGATCAGTGTCCCTTCAACAGCTGGGATGCGCTGAAGCTGCTCGCCATGGTGCTGATGTTCACCGACCACGTGGGCTATTTTTTTGCCAAGGATGAAATGTTGTGGCGCTGCCTCGGGCAGGGCACGGCGCCGATCTTCCTGTTTCTCACCGGCTATGCGCGCTCACACAGGATAAAAGCGGATTTACTGGTGGGCTTTGTGATTCTCTGGGCCATCAACGCCTGGCTCAAGGGCTCTCTCCTGCCCGCCAATTTCCTCGCCGCGCTGATTCTCGGCCGCCTGTTGGTGGCGAGGCTGGATTCAGGGCGCATGCAGATAAACAAGCCGTTCGAGTGGATGGGCCTGATGGTGCTGTTCTGCCCCACCTTTATGCTGTTCCAGCTCGGCACATTGGCGTTCAATTTCGTGCTGCTGGGCTACATGCTGCGCGAGAAAGAACGTTTCAGCCACAACACGCGGCTGGCGTTTCTCATCGCTGCCTTTGCGATTCATTTTGTGCTGGAAAAAGCGGCACACCCGATGAGCGGCGTGGAAGCGGCGGTGATGATCGCCACATTTACCGCGGTGGGTGCGATACTCTGGAAATTCCGCGTAGAGCCGGTGCAGTTGCACGCACTCGCCCGGCCGTTCGAGCCGGTGTTACGCTTTGCCGCCCGCCATATGCTGTGGATCTACGTAATCCACTTCGGCGCGCTGCAGCTGATAACGGGTGTGTATTATTGACTGTCCTTTGTGCAGCCGCCGGATACTGTCATGCTGAACTTGTTTCAGCATCCACTTCCCCACATGCACAATAACGCCTGTTGAAACGTGGGTCCCGAAACAAGTTCGGGACAACATTTAACTGATCTCGAAAATCGCATCCACTTCCACGGCAACGCCGAAGGGCAGCTCCGCCACGCCGACCGCCGCGCGCGCGTGCTTGCCCGCTTCGCCGAACAACGCCACTACCAGCTCGGAGGCACCGTTGGCCACTTTCGGCTGCTCGGTGAAACCCTCGGCAGAGGCCACGAACACGCCGAGCTTCAGGCATTTCTTCACGCGGGTAAAATCACCGCCGCAGGCCGTTTTCAAATGCGCGAGTATGTTGAGCATGCACTGGAGCGCGAAGCCCTGCCCCTGCTCAACCGTGAATTCGCGGCCCAGCTTGCCCAACCCATCAAGCTTGCCGTCTTTCATCGGCAGCTGGCCGGAGACATATACTTGCCCGTTGCTGATGGTGTAGGGCACGTAGGCGGCAACCGGGGTGGTAGCGACCGGAAGCGCGAGGCCGAGCTCGGAGAGGCGCTGCTCAACGGTGGCGGCGGTGGTTTTGGCGGCAGGGGCGCTGTTGCTCATATATTATGTACCTTCCTAGGGTTGGACAGACTTCCACTATGCTAATAAATTTGCATGCTTGTCAAAAAAGCGTCATAATTCTGTGTTAGACTTGGTATATTGCAAAAAGCCCGCAAAAAGCGGGCGAAAGGGGTTTTAAGCATTATGCAGCGTTCCGACTCTTCTTCTTGCGCCAATGATTCCCGCCACCTGGGTGCAGCTCTCGCTGTCGGCCTTGCACTGTGTGTGCTCCTGCCGGCCAACGCCCACGCGGTTATCAGCCCGATGGGCGGTGTGCTGTGCGGTATCATCGAGTTCATTTACGGTAACTTCGGACGCGCGCTGGCAACCCTGGCGGTTATCAGCCTCGGCGTCGGCGCCATGCTTGGCAAGGTCTCCTGGGGCCTTGCGCTGACCGTAGCGGCCGGTATCTCGGTCGTGTTCGGTGCTCCTTTCCTCACCAAGTGGATCCTCGGCGCCGCCATGGCAGGTGCCTGGATCGGCTGCGTCATCACCGGCTAAAAGACCTAGGAAATACCCTCCTGATTTAATAAGAAAAACCTCTTATTTTTTGAGGCTGGCGGCGGTTTTGCACCCTGTTATCGCGCAAAATTTTGCAAAATAAGCAGAATTGTCAACAAACTGTCATAATCTTATGTTATAACAGTAGGCGTGGACGATCTTCGTGATGCGTTCCACAGTCCGTTCCCCGCTGGATCGGGGGATGAGTCAAACCAACCTTTGTTAGAAAGGAAGACTACAATGTCTAACGTAACCAACCAGAAGAAAGACGTTGCTCTTGCTTGGCAACTCTGCCTCGCTTTCGTGATCGCCGCCGGCGTACTGCTGGCCCCCGATTTCGCGAACGCTGCGGTAGATACGCCGATCGGCAACATCTTCTGCACGATCGCTGGCTGGGCCACCGGTAACACCGGTAAAGGCCTTGCGACGATTGCTATCACCGTCATCGGCATCGGCGCCCTCCTGGGCAAGGTGTCCTGGGGTATGGCCATCATCGTAGCTCTCGGCGTTGCTCTCGTGTTCGGTGCGTCCGCTCTCGTGAATGCGTTCACGATTCCGGGCATGCCGGGCGATTGCAGCGTGAACGCTGCCTGGCCCACTCGCTAATCGCGAGTATCGGAAGCGATGCCGGGGGCCAAAACCCCCGGCATCGTCTTTTCTAGCATCCCCCCCAGACGAAGGAATTCCAAAGAAGCCCCCCGTTTTTTCTAACTGCACCTGGATAAAACACCCATGCTTCTGCGCTTCGCAAAACAACAGAAATCCCCCAAGAAGGTCGATGAAGCCCGCGACATAGCAGATGACGTTACCGAAGCGGATTTCATTCCCTACGCCTTTCACTACGATACCCATACCCTGCTGACGAAGAACGGCGAGCTGTTGCAAATACTGCGCATCGTCTCCAATGCTTCGGGCACGGATTATGAATCATCGGAGCCGGATCAGCGCAGCCTGCGTGATGCCATTCGCCACGCGATCAACGAGAGTGTCGAGTCGCGCCGCTTCGCCTACTGGTTCCACACCATCCGCCGCAAGCACCCCATCCACTTTGATTCCAAGTTCGACGAGCCGTTTGCCGCCGAAATGAACAAGGCCTGGCAGGACAAAAACCGCTGGCAGTTCAGCTACAGCAACGAGGTTTTCATCACCATCCTGCACGAGGGGCAGGCCGCTGATCTGTTGGACATGAAAGACATGGGCCGCGGCCTGCTGCCGACACAGAACCGCAAAAGCCGCGAAGCCTTTGTGCAGCAGGTCAAGACCGAGCTGGATGCCGCGAGTGCGCGTATCACCGAATCTTTAAGCAAGCACGCTAGCGTGCAGCGCCTCGCCATGGTGGAGCGCGAGCATGAGGGCAAGCGCGCACTGTTCTCCGAGCCGCTTGAAATGCTGCATTACCTCGTCAACCTGCACCGCGGGCCGGTGGCGGTTTCCACGGTGGATGCCTCGCGCCAGCTGGCCACAAGCGAGCTCACGTTTGGCTTCGATGCCATGGAAAGCCGTGCACCGGACGGGAGCCGCCGCTTTGCCGGTATGTTGACGCTCAAAGGCGCGCCGGAGCTTTCGCCGCAGGTGCTGGACAAGTGCCTGCAGCTGCCGGAAGAGCTCATCATCACGCAGAGCTTCAACTACATGCCTGCCAAGCAGGCGTTGGAGAAGCGTGTGGAGATCAAGGAGATGATAGAATCCAACCCCGACCCGCTGATCCCCAACATCTCGGGCCTCTCCGCACTGCTGGCGGGTGACCGCGGCAAACCCACCGATTTCGGTGAGCAGCACACCAGCATCGCCATCATCCGCGACCAGTACAAGCAGCTCGACGCCGGTATCGGCGAAGTGCAGGAAAGCTTTGCCAAGCTCGGCCTCATCAGCGTGCGCGAAGAACTGATGCTGGAAGACTGCTACTGGGCGCAGCTGCCCGGCAACTTCAATTTCCTGCGCCGCCGCACACCGGTTTCAGCCGCGCGCATGGCGGGGCTTGCGCGCCTCAACCACTTTCCCTCCGGCAGCCCGAAAGGCAGCATCTGGGGCCCGCCGGTGGCCATCCTGCCCACCACGCTCGGCACACCGTATTTCTTCAATTTCCACCAGGGAAATATCGGCCACAGCGTGCTGCTGGATTTCAATTCCTTTGCCGATGAATGTGGCACTTCCATTCTCAACTTTCTGCTTACCTGCAGCCGCCAGTATGAGGGCAGGCTGATCGTCATCGACCGCAACCGCACCTCGGTGCCGCTGGTGGAAGCACTGGGCGGCAAATATTATCATCCCGCGGGCGAAGACCGCGGCAGTGAAACGTGTAGCTTAAACCCGCTGGCGCTGGATGATACGCCGCGCAACCGTGCCTTCCTTGTTTCATGGCTGATGCATTCCGTGCGCAAGGACTATGCCGAGAAAGAAGCCATGGCTGAAATCCTGAAGCTGGTGCTGGAGCCGCTTTTCGCGCTGCCGAAAGAACAGCGCACGTTGCGCAAGGTGCGCTCGCTGATTGCAGAAGTAAACCCTGATCTGCTGGAAGACAACGAGCTTATCCTGGCCCCGCTTTTCGGAGATGTGGAAGACACGCTGGATTTTTCGCACAAGGTCTGCGCCGTGGAAATGCTGGATGCCACGAAGGACAAGCAGAATATCATCCCGCTCTTTTCCTACCTGCTACACCGCATCGCGCTCTCGCTGGACGGCAGGCCTACCATCATCGTGCTCAACGAAGCCTGGCACCTGCTGGATAATGATTTCTTCATGCCGCGCCTTGCCAGCCTGCTCTCCATGCTACAGCAGAATAACGCGCTGGTGGTGTTCGCCACCCGCCGCTTCGACGATCATGCCGACAGTTACCTTACCCAGCAGATCATGAAGCTGGTACCGACGCGTATTTTTGTGCCCGATGACGTGCTGGCAGACTACTACCCCGAAGCCACCGGCCTCACCCCCCGCGAGGTTAAGGTGCTTACACGCATGGAGCGGCAGAAAGGCCAGTTCATGCTCAAGCACGGGCAGGAGGTGGTGGAATGCGTCTTCCCCGTGGACGGGCTTGACCGCTATGCCAAGATACTGGCGGGCGACGCGCAGGCGCTGCGTCTCATGCAGATCCAGCAGCGATGAGGTGTGCGGGGAAAACAATGAAGGCTCTCTCCATCTTCAGCCTTGTCCTACTCGCCACGCTGGCACCTGAAAACGCGTTTGCCGGCGCCACACTGACCTGCGCCGGGCCCGTGCCCGTGGGCTATCTCTACGATACCGCTACCACCTGTAACGGCGTCACCGGCCTGCAGAACCTCTTCTCCGGCTTGGTGTGCGACTACCAGATGATCCTCGATCACATCATGGCCAAGGTGTATTGCGCCATCCAGGACGGCATTGTTCAGCCCTTGAGCCTGCTGATCCTGCTGTTCATCATGATTTACGGGCTGCAGCTGATTATCGGCATGGTCCAGCCCGCCGCGCGCGAAGTGGTGACACGCCTGCTTAAAATCTGCCTCGTATGGTTTTTTGCCACCCAGGCCGTGTTCGGCATCGGCGTGGTGTATAATTTCTTCATCGATTTCGCCAACCAGGGCATTAGTTGGATGCTCGCCGTCATCCCCATGCCCGCTGTCGATGCGCCACACCCGTTCTGCGCCATGGCGCCGATTACGCCGCCGGTCAATATCGAGCGCCTGGCGTTTTCCAAGATGGATTACCTGATCTGCAAGACGATCACCGGCCCGTTCACCGCCAGCGGCGCCGCGCTTTCGGGCTTCTTTGCCGTAATGGCATGGGTTATTCCGCCGCTGTTCATGATGTTCATCTATTTCATCGTTAAGTCGCTCGCCATTTTCGTGCGCTGCCTGTTCTCCTACCTGCTGTGCATCAGCGCCATTGCCTTCATGATTACGCTGAGCCCCATTTTCATGAGCTTCGCGCTGTTCCGCCCCACCTACCGCTTCTTCGATGACTGGCTGCGTTACCTGATTTCGTTCACCATGCAGATCATCCTCATCTTCGGCGGCGCGGCGCTGTGGATCACCGTCATGATGCAGCTGGGCGGCTTCTTCGAGTCGCTGGCCGCGATGGTGCGGCCGGTGAAGGAAATCACCGAGGCAGGCGGCATGCGCAACCCCATCGACACCTGGGGCATCTGCCGGCATCACCTTGCAACTACGCCTTGGGGACCTAAATTAGTCTGTGATCCCGGACTGCCGCTCAAACCTTCCGAGCTGATCAACCACCAGATGTTCATGTTCTTCATGATCATGAACCTACTGGTCGTCGCGATCACGGCGTATGTCTTCGATACGCTGATGAAAATGATCCCCGGTCTTGCCCGCCAGCTGGCCGGCCCGGCCTATGCACCGCAGATCGGTGGCGGGCAAGGCATGGGCGCAGTGAATTTCGGCAAATTCATGTCGATGGAGGGCGCGGGCAAGGATTCCAAGGACTTTGCCGACAAGGTGGGCGACCTGGTCGGCAAGCGGGATAAACCAAAATAATTGCTAATTAACGGCTTGTTCATGAAGGTTTTTTATAGTCAGGATGGGCACGAAGCTTTAAAGAGTAGGATAGTCAATTGAAGAAAAACAAGAAAGCCAAACCCGAGATACAGAACTGGTACAAGGACCGCTATCAGAGCGTTGTCGTGCATCGCAAGATCATGGGCCTTATCGCCATGGGCTCGCTGGGCTGTACGCTGATGCTGGCGATCGTGATCTCGCAGCTTATTCCGCTCAAGACCATCGAACCCTACGTGCTGCAGATTGACTCGCGCACGGGCTTCACGCAGGTGGTGGACCCGGTGACCGCCCCGCAGCTGACTTCCAATGCCGCCGTTAATGACTTCTTCATTGTTCAGTACATCCGCTCACGCGAAGGCTATAACGCGCAGGACCTGATGCATAATGTGAACATTGTCCGCCTCATGTCGGAAAACACCCGCGTTTACAATGGTTTCATGGCCGGCGCCAACCCCAACAACCCCGGCAGCCCGATAGCGAGGCTTGGCGGCAACGGTTCACGTTCCGTAAGATTTAAATCTATCACCTATATCGGCCCGCAGACCATCCAGGCGCGCGTGCTAATATCTGAAAAACCAGACAAAATGCCCCCGCATGACTTCCACCGGATTATTTTGATGCGCTTCGAGTACGTAAAGATGAATTTAACTACTGAGGAGCGATACTTAAATCCTCTCGGCTTCCGAGTGACCGAGTACCAGATTAACGAGGACGTGCTGCAATGACACGGAACATGACCGCCCTGCTGACCTTTATTTTCGCCGCGCTCGCGGCCGTGCCCGCGTCTGCACAGGCCGACGGCCCCGGCCCCAACGAAGTGGAACTTAAAGCCGCCGAAAAAGGTGACGGTGCGCCGCCGCCGGAGCCGCTCGGCCCGCCGCCACCGGAAGTGGAAAAAGAAAAAGTCGAGAAGAAGAAGAAAAAAGAAGAAGTGTTTGAGCCGCAGATCGCCGGTGAATCCGACGGCCGCATCCGCATGCTCATCTATGATGAGAATGACATCTACACGGTGTGGACCCGCGTGGGCTACCAGTCGCACATCGAGTTTGCGCAGAATGAAGGCGTGGAGACCATCTCGGTCGGCGACCGCAGCTTCTGGCAGATCATCCCCTCGGGCAACCGCCTGTTCATCCGCCCGGTGCAGGAAGATGTCGCCACCAATATGACCGTCATCACCAACAAGCGGTCCTACCAGTTTGACCTGAAGTCGGTGGCCGATGAAGACAAGAAGATCGTCTATGTCGCCCGCTTCCACTACCCGGATGAACGCAGCCCCGGCCTTGCCCGCGGCAGCGCCTCCACCATTACCCGCGTCGGGCAGATTGACCCGTTCCTGCTCAACCAGCCAGCCGTCTACAACGCACCTCCGCCGCCGCCACCGGCCGCCTATGTGCCCCCGCCGCAAGCCGTGCAGGCTTACGAGCCCGCGCCCGTGGCATTAGCTCCGGCCCCGGCCCCGCGCCCGGCACCGTCTTATAATGGCGCCCCGGACATGACTTCACACGAGACTGTCCCGCTTTCCCGCCGTAACTACTTCTATACGTATTCCGGCCCGGAAGGTGCGGCGCCGTATGAAGTGTTCGACGACGGCCAGACCACCTATTTCCGCTACCCGAACCCGGGTGCGCCCACACCGATGGTATCGGTGGCCGAGAAAGACGGCCGTGAACGCGCGCTGGCCGTGTACCGCAAGGGCGGCTATTTCGCGGTGGATATTGTAGACTCGCAGATCGTGCTGCGCTCTGCCGGTGAGACCGTGTCCATCTTCAATGAAACGCTTACACCTACTCCGTAAAAACCCATGGCGGATGATAATAATAATCTCAACAATCCCTACCAGCAGCCGCCCGGCGGCCCGCCCTCTGACGGCGGCGACGACAATGGCGACGCGCTGGAGAAGAACCGCCCGAAAGTCGCCACCGGTTCCGGCAAGGCGATTGTCATTATGTTCGGCGTGCTCACGGTGGCAGGCTATATCCTTCACAGCATTTTCTTTGCCGCGCCCCCGCCGCCACCGGTAACCGGCGTCACCGCCACTACACCTTCACCCCTCATTGCTTCGCCCGCGCCGGCCCCGCCCGCGCCCGCCATGCCGCAGGTGGCCAACACGGCACCCCCGCCTCCGCCGCCCCCGCCGCCACCACCGCCGCCTCCGCCGCCGCCGCCACCTCCGCCGCCGCCACCGCCACCTCCGCCGCCGCCGACCGTGGATGAGGCAGCCATCGACGATACGCGCTTCCTGCCCGAGCCGGGCGGCGCACGTGCCGCACCCGGCATGCCCGGCGCACCCGGCCTGCCTAATGTTCGCGGCGCACGCGGCGCGGATTTCAATGATAAAGCCCGCCAGCAGCGCCTGCGCTCCGGCCTCATGGTCATGGGCCGCGGCACCGGCGGCGGCGGCCAGACCGCCGGCGGCGACCCCGCCGCCGCTGCACAGGCCGACCTCAATTCGCGCGATCCGAACCGCCAGTTCGCCAGCAACGCCATCGCCGCCTCCAAGGTGGTCTCCGAGGCCGCCACAAGGTTGAACCGCCTGGAGAGCACCATCGCACAGGGCAAAATCGTCGACGCCGTGCTGGAGACCGCCATCAACACCGACCTGCCCGGCACGCTGCGCGCCATTATCAGCCGCGATATCTTCGCTGAATCCGGCCGCGACGTGATGATCCCCAAGGGCTCGCGCCTGCTCGGCCAGTACAACACCAGCATCCTGCGCGGCCAGAAGCGCGTATTCATCATCTGGACGCGCGTGCTGCGCCCGGACGGCATTGACATCAATATCGGCTCACCCGCCGTTGACCCGCTGGGCCGTGCAGGCGTGGCCGGCTTCGTGGATAACAAGTACCTGGAGACCTTCTCCGCCGCGCTGCTCACCAGCATGCTCTCGGTGGGCATCGCCGTGGCAGCCGATTCCGTCATCGACGACCCGAACTCTACCACCAACAACCGCGACGGCAGCTCTACCACCACCGGCTCCGCTGGCGCCACCGCCGCCGCCGAAGGCGTGCGCAACATCGGCAACGTGGGTGAGCGCATCGTCGACGACATGCTGGACCTGCGCCCCACCATCACCATCGACCAGGGCACGCGCATCAACGTTTTCGTTAACCGCGACCTCCGTTTCCCGGCTGAAATTACGGGACCTGTGTTCTTGCAATAGGGGGATTGGGCTTTAGGGATTAGGGATTGGGGTATAATATGAAACTACATCCTTCAAAATCA
This sequence comes from uncultured Rickettsiales bacterium, assembly GCA_964620765.1. Lineage (GTDB taxonomy): Bacteria > Pseudomonadota > Alphaproteobacteria > Rickettsiales > SXRF01 > CAZUKF01. Next base: position 1,845 of record CAZUKF010000051.1, on the reverse strand, counting down.
CTGCCCCAAACCCCAAACCCTAATCCCTTATTCCCATGTCTTTAACTGCCCTCTCCACCTACCTCGCCCCGCTCCGCCATTTTCTTGACCGTGACGGCGTCAGCGAAATCTCCATCAACCAGCCCAAGGAAGTGTGGATCGAAGTCTACGGCAACATGGAGCGCCACGACGCGCCCGAGCTGGACCTCGACCACCTCAAATCCTTATCCCGCCTGATTGCGCAGTACACCGAGCAGAAGATCAGCGAGGAATCACCGCTACTGGCCGCCACCCTGCCGGAAGGCTACCGCGTGCAGGTGGTATTCCCCCCCGCCGTGGAATCGCACACCGTGGGTATTTCCATCCGCAAGCAGACCATCCTTGATCTTGACCTCGACAAGTATGAAAAGCTCGGGGCGTTTGAGCGCACCATCGTCGGCAGGACGGATGTCGAGGATAACCGCCAGCTGCAGGAATTGCTGGACAAGGGCGAGATCAAGGAATTCATCAAACAGGCGGTCTTGCTCAAGAAAAACATCATCATCTCCGGCGGCACCTCGACCGGTAAAACCACGTTTTTCAACGCGCTCATGAAGACCATCCCCACGCGCGAGCGCATCATTACCTGCGAGGACGCGCGCGAAATCATGATTCCGCATATCCCCAACCGCCTGCACCTCGTGGCCTCGCGCGGCGGGCAGGGCCGTGCCCAGGTCTCCATGCAGGATTTGATCGAAGCCTGCCTGCGCCTGCGCCCCGACCGCCTGATGCTGGGCGAATTGCGCGGCAAGGAGGCGTTTTCCTTCATGCGTGCCGTCAATACCGGCCACCCCGGCTCCATTTCCACCCTGCACGCCGACTCACCGGCCCTGGCCGTCGAGCAGCTTACCCTGATGATCATGCAGGCGGGCATGGGGCTGGAGCGCGAGCAGATCCGCGAATATATCGACCACGTGATCCAAATTATCATCCAGCTCAAGCGTGGCGAAAAAGGCGAAAGGTTCGTGTCGGAAATCTATTTCCGTCACAACGGTTAGCCGCTATAATCCTCCGGCATGGTTGCAAGCCACAAGATTGCCAATTTCCGGCGGGGCATGTTCAACAAGGCGCTGCTGCTCGTCATCGCCAGCGCCATCATCATTGTTCCGCTCTATATCAGCATCATCGCCGCGTTCGTGCTGCAATACGGCACGCCTTACCTGCTGCCGGCGGCGAAAAACCCGGAATACCTGCTTACCCAGTATTACCGCCTGTTTTACTACTGGTGGTATTATATGGACCGGCTGCCGCTTGAATTCAGCGCCAAGCTGGTGGGGCCGCCGGCCGGTGCGCTGCTGATCAGCCTCATTACGCTGTGGGCCGCGCGGGCGCCGCTCTCGGATTTCAGGCCCTTCCGCTACAAGGAATCCATCCACGGTGACGCGCACTGGGGCACGGAAAGCGAAGTGCGCCGCGCCAAGCTGCGCGCCAAGAAGGGCCTGCTGCTGGGCCGCACCGGCAAGGATAATTACCTCGCCTGCGATGACTTCCAGCACGTGCTGCTCTTCGCGCCCACCGGCTCCGGCAAGGGTGTGGGTTTCGTCATACCCAACCTGCTGTACTGGACGGATTCTGTTGTCTGCCATGACATCAAGGGTGAAAATCATGAGCTTTGCAGCGGCTACCGCGGCCGCTCGCTGAAGCAGGAGGTGTTTTACTGGAACCCGGCTGACCCGGACGGCCGCAGCCACTGCTATAACCCGCTGGACTGGGTTTCGCACAAGCCCGGCCAGATGGTGGACGACGTGCAGAAAATCTGCAACCTGATCCTCCCCGAGCAGGAATTCTGGCAGAACGAAGCGCGCTCGCTGATGCTGGGCGTGATCC
>CAZUKF010000050.1:0-11659 GCA_964620765.1 uncultured Rickettsiales bacterium | reverse complement strand
TTCTCCGTGTAATTTACCCGTCATTGCGAGCCGCAGGCGAAGCAATCCAGTGTTTGCGGATGAAAGATTCTGGATTGCTTCGTCACTTCGTTCCTCGCAATGACGAAGTAAGCTTAGCCGGTGGAATCTATCGGGAAGAGGAGGAGGAATCAATTTAGAACTGGGTCCCGGCTTTTCGCCGGGATGACGATTAAGGGGGGTATAAAAGCGAACAGGTGTCCGGGGGAGACCTCCGGACACCTGTTCTTTGCGACTTCGCGTTACTTACCGCCGCGAGCAACCGGTTGGGTCACCTGCGGCTTCTTGTTGCCGTCCCGCGGCTTGTCCACGGTACCCGGCGCATCCCGGTGGGTCTTGGCGCGAAGCTTCAGTGCCCGCCGATGCGTCAGACCACCGGTGCCGTCGGTGTGACCACGTTGCCAGCCCATGATACCCTCCATCGCCGGTTTAGACCGGCAGGGACACGAGTCAGCCCCCGCAGACCGTTCAGCTTTCGCTGGGTGGCCCGGGGACTACTTCAAAACTCCACGGCACTGTGCCGGGGAGGTAGAAGCCAACCAAATAACAAAACTCAGAAAGCTCCAAATAATGCGTCAAATATAGCAGAAACGGGGGGTAGGGGCAAGTACCCCAAGGGGGTATAAAAAGGCGAAGGGCCCCGGAAACCGGGGCCCTTCTGGATTTACTCGGTACCGTCGCTGATGCCTCGCCGCCGGTTGTTGATGTGGCGGCGGATATTTGCCTTGTCGTCTTCGGTCAGCCCATCACCGTCTTCCGGCGGTTGCGGCGGCTTGCCCGGGGGCGTGCTGCTGCCGGAGCTGCCGTTAAACGGCCACCAGCCGAATTTCAGGGCGCCGACGAGGTAGATCACGGTGGGGACGCCGATGACTGTTATCAGTACCTCGGTTCCCGTCCACACTTCACCGAACAGGGGCATGGTTAGCCCTCCTGAAAGGAAAGAACTCGCGGGGGACTTACACATTCCCACACACGACTCAGCTCTGAATCACAAGCAAAACTGTGGTGATTTTAGCATTACACGCGTGTTGGGGCAAAGGCTTATCCCCGTCATTCCAGCGAAAGCTGGAATATTGAGAATGGGATGGAGGAAATGGTGGGGGCCGGCATGGTGCTGATGTGAGATGGACCCCCACCTTTGTCCTCCCCCTTCCAGGGGGAGGAAATTCTGAAACTATTTCTCTTCGGTGGCCTTTTTGCGCGGGGCGGGCTTCTTTTTCTTGCGCGACAGTGCGACCATGGTGGCGAACTTGCCGCCGCCCGCTGCCACGGCGCCACTGTCGACGCCTTCCGGCACGGTGGCAGAACCGGCCGAGGGAGCCACGCCGGCAAGTGCGGCAATAGTTTCCTGCTTGCGGATGTTGTCGCTCACTTCAAGCTTGAAGCCCTGCTCACCCACCGGTTGGATGCGGATGGTGACCTTCTTGATCGGCGGGTTGGCCTGGCGGCTGTAGACCATCATGTGCAGCTTGTCGCGGCCCGGGATGGAGGTTTCAGGAAATTCTTCGTGCAGGCGCAGCAATTCCTGGCGCACGAGCTCGACGGCCGGGTAGATCTTCGCACGCTCTGCGGCGCGCAGGATCGGGTGGCCCCAGTTCGGGTGGCGGTGCTTCGGGCGTTCCTTCTGCGGGTGCAGGCGAAGCGCGATATCCAGCTTCTCGGCGATGAGCGTGATCTTGTTACCGTCGAGCTTCTTGATGGAGAGCTTCGCGAAATGGCCGCGGAAACCCTTGGCTTTTTCTTCATCCGTGATGTTGTAGCCGCGGATCCACAGCTTCAGCGTGGGCAGCGTGTCGGCGGATACGGGGTCCTGGTCTTTGCAGATAACGAACTGCTTGCCTAAGCGGTCCAGCAGCGAAACGGCCTGCGTGATATGCTCAAAGCGGAACAGGCCTTCGGCGATGGCTTCCAGCGCCGGGTCCTGCATGTGCGCGATGCGCTTTTTAATTTTATGTTTCTTCTTCTCGGGCTTTGCCACGTTTTCAAGCACCGGCGGCTTGATGTCCTGGATGGCGGGAAATCCGCCTGCCGGGTAATTAAAGCTGCCGTTACTGCCAGTTCCTGTCGTGAACATTTGATGTCCCCCCACCTGATACACTTATATCTTTTCATTATAACGGGGGGGTGGGGGGCTTCAAATGACAGTATTATGACATTCTATGTTGCACTATCGCTACGCTGCCTGAGTGCGATTAGTTGCAATAAAAACAATGTATTGTTCTTTAAAACGCGCAAGGCCCCGGCCTGGTGGCCGGGGCCTTGGCGAAGGTCAGCTGGCGGGTTTCGCCAGCTTTTTTTCCGGGAGCGTGCCGTTGTATGTCCGGATTTTCTCCCTGGTATACCTTAGCACCTTGCCCACCTCGTCGCAGACCACGCTGTCCACTGGGTTATCGGGGCGGCTGTTCTCTGCGTAGACTTCCTGCACAGCGGCCTCGACCAGCTTTTCAGCGTGGTCGCGGCTGATGTAGTTTTTCTGGCCCCAGCGGCCGATGCAGACACCCAGCAGTACCGCTGCCACCACCATCACGACTACCAGGACAACAATGTCCATGGCATTCTCCGAAACGGGGAAAAAGAAGGACATCCACTGTCCCAATAAGCTCAAATCCTTTGAGCAACGTGGGGGAAAGTATAGCGTAATTATAAGAGAATGTTAATAAAAAAGGGGGCATGGAGGCCCCCTTATTATTTGTCACCCCGCATTTATTGCGGGGTCTCCTAGCTCTAGGAGATGCCGCAACAAGTGCGGCATGACAATTACACGCTGTAATACAGCTCGAACTCGCCGGCCGTGGGGGTGTGCTCCCAGCGGTAGACTTCCTGCATCTTTAACTCGATATAAGCGTCGATCAGGTCATCCGTGAAGACGTCGCCCTTCTTGAGGAAGTCGCGGTCCGTGTCCAGGTTTTCCAGCGCCTGGCGGAGCGAGCCGCAGACGGTGGGGACGTTTTTCAGCTCTTCTGGGGGAAGGTCATAGAGGTTCTTGTCCATCGCGTCGCCGGGGTGGATCTTCTTCTCGATGCCATCTAAGCCCGCCATCATCATCGCCGCGAAGGCGAGATAGGGGTTGGCCGTGGGATCCGGGAAGCGGACCTCGATGCGCTTGCCCTTGGGCGAAGCCACATACGGGATGCGGATGGAGGCGGAGCGGTTGCGCGCCGAGTAGGCGAGCAGCACCGGCGCTTCAAAGCCCGGGATGAGGCGCTTGTAGCTGTTGGTGCTGGCGTTGGTGAACGCGTTGATCGCCTTGGCGTGCTTGATAATGCCGCCGATGTAGTAGAGGCAGGTTTCCGAGAGGTCGGCGTAACCGTTGCCTGCGAACAGGGGCTTGCCGCCCTTCCAGATGGACTGGTGGGTGTGCATGCCCGAGCCGTTGTCGCCCGAGATGGGCTTGGGCATGAAGGTGGCGGATTTGCCGTAGGAATGCGCCACGTTGTGCACGACGTATTTGTACTTCTGTACGTTGTCAGCGGTGCTGGTTAGCGTGGAGAAAACGAAGCCGAGCTCGTGCTGCGCGGGCGCCACTTCGTGGTGACCGAGAACGGGATCAATGCCCACGGTGCGAAGCACGGAGAGCATTTCGTTACGCAGGTCGGACGCGGAATCCACGGGCTGAACCGGGAAGTAGCCGCCCTTGGTCGGCGGGCGGTGGCCCATGTTGCCGGTGGGGAATTCCTTGTCGGAGTTGATCGGCAGTTCTTCAGACTGCAGCTCGTGGAAGCTGCGGTTGCCGGAGGTGCGGAACTTCACGTCATCGAACACGAAGAATTCAAGCTCGGGGCCGAAATAGGCAGTGTCGCCGATGCCGGTGTATTGCAGGTACGCTTCAGCGCGCTTCGCGCAGGAGCGAGGGTCGCGGCCGTAGGGCTGGCCGGTGGAGGGCTCCACCACGTCGCAGAACAGGACGGCGGTGGGCTGCGCGGAGAACGGGTCCAGGAACACGGACTTGGGATCGGGCATGAGGATCATGTCCGACTCGTTGATGCTCTTCCAGCCGGCGATGGAGGAACCGTCGAACATGATGCCGTCTTCGAAGCTGCCTTCGTTGACGTGCTGCGCCACGTAGGTGGTGTGCTGCCATTTGCCCTTGGGGTCGGTGAAGCGGAAATCGACGAACTGCACGTCATTTTCCTTGATGAGTTTGAATACGTCGGCGGTAGACATGGTCTGTTCCTTTTTTTTCTAGTGGTTACTTCCCGGTAACGTCCTGCGGTGACTTGTTTTTATTGTTTGCTGGCGGCCTGAAAGCCGGATGCTGGGGTTATAGCAACCCGTTAGGGAAAGTAAACAGTATTTATGGCAGCGACGGGCTAGCCTTTAGACGTTTTTGTACTCCTGGGGGCAGGCTTGCTGTCACTGGTCTTGCCGTCCGCGTTCAGGCCAATCGTCCAGCCGGACGGCGGGTTTAGCGGGTCCTCTGAAAGCGGCATGCCCTGCAGGTGGCCGCGGTCTTCCAGGATCCCTTCCAGGGTTTTGGTTAAGCCGGGCGGCAGGTTATAGTGGTTCGGATTTGCAAGCAGGACCTCTGCGGCATGACTCAGCGGCCCGGCAACGAGGCCGAAGCGCTTTTCCACCGGCACCACCTCAAAACTAGGGCTGGTAGTGCTTTGTGCCTGGGGAAAGCCCAGCCGTTCAGTGGTGCTGAATAACTCCTCTGTACGCCCGCCGCGCAGCAGTACGTCGGTAACCACGGGTTCCTTGCCATCTTCCGGTGTTGTAACCACGAGGCCGGAAAGAAAGGGAATGCCCGGATTCTCTAATGTTGGACGGCGTCCTTCCGGGGCGGTATCCAACGAATAAATCGCGATAGCTTTGACCGGCTCCGGCGCTTTTTTTGCACGCTTTTTCTTCCCGGGTTTCTCCTCGTGCTCTGTGGCTTCTTCTTCCGGGTTGGCCGTTTCCAGTGCGTCCGGTTTAGGGTTGAAATGCCCCCGGCCGGTTAGCTTGGGGTCTGTGCGCTTTACTTTGGGCACAAACTTTTTGCCTTCTTCTTCCTTTTCGGGCGGCTGCATGATGGTTATTTCAGCCTTCACCGCTTCGCGCTCATCCCCAGTGTGCAGGCGGCCGTTTGTCTCTGCCTTTCCAGAGTTGGACATAGAGTGTTTGCTTCCCATAAATTCCCCAGGCTTTTAAGCCGCTACGGTAACGCATTATACAATGAATGTAAGTTAAGCTTTTGTGACAAGCCCAAAAACGTTAAATGGCTTCTTCCCCGTGCTCGCCGGTGCGGATGCGGATGGCGTCATCCACCGGGAGGATGAAGATTTTGCCGTCGCCGATCTTGCCGGTGCGGGAGGCTTGGATGATGGCTTCGACGGTTTTTTCCACCATGTCGTCGGCCACCACTACTTCGATTTTGACCTTGGGCAGAAAATCTACCACATACTCTGCGCCGCGGTATAGCTCCGTGTGGCCCTTCTGCCGCCCGAAGCCGCGCGCTTCCAGCACCGTGATGCCCTGCAGGCCGATGTCCTGCAGCGCTTCTTTTACTTCGTCTAATTTGAACGGCTTGATAACCGCTTCGATTTTTTTCAAGGGATCCTCCGACAAACAGAATTAGAAGCCATGACAGGAGATTGCAATCGGTTTTACAGAGGGCTAGATTATGCCCATGTCCGGTCCTTTTCTTTCCACCACGCTACGTCCCGCGCTCGTCATGCTGGCGGGTGGCACGCTGGTGCTAGGCATGCTCTACCCGCTGGCGATTACCGGCGTAGCGCAGATGCTGTTTCCCACGGCTTCAACCGGCAGCATGGTGATGCAGGGTAGCAAAACAGTGGGATCGGAGCTGATAGGTCAGGAGTTCACCAGCGCGCGCTATTTCTGGGGCCGGCCCTCGGCCAACGGCTATAATGCCGCCGCCTCGGCGGCCTCGCAGATCGGGCCGGAAAATCCGGCGCAGAAGGAAACGGTGGCGGCGCGCGTGGCGCTGCTGAAACGTTCGGACCCGGATAACCGCGCGCCGATACCGGCGGATCTGCTTACCGCTTCCGGCAGCGGGCTGGACCCGCATATCAGCGTGGCGGCGGCGAACTGGCAGGTGGCGCGCGTGGCGCGGGTGCGGGGGATGGAGGCTAAAAAGCTGCGCGGGCTGGTGGAAAAGCATACGGAAGGCCCGCAGCTGGGGCTGTATGGCGAGCCGCGGGTTAATGTGCTGCTGCTGAACCTGGCGCTGGATGGGGAAGGGAAGTAGCGCTTGCTAATTGTAACCCTTAACGTTACAATGATATGATAAAAACCTTCAAGCATAAGGGACTACAAAAAATTTTTGAGAAAGGCTCAAAGGCAGGCATACAAGCAAAACACGCAGACAGGCTGGCGCTTATGCTTAGCCGTCTGGACGATGCCGAGAACATTGTGGACATCAATTTTCCGGGTTCCGGCCTGCATCCGCTGACGGGAAACCGCAAAGGTCAGTGGGCACTGAGGGTGAGCGGGAACTGGCGGCTGGTTTTTCGTATGGGAAACGCAGAAGTGTATGAGGTAGACTACATTGATTATCATTAAGCGCAGGGGAAGAAAGATATGAAGATGCATAATCCGCCGCATCCTGGAAAGGTGCTGAAAGAGCTTTATCTGAAGCCGCTGAGGCTGTCGGTGACGGCGGCTGCGCAGGCGCTCGGCGTTAGCCGCAAAACTGTATCTGAAATTGTGAACGGAAAAGCTGCTATCACGGCGGAGATGGCACTCCGCCTGAGCAAGGCATTCGGAACAAACGCGCAAAGCTGGTTGAATGGGCAGGCGAAGTACGATCTCTGGCAGATGGAGCGCCGGACAACCGTCAAGGGCGTGAAACGGGTATATACACCGCATTTACCAACTCATTTGTGATGATGGCGCAATGAACGATGAGTCACGTCCTGATCCTGACGAACTGCTCTCGCGCATCAGCGCCGAGACGGAGGAGGCCGAGGAGAAAAAATCCCGCGGCAAGCTGAAGATTTTCTTTGGTGCCTGCGCCGGCGTGGGCAAGACCTACGCCATGCTCAATGCCAGCCGGCAAGCCCTCAACGAGGGCGTGGACCTGATGATCGGCGTGGTGGAAACGCACGGTCGCGCGGAAACCGAGAAGCTGGCCGAGGGCATTCCCGCCATCCCGCCGCGCGAAATCCAGTACCGCGGCACGCAGCTCACCGAGTTTGACATTGATTCCGCGCTGGCGCGCAAGCCGCAGCTGATCCTGCTGGACGAGCTGGCGCATACCAACGCGCCCGGCTCGCGCCATCCCAAGCGGTGGCAGGATGTGGAGGAGATGCTGACGGCGGGGATCGACGTTTATACCACGCTCAACGTGCAGCACCTTGAGAGCCTGAATGATGTGGTAGCGCGCGTTACCGGCATCTGGGTGAAAGAAACGGTGCCGGACGCGTTCTTCGACAAGGCGGATGAAATTTCGCTGGTGGACATCCCCTCCGAAGAACTGCTCAAGCGCCTGAAGGAGGGCAAAGTCTACATCGCTCCCGGCGCGAAGCGGCGCGCGGCGCAGAACTTTTTCAAGAAGAGCAATCTCATCGCGCTGCGCGAGCTGGCGCTGCGCCGCACCGCTGAACGCGTGGACCAGCTCATGGAGAGCTACAAGGGGAAGTCCGGGCAGGCGTGGAGCGGGGCGGATAAAATCCTGGTCTGCATCGGGCCGGATGCGCTTTCGGGTAAGCTGGTGCGGGTGGCCAAGCGCACGGCCAGCGGCCTGCGCGCGCCGTGGACCGCGATTTACGTGGAGAACGAGCGGCACTACCGCTTAAGCCGCGAAGGGCAGGAGGCGGTGGAGCGCACGCTGCGGCTGGCCGAACGCATGGGTGCTAAAACAGAAGTGGTGCAGGGCGGGCGGGCGCATGAAGACATCGTGGGATATGCGCGGGCGCACGGCTTTACCAAGATCATCATCGGCAAGGTAAAGAAATCGCGCTGGAAGGAAGTGCTCTACGGCACGCTGGCCGACCAGATTATGCGTGTTTCCGGCGACATCGACGTTTACGTCGTCACCGGCGAGGCGGAGGACAGCAAGGGTTTTCGTGCACCGTTCTGGAAATCCGGCGCCCCGGCGTATTACTACCTGACCGCGCCGCTGGTGGCTTTCGGCGTATCGCTGGTGATGCTGCCGCTTCGCACACACGTGGACCCGGTGAACCTGGTGATGCCGTATCTGATCGGCATCGTGTCGGTGGCGGTGCGCTTCGGGCGCGGGCCGGCGCTGATGACCACGCTGTTCTCGGCACTGTTTTACAATCTCTTCTACATTGAGCCGTTTTTCGTGCTGAAGATTGCCGAGGAACAGCACATCGTGACGTTCGCGGCGCTGTTGCTGACGGGCGTAATCACCGGCACGCAGACGGCGCGTCTGCGCCTGAAGGCGATTTTTGCCCGCAAGCGCGAGGAAAATACCTCGGTTCTCTATGCCATGACGCGCGAACTGACGGCCAACCGTGGCCGCAACACGCTGGCGGAGATTGCCTCGCGGCATATCGCCGACGTGGCGGATTGCGATGTTTCCGTCTGGCTGCCGGACAAGGCCGGCAAGCTGCACCGCGTGGTGGCGGAGGACACGGTGGAGGATGACACGGACCCGGTGCGCGAGGAATCTGCCGCGCGCTGGGCGTTTACGCACAAGCAGCTGGCGGGGCGCGGCACCGAAACGCTGCCGAGCGCGCGCGGGCTTTACCTGCCGCTGATCGCTTCGGGCGGCGTGGTGGGCGTGATCGGCGTGGTGCCCGACAGCGACAGCCAGGCCTTTTCCGCCGACCGCGTGGCGCTGCTGGAAACTTTCGCCAGCCTGACCGCGACCGCGCTGGAGCGCGCGAGCTCGGCGGAGCTGATTGAGAAGACCCTGCTGGAAACGGAAGGCGAAAAGCTGCGCAACATCCTGCTCTCTTCCGTGAGCCATGACCTGCGCACGCCGCTGGCTTCCATCACGGGTGCGGCTTCCACGCTGCTGCTGGAAGGGCAGAAGATTACGGATGAATACCGGGTGGAACTGCTGCGGCTGATCCACGAGGAAGCGGCGCGGCTGGCGCGCATGGTGACGAATTTGCTGGACGTGACGTCGCTGGAATCGGGCTCGGTGAAGCTCAACAAGGAGCTTTATTTTATTGAAGAACTGATTGGCTCGGCCCTGATGCGCACGGAGCACAAGCTGGGTGCGCGCAAGGTGGTGACGCGCGTGGAGCCGGGCCTGCCGCTGGTGCGCATGGACGGCCTGCTGATCGAGCAGGTGCTGATCAATTTGCTGGAGAACGTGGCGGAGCATACGCCGCAGCACACCAACATCACCATCTCGGCCAAGATGGTGAAGCCGGATATCCACGTGATCGTGATGGATGACGGCCCGGGTGTGCCGCCGGGCGACGAGGAGCGTATCTTTGATAAATTCTACACCGGTGCACGCCGCAACCTGACCAAGGAAGAGCTGGTGCAGGAGGGCGGCCTGGGCCTTGCCATCTGCCGCGGCATCGTGACGGCGCATGGCGGCAAGATCTGGTCGCAGAATGCGGCCGATGGCGGCGGGGCGCTGTTTACGTTTACGTTGCCGATTAAGACGCAGGTGGAATAGTTGTTAGTTGTAAGTCGTTAGTCGTTAGCTAAGAACTAGCGACTAATAACTAACAACTCATCTACCAGTGGCCGCAGCCGCGGAAGTGGCGGTGGTAAACCCGCGGCGTGTAGTAGATGGGTTGGGCCACCGTGTAGTAGCGCACGTACGGGTCATAATAGCCGAACAGCGGCGTGTTGATGATGACCCGCGAGCTGGAATGGTGGCGGTGGCTGTGCCCGTGGTGGCGGTTGTTATCCCAGCGGTCATGGCGGTCATGGCCGCGGCCGTGACCGCGGTGGCCGTCCCACGCCATGGCGGGGGTGGCGGCACTCATCAGTGAAATGGCGGCGAGGGCAGCAAGAAGGGTCTTTTTCATAAACATGCTCCTTTCAGTGAACATGTGCTAAACCTAGCAGCACCCCCCTAACGGGAAGGCTACGGCAAGATTACATGTTGGTTAATAAAGGGGCGATGCTTAAAGCCCTCCCCCTTGACGGGGAAGCAAGGTTTGGATGGGGGTGTTGCGGCGGCAAACTGCGGAGGATAGATCACCCCCACCTTTATCCTCCCTCATCAAGGGGGAGGAATATTTTTTAGTCTTCGCTGGCCATGTTCTCGCCCTCGAAGGACATGCCGGGTTAAATTGTTTGCCCAAGATTAATTTATCCTGTAGCGTCCACCCCAGTTCGTTGTTTGTGATGAGTGCGGAGCGGTTCTGTACTCAGTATTTGCCCCGCGGCATTTGGTTGCGGGGGTGGCCCCTTTCGAGGGCGTGTTCATGTTTTATGAGATGTGGAGTGTCAGGCTGGGGCCGAAGGCACAGGTGAGTCTTCGGTCGTCGGACGGGTCCTTCCGCGTGGACCAGACCGGTGAGCCGTGCAACTGCGCGCTCGTGGTCATGAGCGAGGGGCCGAGGCAGAAGCCCGCGCTGTATTTCATCGAGGCAGGCGGCCATCTCAATGGCGCCCCCCTGGCAAAGGGCCAGTGGTACAAGTTCAGGCTCGCGACGGTGAACGACATCGGAAACCCGGTGACCATCGAGATGGTCCAGGCCTCGCGTGCCGAGGGAACGGCGCTACGGGACTTCCCCGACGGCGAGGAGGCGGATCTCGGCTACGATATCTTGAAGTAATGAAAAGCCCCGGGCCATAGGCCCGGGGCGCTTCATTTACAGTGTTGGAAAATCAGTCTTCGCTGGCGACGTCTTCGCCCTCGAAGGACATGCCGGAATCATCATCAATGGCGTCTTCCTTGTTGGCGATGTGCTTGGAGGCTTCCTCGAACGCGCTCTGCACGTCCATCTGCAGCTCGTCCGTCTCGGCGGCCTTGGAATCCGCGATATCAACAGCCTGGCGCTTGCAGAAGGCGTTGATGGTTTCGTCCTTCAGGCCGTCGAGGCTGACGGTGCGGTCTGCGATCTCGCGCAGGGCCACCACGGCGTCTTTATCATTATCACGGTCCACCGTCAGGGGGGTGCCGGAGCTGATCTGCTTGGCGCGCTGGGCCGCCATGAGGACAAGCTCAAAGCGGTTCTGTACGTGGATGATGCAGTCTTCGACTGTAACGCGGGCCATGGAAACTCCTTGCTTTTCACAGTGTTTTTTGGAAGGGTGTCTTTTAAACCTTTTAACGGGGCTTTACAACCTTTTTCTATGGCCGACGTACATAACCTCAAGGGGGACAACAATAAACCCCTGCGCAAGCCGGAGTGGATCCGCGTCAAGGCCCCCACCTCCAAGGAATTCCGGGCTACCCAGGAGGTCATCCACAAGCTGAAGCTGAACACGGTGTGCGAGGAGGCGGCCTGCCCGAATATCGGCGAGTGCTGGACCAAGGCGCACGCCACGGTGATGATCATGGGCGATACCTGCACCCGCGCCTGCGCCTTCTGCAACGTGAAGACCGGGGTACCAGGCGCGCTCAACCCGCATGAGCCGGAGAACCTCGCCAGCGCGGTGGCGGAGCTGAACCTTTCCCACGTGGTGATTACGTCAGTAGACCGGGATGATCTGGCCGATGGCGGGGCCGCGCATTTTGCCGAGTGCATCGCCGCTTTGCGCCGCCGTGCACCGAAGACGACGATTGAAATTCTGACGCCGGATTTTTTGCGTA
>CAZUKF010000049.1:0-11715 GCA_964620765.1 uncultured Rickettsiales bacterium | reverse complement strand
CGCAGGGCGCCGACGAACTCTGCTTCCTCGACATCACTGCCGCCTCCGGCGCCCGCGGCATATTGTATGACATGGTGTCGAAGGTAGCGGAGCAATGCGTCATGCCGCTCACGGTGGGCGGCGGCGTGCGGGAGCTGGAGGATATACGCCAGCTCCTGCTCGCCGGTGCGGACAAAGTTTCCATTAACACCACGGCAGTAAAAACGCCCGAGTTCGTGCAGCGCGCGGCGGAGAAATTCGGCTCGCAATGCATTGTGGTGGGGATCGACGCCAAGCAGGCGGGCCCGCGCTTCGAAGTGTTCACGCATGGCGGGCGCAACCCCACCGGGCTTGAAGCCATCGCGTGGGCAAAGCGCATGGAAAAATACGGTGCCGGTGAAATCCTGCTTACGTCCATGGACCGCGACGGCACCAAGAAAGGCATGAACGTGGAACTCACCCGCACGGTGGCGGATGCAGTGAATATTCCCGTCATCGCCTCCGGTGGCATCGGTACGCTCGAACATTTTGTGGACGCGGTGGAATCGGGACATGCCAGCGCCGTGCTCGCGGCCTCGGTGTTCCACTTCGGAGAATTCACCATCGCGCAGGCAAAAGAAGCGTTGCGCGCAAGCGGTATTCCCGTCAGGATTGCGGCATGACTGTTGATCCCGGTTATTTAGGACATCTCTACGGCGTGGTAGAATCGCGCAAGAACGCGTCACCCGACGTATCGTATGTTGCCAAGCTGTTTGCCAAGGGCCGCGCCAAGATAGCACAGAAGGTGGGCGAGGAAGCGGTAGAAACCGCCATTGCTGCCGTCGCCGAAGGCAAGGAGGAGCTGGTAAGCGAAAGCGCCGATTTGCTGTTTCACCTGCTGGTGCTGTGGTCGCTCTCGGATGTAAAGGTCGAGGATGTGCTGCTGGAAATGCAGCGCCGGGAGAACCATTCCGGTCTCGATGAAAAGAAAAAGCGCAAACTCTAGGTTTTGTATGTTCAGGAAACTCGCGCGCCTTCCCCGCCGGGATCTCTATCTCAGCCTCGGGCTGGGCTTCCTGCAGGGTATGCTGCTGTGGCTGCTGGTGCTGGTGGAAGAAAAGGGCGGCCCGGAACATCACTGGTGGAGAATCCCCGCCGTTACCATCACGACGCTGGTGCCGCTTTCCTATTTCGCGGCACGCAGCCTGCTTTCCCTGCGCCTGATGCTGCGCTTCCTCGGGCTGCAGGCGCTGCTGCTGGGTGCGATGGCGGTTTTCCAGGTGTATCTCTACCCGCCGGGTGAATTTCCCGGCGCAGTGCCTACCGTGCTCATGTGCATCTTCGCCAGCTGGGGGCTGGCGCTGCTGCTCATCGCCGCCAAGGCACGCCAGCGGGCAGAAGGCGGCAGTTTCTACGCCAGCTTATATGCCGCCAAGCTCGGCCTGATTTATACCTTTGCCATGTCCTCGGTGCTGCTCGGCCTGTTCTGGTTGCTGCTGCTGCTCTGGGCGCAACTTTTCAAGGTAGTTGGCATCCATCTGTTTGCCGATCTGTTCAGCGGCCCCTTATTTTCTTACGGCGCCAGCGGCGCGGTTTTCGCACTGGCGCTGGCACTCACGCAGGACCGCATCCGTGATCTTGGCGTGGTGTTCAAGCGCATCATCAGCTTCTGCGCGTGGATGCTGCCGCTGGCGTGCCTAATTGCACTGCTCTTCCTTGCCGTGCTGCCGTTTACTGGCTTGCATGCGTTGTGGGACACTGGCCACGCCACCGCACTGATGCTGACACTGCAGCTGGTGGTGATCATCATGCTGGCCGGCACGTATGATGACGGCACCGTGCCGGTGCGTTACCCGCAATGGCTGAAGCATTTTGTCACCGCGGCGCTGGTCGTGCTGCCGGTATACACGCTGCTTTCCGCCTATGCGTTGGGCCTGCGTGTCATACAGCACGGCTGGTCGGCCGAGCGCGTATGGGCCGCCTACGGGATCATGCTTATCGGCATCGGCGCGTTCGGCGCCGCCTGGGCCACGCTGGTGCCGGGCGAATGGCTGAAAAAGCTGGAGCGCGTAAATACCTATGTATTGCTGGCCCTGCTGGCTGTGGTAGCAGGCGCAGGCACACCTATTCTGAACCCTGAGCGCATTGGTGCCACAAGCCAGGTAAATCGCCTGCTAAACGGCCACATAAAAGCTGAAAAATTCGACTATTCTTACCTGCATTTCGGCCTTGGAACCTATGGAACAAAAGCACTTTCCATGCTTTCCGTATTGAATTCTCATCCGGAGGCTGAAACCATCCGCCTGATGGCAAAAACGGAAATGGAAAAGAAAAGCCGCTACGCCCGCGTTACCCAGCATTCGGCGGAAGCGCTGGCGGAACGCGTGGATGTTTTCCCTGAAGGCGAGAAAGCAGACCCGGAATTTTTTGTTTTCCTGCAGCAGCGCATCAACGCGCATGGCTGCTTGGACTCGGGCCCGCACTGCACGCTGCTGAAGACTGATCTCAATGGCGATGGAGAAGCCGAATATGTCATCCTTGATTACTCCACCGGGCTTTACGGCAAGCGGGATGGGAAATGGGCTTACATCGGCAATTTGCAGAATGTCTACCGCTCAAGCGCCGACTGGATGAAAGATCTCAAATCAGGCGGCTTCAGCGTAGCAAAGCCGCAATGGGGGCAACTGATCGTAGGTAAGCACCGCCTCAACGTGTGGGAACAACCCAAACCGATAGGAGAATGATCATGGCAACTAGCACCGCACTCAAATTAGCACCGCAGCTCGATGAAACGATGGACCTCATGTTCCGCAACGCGCGTTCACATAATGGCTGGAAAAACAAGCCGGTGGATGACGCCGTGCTCATGCAGGCATACGAACTTGCCAAATGGGGTCCCACGTCGGCGAACATGTCTCCCTTGCGCGTAGTATTCGTCAAATCGCCGGAGGCAAAAGAAAAGCTCAATCCCGCGCTCGACAAAGGCAATCTGGAGAAAACTATGACCGCTCCCGTAACGGCAATTTTCGGCATGGACCTGCATTTTTATGAACACATGGATAAACTCGCCCCGCACAACCCCGCGGGCGTGAAGAGCTGGTTCGACAAGCTGCCGGACGACAAGCTGGAATACGTGGCGTTGCGCAATTCCTCGCTGCAGGCAGCGTATTTCATGCTGGCCGCACGCGCCTGCGGGCTGGATTGCGGGCCGATGTCCGGCTTCAACAACAAGATGGTGGATGAAATATTTTTTGCCGGCACGCGCGTGAAATCCAATTTCATCTGCGCGCTCGGCTACGGTGACAACAACAAGCTGCGCCCGCGCGCGCCGCGTCTTGAGTTCAATGAAGCCTGCAAGATCGTATGACCGCCTACGACAGCAACAACATCTTCGCCAAAATTCTGCGCGCCGAAATCCCGTGCAAAAAAGTCTACGAGGATGAAACGGTGCTGGCCTTCGCTGATATCTCCCCCGCCGCACCAACGCACGTGCTGGTCATCCCTAAGGCGGAAGGTTACCGCTCGTTCGATGATTTCGTGAGCACGGCGCCACCTTCGTTAGTGGCTGCCTTTTTTGCCTCGGTGCGCAAAACCGCCGAGAGCCTGAAGCTGGCCGATTATCGCCTGATCACTAACCATGGGGAACGGGCCGGGCAGAGCGTATTTCACTTCCATGTCCATATCTTGAGCGGGCGACCCTTAGGCGGGCTTTTGCCTTAAAAACCACTGTCATCAAGGCTTCACTTTATTCGCGGCCTTGGAAATGCTATAGTCTTACTATGGCTATCCAAATGTCTTTCCTTAAAAAAACGGCAGCACTCAGCGTAGCACTGATCGCACTTTCCGGCTGCCGCCCGTTCTGGGTTCAGACCGTAACGCCGGACGGCCCACCCGAATACGTGCTGGGCTGGGAAGATGGTTGCGACTCGGGCCTTTCTGCCGAAGGCAGTTGGGATTACAAGCTCATGTTTGGCTTCAAGAAACGCCCTGAAATGGCTTCCTCCGACCAGTACAAGCAAGGCTGGAACGAAGGCTTCAGTTATTGCCGCTTCTCCTACGCCGCTTCCAAGGGTGATTCAGAAAACTGGGATTTCGGCGGCGGCAATATCCACTCAAACGAACGCCTTCCCTGGTAGTTATTCCCTTTTTCGTTGATTTCACGGGTTAAACCGTGTTTCTGCGCGCCCAAGCGTAAACGTAAATCAAACATTAAGCCACGGATTCTTCAGGGATATTTAACGCCTTCTTGGGTTTTTATTAAATCGACTTAACTAAAGTAATAGTACTAAAGTGTGCACCCTCCGTTGAAAAGTTAATTTGCGTGGCCAGTAACCGGCAGACATTGCATCGAAAGAGCGCATCGCGCATCCGCCATCTCGTCGGGTTTTCTGCGCTGATCATGCTCATCTTCTGCACGCTGGTTGTCTATCAGGGCTCGCAAAGCTACCGCAACGCGCTGATGGAAGGCGAGACCGACGCCCGCCGCCTCACCCATATCACCGCCGACCACGTGGAGCTGACGCTGCTGGGCGTCGACCTTGCACTGCGGCGCGCCATCGAGCGGCAATACCTCAACACCATGTTCGGCAACAACCTCACCGAATACATGGGGCAGAATTTCCGCGTCTGGCTGAACGAGACGCCGCAGATCGTGGCGATGGCCATCGTCTCGGAAACCGGCGAGATCAAGGTGGGCGAGCACAAGAAGGGTTACGAGAACTGGCTGGATTACAGCCTCGGCCTGAAAGGCAACAGCCTGTTCGAAACCATGCGTGAAGGCAATGACCGCTCGGTATTCATCGGCCGGCTGGAGACAAAGGACAAGGGCTCGCTGATCGTCATGAGCCGCCGCTTCGACCTGCTTTCAGGAGAATTCGGCGGCATCGTGGTGGCGGCCATTGACCCCACTTATTTCGTGAATTTCTACAACTCGGTTGCATTCGGCGGGCAGAAATACATGTCGCTCACGCTGGAGAGCGGCACGGTGCTGGCGGCAGGGCCGGTGGCAAATCTGCTTAACGACATGGTGGTGCAGAGCATGGTGCGCGGCGGCAAGCGGTCCCCGCAGACCGAAACCATGGAAACACAGCCGGTGATCCTGCAAACCGCGTCTGTGGGAAATACCATCAAGATTTCCGCCAACATGCTGCTGCCCAACATGCCGGTGCTGGTGCACGTAGTGCTGGATGAGAACGACGTGCTGGCCGCGTGGCGGCAATCACGCGCCAAGGATATCGGCTTCCTCGCACTCTTTACCGTGTTCGGCTCCGTGCTTTCTTTCTTCGCCATTGCCATGGCGCGACAAATCCTGCGCGCCGAGGAATCCGAAGAAGCGGCCATTCTCGCCAGCCAGGCGAAATCCGAGTTCCTTGCCAATATGAGCCACGAGCTGCGCACACCGCTTAACGCCATCATCGGCTTTTCGGAAATGATGAACTCCGGCTATTTCGGCCCCTTGAGCCCCAAGCAGCGCGAGCGTGTGCATGACATCAATCTCTGCGGCTCGCACCTACTGCAGCTGATCTCCGACATTTTAGAATTCTCCAAGGGTGACGCCGGCAAGCTGGAGCTCATGGAAGAAAAGGTGGACCTGCATGAGATCATCACCGAGTGCGAACGCATGATGAACGGCAAGATCCGCGGCAAGAACATTCATTTCAGCGAATCGGCGGAGCCCGGCCTGCCCGCGCTCTGGGCCGACAAGCGCAAAGTGCGCCAGATCATCCTCAACATCCTCTCCAACGCCGTGAAGTTCACGCCGGAGAACGGGCAGATCAAGGTTATCTGCCTGATGGATGCGCAGGGGCAGATCAACCTCATCATCTCCGATACCGGTATCGGCATCGCCGAGGATGATATTCCCAAGGCGCTTTCCGTGTTCGGCCAGGTGCACCGCAGCGGCCGCAGCCACGAGGGTACGGGCCTTGGCCTGCCGCTCTGTAAAATGTACGCGGAACTGCATGGCGGCAAGCTGGTGCTTACCAGTAAGCTGGAAGAAGGCACAAGCGTGCGCGTTATTTTCCCTGCCAGCCGTTCGCTGGTGCCGCGTGGAAAGGAGTAGCCATGGGTATTACTGCAGACAAACAGGCAATCACCACCGGTCATGCTTTTATCTTCGGGCGCAATACGCTGATCATCGGCGTAAACCACACGGACATGCTGCTGCTGGATACTCTCCATACGCTGACAATCCGGGTACAGGATTACAAAGCGAAAACCGCACCGGCAGGCCACAGAACCTTGCTGATTTTTTACCATGCACCGGAAGAAAAGCTGAAGCCGCAGAAGCAGGAAATCAACGCTTCGCTGGCGCGCTGGCTGCTGCGCGAGCTGCACAACACGCTTAAAAGCCATGGCGGGAACGGGCTGATCATGACGCCGCTGGAAACCAGCGCAGGCGATTCTTTGCGCATCTATGTGCCGGAGGGAAGTCACAGCATCGTGACGAAATACATAAACGATACGCTGGCGGAACTATGCACGTTTTACGCTGCCATGCAGGATAAAATGGGCCAGCGGCTTGTGATCAATATCGGGCGGCAGTCACCCGCATTCCGCAACCTTTACCTGCGTATCGAGCAGACGCTTGATTCTTTTTCCCACCTGCGCATTACGGCCAAGCCATGAACCCTGAGAACGCAAGAAACGCGCTGATGCACCGCCTGCTGCAGGAGCTGGGGCCGGTGCTGGCGCCGCTTTACGGGGCGCCGGTTACGGCCACGCTGGAACGCAACACGGCAAAGGGTGTGAAGGAAGTTCTAAAGCATTTCAGCATTTTAGACTCCGAAGGCCGGGATGCCAGCGCCTTGCTGGAACGGGCGCTGACAGATGCGCTGCAACTCCCGGAAAAGGCGCAAATAAGCTAGCCAAGCAGTTGCTAATTATTCATAATCTTTTCCATGATCGGCGAAGATGACGATAATGATTATGAAGATGAGCCGTTTCGGCCTCTCAGGGATGCGGATGCTCGGACAGAAGCATTTCGACTGGGCCCTACCCTTAAGTTTTTTGAGCTGGACCCCCATGACCCTGATTGTGTTGTACCGGTCACACTGGATGATATCGACCTTGACAGGCGCACACTGATGATTTTCCCCGGTGGACGCGTAGGCGCACCTGTCACCAAGAGCGGCAGGCGGCCAAATAAAGAAGAGTCAGCACAGCTGGCAAGAATACTGCAGCGCGGGCAGCGCCTTGTTGCTAATCCGCCTGCGGGAGAAGAGCTGCATCGCGTTATCGTGGCTGCTTGGGATGATCCTATCCCGCCCGGGGAGATAGACTTCAAAAATCTTACCGGAACAGCCAAGCGTATCGATGAGTTGTTCAAAGACCCCATGGGCTACGCCAGCCCGGAGGCACAACAGTTCATGAGCGACCTGAAGCACATATTTGATACTGAACTGGATGCATGTGGGCGATCCATCGATGAAGACGAAGAACGCAAAGAGCGCAAAGAGCGCTATGCCAATAATATTACGGTACTTGCCTGGAGCTACGGCACTGCGTTTTTGCAGGAATGCGCCAATTACAGTACAAGCGTGAGAGGTGATGTGCCGCCTATTTACGCACTGAGTGTTTCATCTGTTGTTGATTATATGTCCGACGTTACACGAGGCTTCCCCGGGCTTTATATGCATGCCATTAATGACGCGGAGACTCATAAATTTCTGAAGAAGATAAATGCTGCGTCTAATTTTCGGGAAAGAAGTATTACAGCAGACTGGCAGCCCAGCGTTACGCAGCACTATAGCAGGACTGCCCCACGTGAACTGGAAACCGACGAATGGGATGATGAAGATAAAAATTATATTAGGCGGCCGACGGACGTTGCACAAGCCGTTATCCTCTCGCCCAACCGTGTAGTCCGCATGAATGCCAAAGGGGAATTTGTACATTACGAAGAAAAAACGGGTCATGACCCGGGTACGATTATGAACGCCATCGAGGGCAGTGTTTACAGATTTGATGATGGCACTGAAATTCCTGCTGCATACTCATCTATCCTGTTTCATGCGGCGGCGCGCAATGTCCTGTGGCGCAACGACCGGTTGTCGGTAGCGGAATTTATGGTGCCGCCGCCGGAACGTATCCCCGATACACACCCGCAAAAGCCAAGCACGGATGTCATCATCAAGACCGTAGAAAAACTCCTGCGCGCCGCCCCGAACTATAGTCGCAAGGAAGCACATGGCGATCGCGACGACGATGATGACGATTACGGCTTTGACGGCGTAGGTATTGCTTAGTTTTAAAGCCCCAGCACATCCCGCATCGAGTACAGTCCCGGTTTTTTTCCTTCCGCCCACGCAGCCGCGTGTAAAGCACCCAGCGCGTAAATATCACGCGAAAAGGCGCGGTGCGTAAATTCCAGGTTTTCACCGGGCCCCGCGAATGTCACGGTATGCACGCCCACCACTTCACCGCCGCGGCGCGCGCTGATGCCGATGCTGCCGCGCTTGCGTTCGCCTTCTGACGAGTCACGGCGCGCTTTGGCAAAATCAACGCGCCTGCCCGCTGCGGTCGCGCGGCCCAGCATGAGCGCGGTTCCGGAAGGCGCATCCTTTTTCATGGCATGGTGCATTTCATCGATCTCGATGTCGTATTCCTCGCCGAGCAGTGCCGAGATTTTTTCAACAATCGCCGCCTGCACGTTCACGCCGATGCTGAAATTCGCCGCCTGGACGATGCAGGCTTTTGATGCTGCCTCGCGCACGATTTTCTGCTGGCCTTCAGTCAGACCAGTCGTGCCGATAATGTGAATTTTCCCCGCCGCCGCGCGCGCCAGCGCAACGGTGTGTTCCGGGCCGGTAAAATCAATCACCGCGCCTGCTTCCGCAAAAAGCGCCGCGGCGTCGCGCGAGCCCTGCGCCACCAGCGTGTGCGAGGAGACGCCCACGGCCTTGAGCAGGGCCTGGCCCATTCTTCCCGTAGATCCGGCGACGGCGATTTTCATGGTGAACTGACTAGTCAGATTGCGATGGGGTGTTATTGACCTTTTTTCTTTTTATGTCAATGGGTTTTACTTGCAAAAAGCGTGGTTTTAAGTGATTTTCCGGTGTCCTTAGCGTGTTTTTGTATGCATTTAAGTGTTTTTTTAAAGCCAGACCCCGGCATGAAGCCGGGGTGACAATTGCAGTGTGGCATGAAACGCAAAGGGCCGGAAGGCTACTCCTTCCGGTCGCCTAAGAACTCTTTTATCTTGGAAAAGAAGCTCTCCGCCTCGGGGCTATGGCCGCTGCTGTCCGCCGCGTCGAATTCCTTGAGCAGGTCTTTTTGCTTCTTGGTGAGCTTCACCGGCGTTTCCACCACCGTGTGAATGTACATGTCTCCATGGTGGCCGCTGCGCATCACCGGCATGCCCTTGCCTTTCAGGCGGAACTGGTGGCCGTTCTGCGTGCCTTCCGGAATCGTCACCTTCACCTTGCCGCCGCCGATGGTGGGTACTTCCACCGCGCCGCCGAGTGCCGCCGCCGTCATCTTGATGGGCACGCGGCAATGCAAATCCGCACCGTCGCGCTCGAACAGCTTGTGCTTCTTGATGGAGAGGAAAATGTAGAGATCACCGGATTGGCCGCCGCGCGCCGCCGCTTCGCCCTCGCCCGCGAGGCGAATGCGCGTGCCGTCTTCCACCCCGGCGGGGATGTTGACGGCGAGGTTTTTCTCCTTGCGCACGCGGCCGGTGCCGGCGCAGTTTCGGCACGGATCCTTGATGACTTTGCCGAGGCCGGAACAGGTGTGGCAGGTGCGCTCGATAGTGAAGAAGCCCTGCGATGCGCGGATGCGGCCCGAGCCGTTGCAGGTGCCGCAGGCCACCGGCTTGCTGCCGGGTGCGGCGCCCTGCCCGCTGCAGGTTTCGCAGCCGACCGAGGTGGTGACCTTGATGTTCTGCTGCTTGCCCCGGAAGGCGTCTTCCAGCGCGATCTCTAAATCATAACGCAGATCGGAGCCGCGGGCCTGCCGCGCTTCGCCGCCCCTGCGCCCGCCGCCGCCGCCGAAATTGCCGAAGAGATCATCAAAGATGTCTGCAAACGTAGAACTGAAATCAAACCCCGATGCGCCGCCGCCGCCCATGCCCTCGAAGGCGGCATGGCCGTGGCGGTCATAGGCCGCGCGTTTCTGATCATCCGACAGGACGTCATAGGCTTCGCTGATGGTCTTGAATTTTTCTTCCGCCGCTTTGTCTCCCGGGTTGCGGTCCGGGTGGTATTGCATGGCAAGCTTGCGGTACGCTTTTTTCAGCTCATCCGCCGAAGCGGTGCGCGAGACGCCGAGGAGCTCGTAATAATCTTGCTTGGCCATTATTCTACAGTATCGGACGCGACATCATCGCCCAGCAATCCGGTTGCGTGCTTGCCTTCCAAGGCTAATTTGGGCGTCGCGGCTTTAATGCGCTTCTCAACTTGTTTGATATGCTCTGCGGGTGGAATATTCTCTGGCAGATCCCCGCCGATGCGGATAATGGCATCGCGCACTTCCTTCCCGACTTTCTCATGAGTGGCAATGGCCATGCCCTGCGTATGAACATTTTCACGCGCCAGTTTGTCGCGTGCCTGAGTCATGCGGAACTGGTTTGCCGCCAACTCCGTTGCATTCATCCGGTCCATTAAATTGTCTTTATCAGGAATCCCCTTACGGTGCT
Source organism: uncultured Rickettsiales bacterium (assembly GCA_964620765.1). Taxonomy (GTDB): domain Bacteria; phylum Pseudomonadota; class Alphaproteobacteria; order Rickettsiales; family SXRF01; genus CAZUKF01. The sequence goes on along the minus strand of CAZUKF010000049.1, from coordinate 1,118 downwards.
TGATCCCTTCGTTTCCCAATCCGCCATACAGACCCTTATAACCCGCATCATGGAACACTCCAAACATGCGGTTTTCTACACCTGCCTGGCGAGCGGCACCTGACAGGGCCTTGAATTCTTCCGCCGTCTGTTTCCGTAACTCCAGCCTTTCTTTGTCAGCCAAAAGCTGTTCGGTTAATTCTTGCTTACGAGTTTGAATGGCGAAGTACTTTTGTGCTGCCGCAATCTGCGGTTTGCCGGGATGACCATTTTGAGCAATGAGATAACAAGCAAAACGGGAAAGGTGATAATCAGGCACTACCTGCACGGATCCTTTGCCGCCGGGGATCGGTTTGCCGGCTTCGGCAAAGTGATAATCTCTTTTATTTCCAGACTCTTCACAAGAAACTATCGCTTTCCCGATAGCATTCTCAAAATGCCGCCACTGGCTGTATCCAAGCAGGGGTTGCAGGTCACGCGCGCTCCAATATTCGGCGCCATGATCGTTAGTTTTCTTAAGTTCCTCAAAGGAGGCGCTTCCTAACGTAATCGATATTTCATTCGCCATGAGGCTCCCCCCTGCTTGCGAATTTAGCCTTGCTTCTTCTTCTCGTCCACTTCCTCGAAATCAGCGTCCACCACCTTGTCGTCGTTGGCGGCGTTGGCATCGCCGGATTCGCCGGAGGAGGCAGAGCCGGATGCGGCCGATGCTTCCTGCTGCGCTTTATACATGGCCTCGCCGAGCTTCATGGAAGACTGCGTCAACGCCTGTGATTTGGCTTCGATGGCGGCTTTATCATTGCCCGCCAGCGCTTCCTTCAGGGCCGCGATGTCGCGCTCGATGGCTTCCTTCTCGCCGCCGGACACCTTGTCGCCATGCTCTTTGAGGGTTTTCTCGGCAGCGTGGACTAAAGCTTCGCCCTGGTTGCGGGTTTCCACCATTTCGCGGCGCTTCTTGTCTTCCGCCGCGTTGGCTTCCGCTTCTTTCACCATGCGCTTGATATCGTCTTCCGAGAGGCCGCCGCTGGCCTGGATGCGGATCTGCTGCTCCTTGCTGGTGGCCTTGTCTTTCGCGGACACGCTGACGATGCCGTTGGCGTCGATGTCGAACGTGACTTCGATTTGCGGCACGCCGCGCG
>CAZUKF010000048.1:0-11781 GCA_964620765.1 uncultured Rickettsiales bacterium | reverse complement strand
AGAGCGTTTTCTCGTCGCCCAGCACTTCCAGCTTCACCAGCTTCCAGCCGCACAGCTCGCGCGCGAGGCGCAGCGTGCGCATGGCGTCTTCGGCCGTGTAGCAGCCCGCCGTGTTGGGAAGGTAGGTGTATTTTTTCGGGTCCAGCGCATCCTGCAGCCGCTCGCCCTTGTCTTGCCCAAGGTTCACCCGGCGCACCGCCACGGTGATGATCTCGGCGCCGCTGGCCTCCACCGCCGCCTTGGTCTCGGCCATGGATTTGTAGCGCCCCGTGCCGACGAGGAGCCGGGAGGTATAGCGCTTGCCGTTCAGGGTAAGAAAGTCTTCCATCACCCGCCGCCAATGAACTGGACGATTTCGATGGCGTCGCCCGCGGATAAGCCTGCAGCGGCATAAGAAGATTTCGGCACGATGGCGCCGTTTTTTTCTATCGCGATCTGGGTGAGGTTGAGGCCGAGTTTTTCAACCAGCTGCGCGACGCTGGAGATGCTCTCAAACTGCCTTGTTTCGCCGTTGACGGTAAGCTGCATGGTAAGGGTTTCTTAGGCTTTGGGTGATAGGGGTTTTAATATGTCTAAGTCTGTTCTTATCGTCAACGGCCCGAATCTCAATATGCTCGGCGAGCGTGAGCCGGAAATCTATGGCCGCGAGACGCTGGCCGATATCGCCAAAAAATGCGCCGCGCATGGTGATAAATGCGGGCTCAAGGTGCTGTTTTTCCAGAGCAACCATGAGGGCGAGATCGTCACCAAGCTGCAGGAAGCCACCAAGGAAGCAGCGGGGATTATCATCAATGCCGGGGCGCTGACACACACTTCCGTGGCCATTTTAGACGCGCTTTTGCTGCATAAGGGCCCGGTGATCGAGGTGCATCTTAGCAATATTTTCCGCCGCGAGCCGTTCCGCCACCACTCTTATGTCTCCATGGCGTCGACCGGCGTGATCTGCGGGCTGGGCTCGGAGGGCTACCTCCACGCCCTCAGCTCCATGCAGCGGTTGCTTGGAAAATGATAAACTTGCCCTCAGCGCCTTCGGCGCTTGGCGCCGGGCAGGCTGCGCTCGCGGTCGCTCGCTAGTCCTCCCTACGGTCGTCCATGCATAAAAACTCCATCACGCCGGAACAATTACTCGCCGCCTATGCCGGCGGTTATTTTCCCATGGCTGAAAACAAGGACAGCGCCGAACTCTACTGGTTCTCGCCGGAGATGCGCGGCATTTTCCCGCTCGATGCATTCCACGTGCCGCGCTCGCTGGCGAAATTTTTGAAAGACGAGCCGTTTGAAATTCGCGTGGATACCGCGTTTGCTGAAGTGATCGGCGCCTGCGCGGGGCGGGACAGCACCTGGATCAACGATGATATCGTGCAGCTTTACACGCAGCTGGCGCAAAAAGGTTTTGCACACAGCGTGGAATGCTGGCGCGGCGATGTGCTGGCGGGCGGGCTATATGGCGTTGCACTTGGAGGTGCGTTTTTCGGCGAGAGCATGTTCTCGCGCGAGCCCAACGCCAGCAAGGCGGCGCTGGTGGCGCTGGTGGAAAAGCTGAAAGCAGCGGGCTATGTACTGCTGGATGCGCAATACGTGAACGAGCATTTGGTGCAGTTCGGCATCATGGAAATTCCGAAAGCGGAATATTTGCAGAGACTGGAAAAAGCGCTGAAGGCCAGGCCGGGAAAGCTGGCTTAAGCGTGGCCGACATGGGTGGAAAGGCGGGAAAGATCCACGCCGAGCGACAGGGCGGAGAGGTTCCACTTGGTGTCATTCTCCGAATCAAACACCAGCTTGCGCGTGGCCGGCGCCGTGATCCAGCTGCCGCTTTCGAGTTCCGCCTCGAGCTGCCCGGCCGCCCATCCGGCATAGCCCAGCACCAAGAAACCTTTCATCGGCCCGTGGCCTTCGGCGATGCCCTTGAGCATGCCGATATTGGCGGTGAGCGTGATGCCGTCAGATCCCACTACGCTGTCTTCCAACACCTGATCGGACGTGTGCAGCACGAAGCCGCGGTGCGAATCCACCGGCCCGCCGAAATAAACCGGTAGGTTGCCGATGTCACCCGGCGTGGGCATGCTGAGAGCCTTTAAAATCTCGCCGAGCGAGATGTTGGCGATGGGATGGTTGATGATAACACCCATGGCACCGGTGGCGCTGTGTTCGCATAAATAAACCACCGCGCGGTCAAAACAACCGTCTGCGAGAGCGGGAGTTGCGATGAGGAGCTGACCGGTAAGATAGCCGTCCCCGTTATTGTGAGGCGCGTGAATCACCATGTGCTTATTATACTCCTTTTCAGGCTGCTCCACCAGCGGTTTCGCCTGTATTCCACGTGGGTTTTGAGGCATGGATAACCACTTCCCCGGCCAGTAATTTCCCACCGTTTTCGACGCTTTCTGCCTGCAAAATTGCGAGCCCTTCCGTGCCCAAGATTGAGCGGATTTCACCCACTGTTTTGTCGCCAGAAAGCACCGGCGTGCCGCTTGCAGGAAGTGTTTTTTCGCCCCTGACATTGTAAAGCCCTTTGCGCAACGTCGCGCGGAATTTGCTGCGCGCGGTGACCTCCTGCCCCACGTAGCAGCCCTTGTTGAAATCCACGCCGTTCAATGCCTCGAAACCGTTTTCCATGATGAAGGAACGGTCGACGATCATGTCGCGGCTGCCGTCCGGAACGCCGAGCGCGATGCGGAGTTTTTCATACTCCTCCATGCCCGCCTCAACGAAGCCCTGCTCTGCCAGCCAGTTGCGGCAGGCGGAATCATTTCCGTAAAGCCTTGTGCCAAGTTTGGGCAAACGCGGATCAAGAATCGATATCAAACCAGGCGGCGCGGCAGGCGCTTCATCCAGGAACGCAAAAACGCTGAGTTCCGGTTTGGCCGCGATTTCCACCTTCGCCTTGAGCCGATACATTTTCAGGCGCTTGGCTAGTTCTTCGGCGCGGGCACCTTCAGTATCGAGCAGAATATTATCGCCGGCATCCAGCAGGAAAAAATCATGCAGGAACTTGCCCTGCGGCGAAAGAAGCGCCCCGTAGCGGGCCGCGCCGGGACTCACGGATTTCACATCGACCGTCACCAGCCCCTGCAGGAAGCTGCGGGCATCCGGGCCACTTACAGCCAGTAGGGCACGCTCACCCAGCGCAATAAAACGTTTCATGAGAGTAATGTAGGCGCGCCCGCCGGATGTGCAAGCCCGTTACTGTGTTTTTCTGAATCAAAAGGTTAGTACTTGTAACAAAGCTGTCATATGGGCTGTAACACCCCTTCTTTTAACCTTAACAACACCCGTTCTACCCGTATGTTAGCATGCCCGAATGGCCGCCGCAGACGCGAAAGCTATGGACAACCAGGAGAAACCCGGTTTCACCGACCGGCTGCGCGCGCACGCGCCCGAAATCGTCACGAATAACGCTCCGCGCATTGTCGCCGGCCTGAAGATTCTCGGCTGTTCGGCGATGTTCTTTTCCAAGAACCGCGTGTTCTCTGCCGCAGGCGCTGGTTTTATCAGCGCCTTTTCTATTATTGCGCTCTTCGGCAAAAAGAAAACCGAGGAAGAAAAGGAAAAGCTCCGACAGGAAGCGGCAACGAAAGACAATGAAAAACCGAAGGGCTATCTCGCCGATTATTTCAACAAGCTCACGCATCCTTCCAAGTACCCCATCGAGGCAGGCACCGGCATTGCCATGGCCTCCAGCGCGGTGTGGACGGCTTCGAGCATGTTGGGCAAGGGCGGTTTCTCGCCGGGCCGCATGGTGGCCGGTACGCTGAGCTTCGCGTCTGACGCCAACATTGTTTTCACGCGTGAACAGATCGGCGAGCCGGAAGCCAACCCTTACAAGGAAGGGTCGGTGCAGTATTACCTCACCGAGATGAAGCACCGGCCGGTGCTGCTCTCCTCGATGTTCAACATCGGCTCCGACATCGCTTCCATCGTCGGCGGCGGGCATGAGTTCGGCAAGGGCAAGGAGCCCAACCTGCTGGTGGCGGGTGGCTTCCTGCTGGCGGCGAACACGTTCCAGGCCATCTTCGTGGACAAGAACGATTACAACATCGAACACAAGGGTAGCGAGAAAAAGCCGGATACGGCAATGACGCCCGCAATCGTAGAATCAAGTGCACAAAGCGTGAAAGTCTGAACTGACACCAACCAGCCCGTCGTCGCTCCTACGGAGCTATGCCGGGCACTACTTCGCCTAAGGTCGCCTTCGCATGGCTGCGCCACGCGAAGCCGAAGGCGAAGTGTGGTAGGCACAGTAGGAATCGAACCTACGACCCGCTGATTAAGAGTCAGCTGCTCTACCAACTGAGCTATGTGCCCGCATTAAAGTCCGGGCGATTTTCATACACTGCCGGAAAACCTTTGGCAACACCCTGATTTTAGGGATATAGCAGGGGTTATGGAGAAAAAAGCCCGGTTTTTCAGCGCACCATGGCTCGCGGGCGCGGTGATTCTCGCATTCGCGGCCATGCTGGGGGTGGGGCTTTTCATCCCGCTGCAGACCGACGAGGTGGGCTGGTATTTCCTGCTCCACCGGGCGCTGATCGACGGCGGGCGGCGCTTGAGCCTCTACCCGCTCTGCTTCATCGGCAACGAAGGGGGGCTCAGCCGGCCCCTGCCATGGGTATGGTGGCTGCCGGCCGCCATCAACCACCTGCTCTATAGCGGCCTCGACCACCTGCTTGCCATCCGTTTTCTTGCCTTCTGCAACCTGTTCGCGTGGCTAGGCCTTTGGGTTGCAATCGCCTGCCGGCTTTTTGCCCTGCCCGCGCGACGGGCGTGGCTGCCGCTGGCGCTGATCCTGGCGGCGCTTTCGCTCGATGCCGTGCCGCTGGTGCTGCTTACCAACCGGCCGGAGCAGACGCTGTTGATCACGGTGGGGATTTTCATTTGTGCCGCGCTGTACCAGCCGGAAATCAAGCAGCGGAGGCTGGCGATCCCGGCGGCGTTGCTGCTTATTGTAACCACCTTCTGCGTGTATTACGCGCACCCCAAGGCGCTGGCCTTCCTGCCGCTACAATTGGCGCTGGGCGGCTGGTTCGTACAGAGGTCCTTTAAAAATAAAATTTTCACCACCGCGTTTGCGGGTTTCATCATTGTCATTGCGCTGAGTTCGCACTTGGCGTGGACGGCGCGGATGGACTGCACCACCTCGCCCGCCACGCTGCAATTCATCCGCATGAATTATTTCCCACTCTCGCTGCTGCTGCAGGACCCGCTGTATTTCACCGCCAAGGCGCTCGGCCACGTGCTGCTGGCAATGCTGACGGATTTCAACATCCAGTATCACCTCACCACGCTGCAGGGCTGGCTGCAATACACCACGCGGGATTCGCTGCCGCGCCTGCTGCCGGAGATCACCGGCAACACGGCGCACGCGTTCTATTTTGTGCTGCTGGTGCTGCTGGTGCGCGCCTGCCTGCCGCGGCGCCTGCGCACCATGCTGCACGATGTGCGCAAACGCGGCGATGATACGCGCCGCATTGCCATCCTCACGCTGCTGACGCTGGTGTTTGCGTTTGCGCTGCTATTTGTGTTCCTCGGCACGCACCGGCCATATTACAACGTGGGGCTGGCTGTGCCGCTGCTGATACTAGGTGTAATGCTTACACTCAAGATCACGCCCTCGCCGCAGCATGCAAAATTTATCCCGGCGCTTTTTGCCTTCGCGCTGTTTCATCTTGTTGTCGGCACCTGGCGCTTCTCGGGCTACGTGGAAAACTCGTTAAGCTATGACCGGCTCATCCCCGAGCAGGTGGCGATCTTCAGCCCGTGGAACTACACGGAGCGGGCGAAGGCCGCGCGTGAAGCCGCAAGCGCCTGTAAAATTACCGAGGGACCACCCTCGCAGCACATCCTGATGGATGAGCGCGCCTACCCGGTTTTCAAAATGAGCCGCGAGCCTATTGTTTACGATACCGTCATCAAGATGTGGGAGCTGGAAGGCAAAGGGCCCATGCCGGCAGCAAAGTTGCTGGAAGTTGCCAGAGGCTACCAATCCTCCGGCATTATCGCGGAATGCACGCGCATGGTGCCTTCGCACCGCGCCATTGCAATCGAAAAAGACGGGTATTGCTGCATCCCCAAATCTATAATTGACCGGGCGGTAATTGACCGTTAACCCATTTTGCCTACTCTCCTTTTATGGAAAATCGTTCTCTTTCACTAGTAGTCCCGGTTTATAACAGCGCGCTGAGCTTAAACGAGCTGGCTTCGCGTATCGACGCCGCGCTGCCCGGCGGCTCCTACACGAAAGAACTGATACTGGTGAATGACGGCAGCCGCGATGACAGCTGGCAGAAAATCGAGGAGCTGGCAGCGCTTTACCCGTGGGTGCGCGGCATCCGCCTTATGCGCAATTACGGCCAGCACAACGCGCTGCTGATCGGCATACGGCATGCACGCAACGGCATCATCATTACGCTGGATGATGATCTGCAGCACCCGCCGGAGGAAGTACCCAAGCTGCTCGCCGCGATGACGGAGCATGTAGACGTGGTCTACGGTGTGCCAAGCCACGTGCAGCAGCACGGCGGCAAGCGCTTTGCCTCGTGGTTCATCCGCGCGCTGATTGCGCGGATGATGGGCAGCCGCATCGCCAAGGACGCCTCGGCTTTCCGTGCCTTCCGCATCAACCTGAAGCCGGTGTTTGACAATTACCACGGTGATTATGTGTTTATCGATGCGCTTCTCTGCTGGGCCACCACGCGCTTTACCTCCACGCCCATCGCGCACCAGCCACGCAAATACGGCCGCACCACCTATACGTTTCACAAAAACCTGGTGCACGCGGTGAACATGATCACCGGTTTTAGCGTGCTGCCGCTGCAGATCGCGAGCATGCTGGGCTTCGTATTCCTGCTGGTGGGCACCGGGCTGTTTGGATACGTGATCTGGAATTATTTTGTCACTGATGGCTCGGTGGCGGGGTTCACCTTCACCGCCGCCATCATCGCGCTATTCTCGGGCGTGCAGCTGTTCTGCCTCGGCATTATCGGCGCGTATCTCGCGCGCATCCACCTGCGGCATCTGGGCAAGCCTACCGGCATCATCCGCGAGACCACGGGCAGCTGATGCAATACCCCGTTGAAAACCATTACACCGCACTTTCGGAGATGGACTGCCTGCGTTTTGGCTACGTGACGGCAAAAGCGTTCGTGGCAAGCGAAAATGAGATCCATGACGCGCTGAAATTCTGCCATGACAAAAAGGTGGAGTTCATGATCCTGCGCTGTCCCGCCTCGAATTACGAGGTGACCGCGCTGCTTTCCGCCAGCGGCATGATGTTGGCCGATACGCTGGTCTATTACCAGCGCGACCTTAAAAAGCGGCCGGTGGAAAAGCCCAAAACAAAACACGTGGTACGCCACCTCAAGGCGGGCGAAGCAGCGGAGATCAGCAAGATATCGGCGGAATCCTTCGCCGGTTATTATGGCCATTACCATGCCGACCCGCGGCTGGACCGCGCGGCGTGCGACGCGGTTTACAAGGACTGGGCAGAGCGCAGCTGCACCGATAAAAAAGTGGCGGACGTGGTGCTGGTGGCAGAGGTGGACGGCGAAATCGGCGGCTATCTCACCCTCAAGAAACACCCCGGCGCGCTGGAACTGGTGCTCAGCGGTGTCTACGAGCGGCACCAGGGCAAGGGCATTTACAACGATCTGATACAATCTGGCATCTGGTATGCGGAGGTGGAAAACCTCGGCCTGGTTTTCACCTCCACGCAACTCCCCAATATCGCAGTGCAAAAAACATGGGTACGCTGCGGCCTGGAGCCCAGCCGCGCCTGGCACACTTTTCATCATTGGTTCATATGAGCGAATTCGTCCCCTTCAATAAACCGCACCTTACCGGCAAGGAAATGGAGCACATCGCCGAGGCGCACCGGCTGGGCCAGCTGGCGGGCGACGGCGCGTTTACCAAAAAATGCCAGGAATGGCTGGAGAAAAACACCGGCTGCAAAAAAGCGCTGCTCACGCATTCCTGCACGGCGGCGCTGGAAATGGCGGCTCTGCTTGCGGATATTCACCCCGGTGACGAGGTGATCATGCCGTCCTTCACCTTTGTCTCCACCGCCAACGCGTTTGCGCTACGCGGCGGCGTGCCGGTGTTCGTGGACATACGCGAGGATACGCTGAATATCGATGAATCGCTGGTGGAAGCCGCCATCACCAACAAGACCAAGGCCATCGCGCCGGTGCACTATGCCGGGGTGAGCGCCGAGATGGGGCCGCTGATGAGCCTCGCCCGCGATTACCGCCTGATGGTGATCGAAGACGCGGCGCAGGGACTGATGGCCTCTTACAAAGACAAGGCGCTGGGCGCGCACGGCCAGCTGGGCACACTGAGCTTCCATGAAACCAAGAACGTCATCTCCGGCGAGGGCGGGGCGCTGCTGATCTCGGACCCGAACCTGGTGGAACGCGCCGAGATCATCCGTGAAAAAGGCACCAACCGCTCGCAGTTTTTCCGCGGGCAGGTGGATAAATACCGCTGGCTGGAAATCGGCTCCAGCTTCCTGCCCGGCGAAATCACGGCGGCATTCCTGTTTGCGCAGCTGCAGGAGGCTGAGCGCATCACCAATGCGCGCCGGACGTTGTGGAACCGCTACCACGAGGCCCTCGCGCCGCTGGAAAAGAGCGGGGTGCTGCGCCGCCCCGTCATCCCCGGCAATTGCACGCATAATGCGCATCTTTACTACATCCTGCTTCCGAACATGGACATGCGCGGAAAACTGATTACACATCTTAAGGCCGCCAATATCCAGAGCGTGTTCCATTATGTGCCGCTGCATTCCGCGCCGGCGGGCCGCCTGTATGGCCGCACGCACGGCAGCATGAAGAATACCGATGATTTAAGCGCCCGCCTGCTGCGCCTGCCGCTGTGGCTGGGGCTGGAGAAGCAGCAGGACCGCGTGATTGAAACTTTAAGCGCCTTTTTCAAATAGTGTCATGCCGCACTTGTTGCGGCATCTCCCTCAAATGGCAGGAGACCCCGCAACGAGTGCGGGGTGACAAGCGCATTCGCGGCGGCTATAATTTAGCCCATGTCCGCCTATATCATTCGCCGCCTGCTGTTCATCATCCCGACGCTGTTCGGCATCATGCTGCTGAACTTCATCATTGTGCAGGCCGCACCCGGCGGACCGGTGGAGCAGATGATCGTGCGGCTGACCGACATCACCTCCGATGCCACGGCACGCGTTTCCGGCGCAGGCGGTTCTGACACTGGCGGAAAAGAAGCCGCCTCCATGCGCGGCAACAGCACCTATCGCGGCGGGCGCGGGCTGGACCCGGAGATCATCGCCCAGATTGAAAAAATGTACGGCTTCGACAAGCCGCCCGCCGAGCGCTTTTTCAAGATGATCTGGGATTATTTGCGCTTTGATTTCGGCACCAGCTTCTACCGTGACAAGACCGTGGTGCAGCTGGTGATGGAAACATTGCCCATTACCATTTCACTGGGCTTATGGACCACGCTGCTGGTCTACTTCATCGGCATACCGCTGGGCATTGCCAAGGCGGTGCGCGACGGCTCGAAGTTCGACGTATGGACGAGCACTGCCATTATCATCGGCTACGCCATCCCCGGGTTTTTATTCGCCATCCTGTTGATCATCCTGTTCGCGGGCGGCACGTATTTCCAGTGGTTCCCGTTGCGCGGGCTTACGTCAGACGGCTGGGAGCAGATGGGCTGGGGCGCACGCATCGCCGATTATTTCTGGCACATCACCCTGCCCGTGCTCGCCATGGTGATCTCAGGGTTCGCCAGCCTCACGCTGCTCACCAAGAACTGCTTCATGGACGAGATCCACAAGCTCTACGTTACCACCGCGCGCGCCAAGGGCCTGACCGAGCGGCAAGTGCTCTACGGCCACGTGTTCCGCAACGCGATGCTGATCGTAATCGCGGGTTTCCCGGGCACGCTGCTTCGCATTCTCTTCACCTCGTCGCTGCTGATTGAAATTATTTTTTCACTCAATGGCCTCGGCCTTCTCGGCTACGAGGCCGTCATCAACCGCGATTACCCCATCATGTTCGGCACGCTCTATATTTTCACCCTGATCGGCCTGCTGTTCAACCTGCTGGGCGATATCACCTACATGCTGGTGGACCCGCGCATTGACTTCGAGCGGAGGGATATGTAATAATTATGAATTATTAATAAAGGGCTTTATTAAATGTCTACGGAACAAGAAAATATACGGCTCGTATATGGTGTTGGTAATTACGGATACGGAGCCAAAGTAGGAAATTTTGAATTTTCAACTGATCCGTGCATTGAAGACGATGGCGCGGAATTCTACGTTAGTTTCCCTTTAAAAGAAATGGGGGAGAAAGAAGGCCTCCGGCGAGGCAAGAAGATAGTAGAGCTTTTAGTCGAGGAAATGAAATCAACTGCGCGATATGACATCGGACCATTGAAGGAATATACGAAACATAAAGATGCGATATCAGTTTCAATGGACTGCAAGCCCGTTTCCTCCACCGGCCAGCCTCTGAACTTTACAGATGCAAGCATCGACCAATTTCTGGGGGACCTCCATACTGCATTCGATAAACATGCTCCGGCTATTCGTGATCTGTGCAATCCGGCCCCTGCACTTTCTTTAAAAGAAATTGAATCGGTACTTTTAGGTGCGGTCGATATTATCGATCCGGCTGCTGCCAGAGCACTTGTAGACAGGTTTAAACAATCCGTTCCCGATAGGAACTCGTAATTTCCTTAAATATTGGCTTTAAAGGAAGCGTCATGTAGAGATAGCATTTATGCCTTTCTCCCCGCTGACAAAGCGCCGCCTCTCCCTGTTCCGCTCCAACCGGCGTGGGTACTGGAGCCTGTGGATTTTCCTGGCGCTGTTTTTTGTCACGCTGTTCGCCGAGCTGATCGCCAACGACAAGCCCATCATCATGCGCTACGAGGGCAAAACGCTGTTCCCCGTTTTCAGTTTTTATTCCGACCAATATTTCGGCGGGGATTTTGAAACCGAGGCGGGCTACCGCGAGCCCTTCATCATGGAAAAAGTGCAGGCCAGCGGCGGCTGGATGATTTTCCCGCCCATTCACTTCGCCTCCGACAGCATAAACTACGACCTGCTGACACCGCACCCCTCCCCGCCCAACCCCGATAACTGGCTGGGCACGGACGACCAGGGGCGAGACGTGGCGGCGCGGCTAGTTTACGGTTTCCGCATCTCGGTGCTGTTTGGCCTGGTGCTTACCATCTCCAGCGCGGTGCTGGGCATTCTCGCCGGCGCGGTGCAGGGCTATTTCGGCGGCATGACGGATCTGCTGTTCCAGCGCTTTATTGAAATCTGGTCCGGCCTGCCGGAGCTGTTTCTGCTCATCATTCTCGCCAGCCTGATTACGCCGGGCTTCTGGTGGCTGCTGCTGATCCTGCTGCTGTTTTCATGGATGTCGCTCACCGGCGTGGTACGCGCCGAGTTCCTGCGTGCCCGCAATTTTGATTACGTGAAGGCCGCGCGCGCGCTGGGCGTGCCGCCGCTTCGCATCATGCTGCGCCACGTACTGCCCAACGCGCTGGTTGCGGCCATGACATTCGTGCCGTTTTTGATGAGCAGCTCCGTCACCGCGCTGACCACGCTGGACTTCCTGGGCTTCGGCCTGCCCGCCGGTTCGCCCTCGCTGGGTGAGCTCCTGTTGCAGGGCAAGACCACCCCGCACGCGCCGTGGCTTGGCATTACCGGTTTTGCCGTCATCGCGCTGATGCTGGTGCTGATTATTTTTATCAGTGAGGCCGTGCGCGACGCGTTTGACCCGAGAAAGACGTTCAAAT
>CAZUKF010000047.1:0-11860 GCA_964620765.1 uncultured Rickettsiales bacterium | reverse complement strand
GCTCGGCCGCGTCTTCAATCGTCACCACGCGCTCCATCTCCTCGATGTGTTGCGTCATGGCGTTGAGCAGCGTGGTCTTGCCCGAGCCGGTGCCGCCCGCAATGATGATGTTGAGGCGGCACTTGCCGCATAATTTCAGGAATTCGGCCAGCTGCATCGAGATGCTGCCATACTGCGCCATGCTCTCCAGCGTAAAGGAGGCGGAAGCGAATTTGCGGATGGAAATACTGGTGCCGTCCACTGAAAGCGGCGGCGAGACAATGTTCACGCGGCTGCCGTCGGGCAGGCGCGCATCCACCATCGGGCGGTGCGGGTCGATGCTGCGGCCCACGGCGCGGGCAATGCATACGCCCAGCGCATGCACGGCAGACTCAGAGGCAAAGCGTATGTCGGTCATCTCCAGCTTGCCGCGGCGCTCTACGAAGACGCTGTCGGCACCGTTGATGAGAATATCGCTAACGGTGGGGTCCTGTAAGAGGGGCGCAATGATCTCCATGCCCGGCACTTCAAGCAGGGGCGAATGTTCGTCTGAATGAGAGGGAGCACCGCTGTTCATACCCTTTCAGCTTAAGGGATTGGCCTTAAGATTAGGTGTGAAATGGGATAATGAGTGGTTAATTAGAGGGGCGTAGGCTTTGGGGATTGGGGATCAGAGCAGAAACCATAACCCCAATCCCTAATCCCCAACCCCCAAACCCCTACTCCAGCGCCCTGGAACGCCTGCGTTGCATGGAAGAGGCAATCCCCAGCGCCTCGCGGTACTTGGCCACCGTGCGGCGGGCCACGTTGATATTCTGGGCCTTTAGCTTGTCGGCGATGTCATCATCCGAGAGCACGGTGGCGCCTTCCTTCTCGATCATTTCCTTAATCAGGTGTTTCACCGTCTGGCTGGAAACATCTTCCCCGCCCGCCTTGTGCGAAAGGCCGGAAGTGAAGAAATATTTGAACTCGAACGTGCCGCGCGGGCTGATGAGATATTTGCCCGCGGTCACGCGGCTCACCGTGCTTTCATGGAAGCTGGTTTCCTTGGCGATGTCTTTCAGCGTAAGCGGCTTGAGGTGGTGAATGCCCATGCGGAAGAAGCCTTCCTGCTCCGCCACAATGCTGGATGCCACCTTGAGAATCGTATTCGCGCGCTGGTCCAGCGCCTTCACCAGCCAGCTCGCGTCGTTCATTTTCTCGGTCATGAATTTCTTGTCGGTGCCCTTGGCGCCCACGTTCACCTGCGCATAGTAGCGGCGGTTCACCAGCACTTTCGGCAACGCCGAGGAGTTCAGCTCCACGTGCCACTTGCCGCCCGCGAGGCGCCGCACGGTAACGTCCGGCTCCACCGGCTGCACCATTTCGCTCTGGAAGGAGAGGCCCGGTTTGGGGTTCAGGCCTTTCAGCTCCGCCACCATGCCCTTGAGGTCCTCGGTGTCCACGCCGCAGGCCTTCTTCAGCCCTTCGAGATTGCCCGCCGCCAACAGGTGCAGATGTTCCAGCATGGCTTCCATGGCCGGATCCAGCCGGTCGCGGTCTTTTAATTGCAGCGCGAGGCACTCGGGCAGCGAGCGTGCACACACACCCGGCGGGTCAAAGCTCTGCAGCGCCGCCAGCGCTTTTTCCATGTGTTCGTTATCGGTGCCCAGTTGTTCGGTAATGCTGTTCCAGTCTTCACGGATATAGCCAGCATCGTCGGTAAGATCGATCAGGTGTTCGCCTAAGCGCCGCAGCACCGGGTCTGTCACCTGCATTTCCAACTGCTGCGTGAGGTGCTCGCGCAGCGTAATGTGCTTGGCGCGGTTGTCGCCGAACTCCAGCGGGTCGCCGTCGCTATCGCGCGGGGTAACGGGGGTACGCATCTCGCTGCCGTCGCGCCAATCATCCTGTACGAAGGCATCTTCGGCGCTGCCTTCGGAAGCGGGTTCACTCTCTTCTTCTTCCACGCGGCGCTCTTCCTCGCCCGGCGGGGGACCAAGGTCTTCCTCGCGCTCTTCTTCCATTAAAAAGGGGTTTTCCTCGAGCTGGGCCTCGACAAAGGTCTGCACCTCCAGGGCCGTCATCTGCAGCAGCTTGATGGATTGCTGCAGCTGCTGGGTCATCACCAGCGACTGGCTTTGAGACTGCCTGAGCTCAAGTCTTGGACTGTTTGTCATGCAAGAACTATACCATACCACGGGTAAAGGAAGGTTTAATGCACCCTAAGCCAATATACAAGCAGAAGAATTCAGGCCCTGCCAAACCAGCCTTATTTTTGACTATTCCCCTGAAATCCGCTATATTCAGGTGTTTGGTTTTAGGACCTGCTGCGCTGATCTGATGTGGTGATGAATGATCAGTTGCGTACCCGTAGTCCCGGTGTTTTTTACCCAGGCTGAGTCTCTCGGAGGACGTGCTATGCGTCTGTCGCATTGGCTGGGTGGAGTGCTGCTCTTAGGGTTGGGTGCGGTGATCGGTTTCATCGCGGGCAACAAAAAGCAAGAGCCCGTCGTACCCCACGAGAACGTGAGTGAACTGAAGACCGAGGTCGCAAACCTCAGGCACAGTGTCGAGCGTCTGCTGGACGCGGAAGACCGCCGCAGCCTGACCGAGGCCGTTACGAGCCCGCTGTTCTTGGAATCGCGGCGTCTGAAGCTGGTCCACTACGGCCAGCTCAAGTTCCTGGCCCCGCTCGCCTACAAGCCGGAGTACATCCCGGCCGGGCGGAGTGAGTTGGGTACGATCCGGTTCACCGGCTCGCCCAACGGGAGCTTCAAGACGGAAACCGCCCTCTGGGATGGCCAGGTGGAGGTGGTCAACCTCGAACGGAACGAGCTGAAGGTGCAGTTCAAATCCGATGCCGGAAACGAGATTCTAAACGTTCCCGGCCGCCGGATTACGGGCTTCAAGCCCAAGGACGGGGTGGCCTACACCCTGTCGCAAATCGAGTAAGTTGAGAGCCGCCGTACCACCGGCGGCTTTCGACTTTTTATGCCGTTCTTTTTAGCCCTACCCACCGGAGGAAGCTTTTTTTGTCGTGGCAGCGACTGCGTCCGCCGAAGCCTTGGCGAAGGCGGAAGGCTGCCATCCACGATCTTACTAAATCTAAGTACAATAAAGCCCGGTTCCTTTCACACCCACGTACAAGCCCACAGACCGTATCTCTGCCCCATCAAAGCCCGCCGCAGTCCCTATTGGTACAATTGCCAGGTTACGCTTCCCACAGCAAAAGCGGCAACTTGTATAGAAACACGTATTATTCTACCCCTCCCGGGGCACTGCTTCCCGTGCGATACTGCATTCAGTTCCTTCCCCCCTCGTGGGGGAAGGTTAGGAAGGGGGGATAAAAAATATGCGAATTACTGCATTACCCGTGCAAAAACGCTCACAAAACCACGTAAAAACGCACTGTTTTCTAAACAATGTTATTGGAATAAAAAGATAAAACGCAAAAAGAGAAAAAACGGTCCTGACTAGTCAGTTCAAAGGCTGAAGCGCTCGCCCAAGTACACGCGCCGCACGTCGGAATTGTTCACGATCTCGGCGGGCGTACCTTCCATCAGCACGGAGCCGTCATGCAGGATGTAGGCGCGGTCCACGATATCCAACGTCTCGCGCACATTGTGCTCCGTCAGCAGCACGCCGATGCCGCGGTCTTTGAGATGCGCAATCAGCGCGCGCACTTCTTCCACCGCGATGGGATCAATACCTGCCAGCGGTTCGTCGAGCAAAATGAACGACGGGCGCGATGCCAGCGCGCGTGCGATTTCCAGCCTGCGGCGCTCACCGCCCGAAAGCGTGATCGCCAGCGCAAGGCGCAGATGCGTGATAGAAAATTCGGCCAGCAGCTCTTCCAGCATGGTGGCACGGACGGACGGGTCTTCCTCCCCCACTTCCAGCACGGCCATGATGTTCTGCTCCACCGTCATGCCACGGAACACGGAAGCTTCCTGCGGCAGGTAGCCGATGCCCAGCCGCGCCCGGCGGTACATGGGCAGGTGGCTGATGTCCGCGCCGTCCAGCATGATGCGCCCGGTATCGGGTTTGATCAGACCGGTGATCATGTAGAAGCAGGTAGTCTTGCCGGCACCGTTCGGGCCCAGCAGGCCGACGGCCTCGCCGCGCTGCAGGGTGAGCGAAACGTCCCGCACGGCGGGCCTGCCGCCGTAGCGTTTACCGATATGCTGGATACCCAGCCCGGTACTGACCGAGACTAAACGGGGTCCCCCCGACTCAAATTCCATTTTTATTCGCCTTTGTCTTTTTCAGGCACAAAGAGCGCCCGCACCCTGCCCCCGCCACCACCACTGGTGCCGGCCGGCGTATGCTGCGGAGCGTTGATCACGCTTTTGCCCGTGGCGAAATCATACACTAAACTATCGCCTTTTAGAACATTTTTTCCACGGGTTAACACCACATTGCTTAACAGACGCACCTGCTTACGGGAAACATCGTAAACCCCGCGGTCGCCGCTGGCCGTTTCCTCCGGCGTGGCAAGGACCACCGCCCCCTCTACCTCGATACGCTCAACCGTGCTTTGAGTAGGGTCAGTATTCGTGGTGCCGTCTTTTTTCTTATAATACACGGTCATAACTTCAGATTTTAAACGGGTCTCCCCCTGCACGGCCAGCACATTACCGCGAAAAACCGCGAGATTCTGTTCCTGCAGCACCTCCAGCGAATCGGCATTAATTTCGATGGGTTTCTTGCCATCAAGCCCCTTAGGGGTTACCTGGGCCTGGGCCGGGAGCGCCAACAGCAGCGTGAGGAGGAAAACAATGTTTTTCATAAAAAAAGTACGACCTTTACGTGGCCGGTGAAGCGCAGTATGGCGCCCTGATCAAGGATTGTAAAGCCATCTGCCTTCAGCGTGCCGCTGGGCCCCTGCCCCTCCACCGGCGTATCGCCGCTGGCTTCACCCTTGTTAACGTCAATCCGCGCCCGCTCGGTGCGGAATTCATGCCCGCCCTCGTAGAACAGGTGGATGGCCCCCTCCAGGTCCAGCATCCGGGTGGTGAGATTGTAAAGCCCGGTATTGGCCGTAAGCGCCAGCCACGCGGTTTCATCCGTCATCATGTCGGCGCTCAGCTTTTCCAGTATCACGTTGTCGCTGTCGCGCTGCAGGGCGCGGTCTGCGTTGATGCTGAACGGGCGGCCCTTGGCGTCGATGCCCTGATAGCGCGGGCGCATCATGGTGGCGGGCTCCACCGCGCCGGAGCCGGAGCTCGAGGCACCGCCGAACACCAGCCTACCCGATAAATCACCGGAGTTGACCCACGCCACGACGATGATGGCCAGCAGTAGCACCACCGCCAGCACCCACAGCGCGCGCTTGCCCAGCAGCACGAAGCGCGTGTAACGGGCGACGGATTCAATATAGCCAATCGGCATAGCGCTACGCTATGCCCGCGCGCAGGCAGTCATGGATGTGGAGAATGCCCAGCGGCTTTGCGTTTTCATCCAGCACGAAGAGGCAGGTGATGGATTTTTCGTTCATCACACCCAGTGCTTCAGCAGCCAGCGCTTCGGCGCGGATGGTTTTGGGCGCGCGCGTCATGGCCTGCGCGGCTTCCAGCTTCATCAGCCCTTCCATGTGGCGGCGCAAATCGCCGTCCGTGATGATGCCCGTCAGCGCGCCGGATGCGTTGATCACGCCGGCGCAGCCGAAGCGGCCCTTGGTCATGACCAGCAGCACTTCCTGCATGGCCGTGTTTTCCTTCACTAGCGGCAGCGCCTCGCTGTGCATCAGGTCTTTCACGCGGATGAATGCGCTGCCCAGCTTGCCGCCGGGATGAATCTCCGCAAAATCCTGCCGCGTAAAACCGCGACGCTCCAGCAGCGCCACGGCCAGCGCATCCCCCAGCGCCATCATCATGGTGGTAGAGGTGGTGGGCGCATCGGTGGGCGAAGCCTCCGGCGTTTCCGGCAGCACCAGCGCGATATCGGCGCCCCCCACCAGCATGGACTGGCGGCGGCGCACCATGGCAATCAGCGGGATGCGGAAGCGCTTGCAGTGCGCGATGATGTCAGACAGTTCCTTGGTTTCGCCGGAATTGGAAAGCAGCAACACGCAATCGGCCGTGGTGATCATGCCAAGATCACCGTGGCTAGCTTCCGCCGGGTGCACGAAATGCGCAGGCGTGCCGGTGGACGCCATGGTGGCGGCGATCTTGCGGCCCACGTGCCCGCTCTTGCCCATGCCGGAGACGATGAGCCTGCCCTTCGCGCCGTCGCACACGCGAGCGATGGTTTCCACCGCCTGCACGAACTGCGTGTCCAGCGCGCTCATCAGCGCTTCCAGCCCAGCAATTTCCTGCTTCAGCACGGCGCGGCCATGCGCGATATGATCTTTCACATCCATGGATTTCGCCTGCTTCACGGACATACTTCCGTTACTCCTTCCACTTCATTCTGCGACAAAAGATTCTCGCGCCGCGCATAACGCAGAATATCATCAAAGCGGTTGGCAAGCGAAGTATTGTCTTCCTCGTAATATTCCTCCACGAATTCGCGGTCCATGGTGGTAGCAGCGGCGTTGCCGTCGCAGTCGCAGTTTTCATGCTCGTTGGTGTTGGTGGAGCTGGCGCTGTATACCGCCCCGCTCTGCAGCGTGCCACCATGCCCGTTAAGCCCGTGGCTTAGCAGTGTGTAGAGCACGCGGTCCGTCGTCACGGTGGAATTATCGCGGTAGCGGATAATGATGCCGGGATAGCCGCCCCCCACCACCGGGTGCAGGGTGAAGGCGCAGTCCCGCGTAAATTCCTGCAGCACCATGTAGCGGAAGCGGCGGCCCCAGCCGTCATACATGTATTCATCGTCAAGGCCGAGCTGCTTGGTAGGCACGTTGCCTTCCGCCACTTCAACCGCGCCGGGATAGCCGCTGGCGGCATTGGCGCAATCACCGGTGCGGTCTGCAACGCCGTAACCCGGATCAGCAGTGGTGAGGCCATCCGGCGCGGGGCACGGCAGGCGATGGTTGACCTGCCGGTACCACAGTATTTGCTGGTCGATTTCCTCCATGCGTTTGTTGGTAAGCTCGCGCTTGGCCGCCATCATCGAGTTCATGGCTGCGCTGACAAACGCGCCGAGTATCATCGACAGGATGAACAGAACCAGCGTCATCTCGAGCAGGCTGAAGCCTGAAGAGGGCAGATGACAGAGGGCAGATGGCAATTCCTTGCCCTTTGCCCTCTGCCAACTGACATCTCTAGGTATGGGCGAAGATATCATCGTTTTCGAAACCAATCAGATCCAGCACCGAGCGCACGGGGATGAAATCGAAGCACGCCTGCGCGATGCCGGTGCGGCCTTCGCGTTCCAGCATGACGTCCAGCTTCTCCTTCAGGCGATGCAGGTAGAGCACATCGCTCGCCGCGTATTCAATCTGCTCCTGCGTAAGCTTGTCTGCGCCCCAGTCGGAGCTTTGCTGCTGCTTGGAAATATCTACCCCCAGCAATTCGCGGCAGATATCCTTATAACCGTGCTTGTCGGTATATGTGCGCACAAGCCGCGAGGCCGTGCGCGTGCAGTAAAGCGGCGCGACGGTGATTTCCAGGTAATGGCGCATGATGGCCACGTCGAACCGGGCGAAGTGGAAAATCTTCAGCCGGTTTGGGTCTGCCAGCAGTCGCTTCAGGTTCGGCGCCTCGTACTGCCCGTCGGCCAGCTGCACCAGATGGGCATTGCCGTCTCCGTTCGAAAGCTGCACCACGCAAAGACGGTCGCGGCGGTTGACGAGGCCCATCGCCTCGGTATCCACCGCCAGCGTGCCTTCGAGTTTCAGGTTTGCGGGCAGATCGCCCTTGTAGACATGATTAGCCATAGGAGTCCTTTGTAATGCAGCGGCTTTTACGGCACAAGGGTTAAGGTATCGCCCTCGACGCGGTAACTTTTGAAGCGCTTGAGAAAGCTCATGCCCAGCAGGGATTCATCCATCTCCGCGCCGTTGACGGAAGCCTCCACGTCGTTCAGCCGCACCGGCCCCACCTCCAGTATGCCCAGCGTCACGGGCGCGCCGGTGACCGTGCCGTTGGCGGTGCTGTAGGAGCGGGTGCGCTGCAGGCGACCGGGATCAAACCCGGCGCGGCGCGCGTCCTGCGGCGAGAGCATGATGTCGCTCGCCCCGGTATCCACCATGAAGCGCACCGGCGCGCTGTTCACTTTGCCTTCGATAAAAAAATGCCCGCCCTGAGCCGCCCGCACGCTGATGCTGCCGTCTGCCATGATGCGCGGCTTGCCGGGGATGAGCTCGGCGAAGAGCGAGTCCTTCATGGAATAGCCCAGCACCAGCACCATGCCGATGAGCACCCAGATGCCGATATACTGCGCGTTTTTTTTCATATCCTCGCGCCGCATCGCCGCCGCGCCCGCGAGCACGGGCAGCAGCCAGCAGGAATAATAGAAGATCTGGAATTTATCGTCCGGGTGCCGGGCGGCGTAGGGGAAGAGCCAGTAGAGCAGGCCGACAAGGGCGGTGATGATTAGAAGTGCAAAGATGAAGCGCATGTTGAAATAGTCCCCCTACGCTCCTCCGGAGCTTCGGAGGACACTCCTACGCCCAAGTTGCGGTTCCGGCTGTCAGGCCAAGCGGCCTGCCACCCGAAGCCCGCAGGGCGTAGGGTGGTGCCCAGGAAGGGAGTCGAACCCCCACGCCTCGCGGCGCTAGCACCTGAAGCTAGTGCGTCTACCAGTTCCGCCACCTGGGCACTTCGGGTGAGCGGCGGGTATAGCGCAAGGAGACAGGGGGTGTCAACGTGCCGTATTAATAAAGCTCCTGCTTGACGCAGCGGTGGGGGGATATAATGTAAATCCCCTATGACTCAGCCTATTATAACGATTATCGGCGGCAGCGGGTTCCTGGGCCGTTACGTGGTGCGTGAAATGGCGCGGGCCGGCTGGCGCGTGCGCGTGGTCTGCCGCCGCCCGGCGCAGGCCGCTTTCCTTAAAACTACCGGGGACTTAGGGCAGGTTCAGCCCGTCTACGGCAACCTTGCCAAGCCCGAAACGGTGATGCCGCATTTAACAGGGGCCGACGCGGTGGTGAACCTGGTGGGCATCATGCATGAAAAAGGCAGCCAGAAATTCAGCGCCATCCAGACCACCGGTGCTGAAAAAATCGCGCAGGCGGCACGGCTGGCCAAGATCCCCGTCATGGTGCATGTCTCGGCGCTGGGGGTGAACAAATCCACCGGCTCGCAATATGCCCGCACCAAGCTGCTGGGTGAAAACGGCGTGCGCGCGGCGTTCACCGAAGCCTCCATCCTGCGCCCGAGCGTGATTTTTGGGCCGGAGGATGATTTCTATAACCGCTTTGCCCGGATGAGCACGTTCTCGCCCGTGCTGCCCGCCGTCGGCGGCGGCAAGACGCTGTTCCAGCCGGTCTGGGCGGCAGACGTGGCCCGCGCCGTGCGCGTATGCGTGGAAAACCCTGATGCACGCGGCAAAACCTATGAGCTGGGCGGCCCGGAAGTCATGAGCTTCAAACAGGTGCTGCAATACGTGCTGAAGATCACGGAGCGCAAACGCACCATTATATCGCTGCCCTTCGGCCTTGCCGGTGCAATGACCGCACTCACCCGTTTCCTGCCCGCGCCGTTCACGCTTACGGCCGACCAGGTGAAGCTGCTGAAAACGGATAACGTGGTCGAGCCCTCGGCGCTGACTTTCAAATCGCTCGGTATCGAGCCTACGCCGGCAGAGCTGGTCGTGCCGGATTACCTGTCGCTTTACCGCCGCGGTAGCGATGCCGTGCTGCCGATGCCGCCAGTGGTTACCATTGTCCCCGGCGCGATAGACGACAAAAAATATGCTTAAGTTCACCGATACCCCGCAATCCTACCCGGAGGTGCAGGAGGCCGCAAAGCGCCGCCTGAACTACGAGGAAATCTACGGGCAGTTTGACCCCAAGGCCGCCGCGGTGCAGGCCAGCCGCTGCTCGCAGTGCGGCATCCCCTTCTGCCAGATTCACTGCCCGCTGGGGAACAATATCCCCGACTGGCTGAAGCTCACCGCCGAGGGGCGGCTGGAGGAAGCCTATGCTGTATCCAGCGCCACCAACACGTTTCCGGAAGTCTGCGGCCGCATCTGCCCGCAGGACAAGCTGTGCGAAGGCAACTGCGTGATTGAGAAGGGCTTCGGCGCGGTGACCATCGGCTCGATTGAAAAATACATCACCGAGACCGCGTTTGACAAAGGCTGGGTAAAGTCCATCAAGGTTGCGCGCGAAAGCGGTTTTTCCATCGGCATCATCGGCTCCGGCCCGGCGGGGCTGGCGGCGGCAGACATGCTGCGCCGCGCAGGGCATGCAGTGCACGTGTATGACCGTTACGACCGCGCCGGCGGCCTGCTGGTTTACGGCATCCCCAACTTCAAGCTGGAAAAGGAAGTGGTGGAGCGCCGCATTGAACTGCTTGAAAAGGGCGGCATTGTTTTCCACCTGAACCACGAGGTGAAAAGCCTGAAGGAACTGCAGAAGAAGCACGATGCCGTTCTTATCGCCACCGGCGTCTACAAGGCGCGCGAGATTGAAGTACCGGATGCGAGCCTGGATAACATCATCCCCGCCCTGCCCTACCTCACCGACGCCAACCGTGTTGGCCTGGGAGATAAGATCGAAGCCATCAATGCCGAGGGCAAGGAAGTGGTGGTGGTCGGCGGCGGCGACACCGCGATGGATTGCGTGCGCACCGCCGTGCGGCAGGGCGCGAAAAAAGTTACCTGCCTTTACCGGCGTGACCGCATCAACATGCCGGGCTCCGCCCGCGAAGTGAAAAACGCCGAGGAAGAAGGTGTGAAATTCACGTGGCTTTCCGCGCCGCGCGCTTTCATCGGCGATAAAAAAGTCAAAGAGATCATGGTGCAGCGCATGCGCCTGCTGCCCGCCGACGCTTCCGGCAGGCAGGCCGTGGCGCCCGTGGAAGGCGATACTTACAACCTCAAGGCCGATCTCGTCATCAAGGCGCTGGGTTTTGACGCGGAAGAACTGCCCATGCTCTGGAACGAACCGGCGCTCAAGCTTAGCAAGTACGGCACGCTGGCCGTGGACAGCCAGTTGATGACCTCCATCCCCGGCGTTTTCGCGGCGGGAGATATCGTGCGCGGCGCTTCGCTGGTGGTGTGGGCCATCCGCGACGGGCGCGACGCCGCCGATGCCATGAATACCTATCTCCAGCAACACGCAAGGAAAGCCGCATGAAAAAAATTCTTCTCCTCACCGTCTGCGCATTCATCGCCACCCCTGCCTTCGCCGCGAAGGAGGAAAGCAATTACGCGCACCAGGCCATGGGCTGCAAGCTGATCCAGGACAAGGCAAGCTGCGTGGGTAAAATCAGCGGCAATTACTGCGAGAGCTACAACGCCTTTCCCAAGGATGTGCAGAAAGTGCTCGCCCTGCAGTTTGAATGCCACTCCATGGGCGCGGCGCTTTCGGGCAATGAGAAGAATGACGTGAAGATCATTGAAGCCGCCGAGAAAGCCGGCTGCGGCACCGTGGATGCGGACACGCTCACCGTGGTGCGCACGCACTGGGAAAGCCGCGATATCGCCACGGCAATACTGTTCTTTGAAGATGAATACCACAAGGCTGTTAAGGGATGCGAAAAGAAGAGCTAGATTTTGAGCAGCGCGCCAAGCAGCTCGAGCTGTTCGGCATGTACGACCCGCGTGATGAGCATGACGCCTGCGGCGTAGGCCTTGTCGCGGCCGTGGACGGCAAGCCGCGCCGCTCGATTGTGGAGATGGCGATAAGCGCGCTCAAATGCGTGTATCACCGCGGCGCAGTGGACGCAGACGGCAAAACGGGTGACGGTGCGGGCATCCAGCTGCAAATCCCTGCCGCGTTCTTTGAAGACCATCTCCGCCGCATCGGTAAAACGCCCAATAAAGAACAAGCCCTCGCCGT
>CAZUKF010000046.1:0-12189 GCA_964620765.1 uncultured Rickettsiales bacterium | reverse complement strand
ATTTCTGCAAATCACGCTCAATCCGGTTCGCCTGCTTCTGGATCGCCGGGTTCACCGGGCCAGTCACACCGCTTTTCGAGGTGTAGCGGGAGAGAGCTTCACGGGTTTCTGACGTGATATCGCTCAATTCGCTCAGAATTTCGAGCCTTTGACCGATACCGCCTGTCAGCTCACCTTTAGCCGCGTCATATTTCAGCTGGCCACCCTGGGTTTTCTTGGCATAGCGTGCATACCAGTTGCCGAGGGCTTTATCATCAAGCCTGATCTTCTCGACAGCTGCATCTACGTCATCTGCAGTCTTGACGGTTTTCAGGCTGTCCCATGCTTTGCGCAGGGACCCGAATTCGGTTGTACCCGCGGCCGCCGGAGCTGCTGCCGGAGTGGCGGGCGTCGGAGCTGCTGCCGGAGTCCCCGGTAGCGGCGGAGGAACGTCTGCTGGTGTATCCATAAAATCTACCCCTTCTCTAAGTATTAATAAAATTAGGTATTAATCACGTTTTCCTGATTGCAGATTATAATAAAGCCTAGGCCTTGTGTGTTACAATTCTGTGAAACCAAGGAAAAATGTGTATTTTGGATTATGACAGTTCCAATAAGCTATTGATATTTAATCAATCATATTTGATTTATCCCTGTAAATAAAGCTCGCTTTCCGCTTTGCGCCTGGCCACTAAACCAGGCTGAATTTTACCCCCCGCGTAGATCCACCGCCGCAGCTGCGCCGGCACCTCTTCATGCCAGCCGCGGTTTACCACGTCCAGGAGCGTTGAGCGGACAAATGCCCCTGCTCCGATGTTGAAAATAAAACTGGCCAGGGCATCAAACTGGTTTTGCGCCAGCTTCAACGCCACGTTCCGCCGCAAAGCGGCCGCGGCCTGCTCCGTGTCTTTCTTCAGCAATTCTTCTGCTTCCGCCCGGGTCAGGCGCAGTTTGGGCTTCTCCTTCGCCGCCAGCGCATGCCCGTAGCCGATGGTCCATAAGCCCGCCGGGCACTGGTAGGGCACCGCCGAAAACCCTTCGAACCGGCGGATGAGGGCAATGCCCTGCTCCGAGACCTGCATATAAAAATCCCTGTCATTCCTGCGAAAGCAGGAATCTGGAGGTTAGAGAGATTCCAGCTTACGCTGGAATAACATCAGCGGTTTTCCAGTCTTCGGCGGATGAACATCACGTCCGTGCGCACGGCATCCACCCGCTCTTCCAGCCGCGCAAAGCGCGCATCCAGCGCCTGCGTTTCCTCGGCGGCGCGTTCCATGGCGGAAACACGCGCTTCCAGCCATGCCGCCCAGGCCACCAGCGTTGCCAGCTGCACCAGCAGGGCGGCAATCAGCGTAAGCGGCACCCGCCGCTCCAGGCGCCATCCCTCCGGCTGCTCGGCGCGGATGCGTTTGATGCCCGGCGTCATACGAACTCCACCACTTCCCAGCCCGGTGTTGAATCGGTCCCGCCGGAGGTGTTTTTCTCACAGCGCACGGTGGTGGCATTGAGTAGTTTTGCAGTGGCAAAGCGCGCATCCGTCGAGCCGCCGTCGCTGGAAAAGCCCGTCCAGTTACACAAGGTTTTTGAAGTATTTACGCTGCTGACAGCCGCGTCGGCGCTGGTGGCTGCGCTGATGGCCGTGGTATCGCGCTGCAGGCTGTTGACGATGCCCGTGGCAAATTCAACGGCGGTGTAATTGATCGTGCGGCTGGTGGTGGAAGTACCGGTACGTATCAGCGTAACGGTGGTCGCCGCCGTAAGCTCAAGATTGTAGAGAAAATTGCTGAGCGTGCTGGTGCTGGAGGTGGAGCCGTTATAGAGCAACAGCGTGCGCCCGGTGTTTACCGAGGAAATCGTATCGCTGCTGGAGGTGGAGGAAGTGGAAAGCGTAACCGAGCGCTGCTGCACGGAAGACACCACGGAAGCCGCGAATTCCACCACGCAGTAGCCCACCGTCAGCACCGCGGTGTTGGCGGTGGCGCGCGTTGCCGTGACCGTGGTGGAATTGGTGAGGTCCGTGCGCACCAACACGGATTGCGGGCTGGTGGTGCTGGTGGTGTTGGTATTGCCAAGATAAAACACCGCCGCGCGCGAGGTGGTGACGGCGCTGATCGTCGCCGTGCCGGAAGCGCTGGAAGACGCCATGTTGATTGTACCCGCCTGCACCGAGGTAACGGCGGCGGATTCAAACTCCACCACGGTGCCGCGCACGGTTACCGTCTGCGAGGCGGAAGACGTATCGCGGTATGCGGTGACGGTGGTGCCGTTCGTCAGCTCCACGCGCGGGAAAAATTCGCGGTAGGTATTGCCGTTATGCGTAGTGGTGAACCCGCCGAAGAAGATCACGGATTTGCTGGTATCCACCGAGGTGATCGTCGCCGTGTTGCTGGTGGCGGATGTGCCGATGGTGATCTCGAACGGCTGGATGCTGTGAATAATGCCCGTGGCGGCGCTGGCCGCGCTGAAGGCATTGAAGCCGTGCAGATGGGTGGCTTGGAACATAAGAATCCTGTAATTTAATGGAATAAAAAAAGCCGCCCGGAGGCGGCTTTTGGAACAGAGCTAGGTAAATTTACAGGCCAAAACCGTCATTAGGCCCGATAAGAGGTTGCGGCCCGGAATTGCCGCCTGCAGATATGCCAGTGCTCATGGCAGCGTCTATACGGCCACTGAACCCATTGGCTGCCCCGGTGCCAAATTCCGATAAGGGATGCAGGTTGCCATCTTGATCCTTCTGCACACAAACCACTTCCCTGTTACGGTTACAGGTCGTGCAGAAAAATTCGTTGTCAAAAACTTCTGGCTTAGGATTTGCGAGAATGGCGTCCTGCTCCTTCTTGCAGTCCGCACTAAGCTGTGCATGCACTGCAGAAGAAACAAAAACGGCGGCAATACAGGCCAATGCTACTGAAAGTTTCATGGCAACATCCCCACTGTTTAATAACAATTAATTATTGCCCAGAAACATTAAGATACTATTAACCCACTTAGTCGTCGGTGCCTGTATTTGTTGTGAAAAGCAGCTTGATTCCCAGCAGGCGTGCATCCCCCGTGAGGGTATCCGAGCCGTTATCGCCATCACGGTAAACCCGGAAATGCACGATATCGCCCTCCGCCGGACTGCCGGCGATGGTGATGGCCGAGGATTCAGCTGATTTCAGCACCTGGTTGGCGGTGCCGCTGCCTGCGTCCGTTACCGTCACGGCCGTGCCGTAAGCAGCGTCCAGCGCATCAGCATCGCTTTGCGCCACGCCCTGCAGGCCCCAGATCACGTTGCCGGTGGAGGTGCCGTTGACCATCCAGTAAGCTTCGTACGTCACTGTGCCCTCGTTCCAGGATTTGGGGAAGGTAATGCAGAAATGTGCGAACTTGTCGGCGCTGTCGCCGAAATCCAGCACCTTGATATTCACCTTGTTGGTGGAGCTTTCCACCTGCGCCGCGCTAGCGCCGTTCGTCGTCGCGGCAATCATGGCCGCGCAGGGGATCCACGCCGTCTGCTTACCGCCGGAGAGTGCCACGGTGGCATTGTTGTTGGCGCCGCCATCGGTGAGCGAAAGCCCGGTGCCCACGGCCAGCGTGCGTTCCGCTGAAAGCGAGCCGTTGGTGGTGAGCGTGACATAGGTGGCGCTGGTCGGCGCGCCGCCCGCCGAGGGCAGGTTGTTGATGAGCACCTTCTTATGCGCACTGGCGGAGGCATCATAGGTCATCACGTAGTCGTTTGCGCCGTCGGGCGAGGCATCGGCGGTGAGCCCGTTGATGTCTGATTTCACCGTGCCGGAGCCCATCTGCACGCCTTCCGACGCGGTGAGTTCTTCCACGTCGCCGCTGCTGGCGGTGGTGCGGCCCAGGAGGCGCGCGGTGGCAATGTTCTGCATTTTGGCAAAGGTCACCGCATCACCCGCGATCTGCGTAGTGCCCACCGTGCCGCCGATATTGCCGAGCGCCAGGTTGGCCTCTGCCACATCCACCGTCGGGTTGCCGGAAACGCCGTTGCCGTTGCTGATACTGATCTTGCTGGAGCCCGCCGTGAGCGTGCGGCCGGTAAAGGTATCTGCGGCCGTCTGCGTGAACAGGCCGTTGGTGTTGTAAGCCGCCAGCGCGGCAAGCGTTGCATCCTGCGCCTGCACGTCCGTGCCGATGGCAAGGCCGAGCGTGGTGCGCATGGCGCTAAAGCTGGTGTCGTCGCAGAGCTGCTGCGCCTGGTCGGTGAAGGTGATTTCCTCGATGTCGCCCGCGCTGGCGGATACGCGGCCGAGGATTTTGTCCGTGGCGCTGACGTTCTGGATCTTGGCGTAGGTGATGGCATCGTTATCCACCGTCCATACCGTGCCGGAGGAGGAAACGGTGATGTCGCCCTTGTCGCCGTCTGAAACGCCGCCGCCGCCGCTGGCGTTGATGGTGATTTCCGTGGAGGTGTTGCTCAGGCTGACATTGGTGCCCGCCACCAGCGATTTGAAGCGCAGGTCAACACCAGACTTGCTGGCGAAAACCCCGGTGCCGCTGCCAAGGTTACTGGCGGTATTGGTTTCGCCTAGCGCGCTGGCCACCCAACTGGAACCGTTATAGGTATAAATCAGGTCTTCATCATTCACCCAGAGAGACATGCCCTCGTTGGGGGTGATGAAGCGCCAGATTTGGTCAAAATAGGCGATCTTGCCTGCCTGCCCGCTCCACGCGCCGGTGGGGCTGGTGGCCACGATATACACGTCTCCCGTGGCCGGGCTGCCGGGCGGGGTGGCGAGGTCCTTGTCCTTGGCGCCGGTGTTGAGCACAGCATCGATGCGGGTGAGCGCCGTGTTGACGGTCACCTCCTTCTGCGCCTGCGACTGCTCAACCAGCGTAATGCCGAGATGGGTGGTGGTGGTCATGAGAACTCCCTGTGATTTAGACAACAAAAAAGCCCGCGAAATGCGAGCTTAAATATCTACTGAGAACAGCTGCCCCGGCCGGGGAATGAATGGGAATAATTTATCCCGGCCGGGGTAGCTTTAGAAACTCACGTCAGTGACTCACTTGCCATGCTGCAGCATGTGGTTCAGCACCTCCGCCACGTCGGCGTCATGATGCCCGTGAGCATGCAGGTGGCCGAGCACCCGGTGCCTGGCGAATACCAGGTCGGGGAGGTCGTGTTCCACGACGGGCGTCGTGCGACCTTGAAGGCCGTCGACGCGGAATGAGTGGCACCCGTTGACACCACCGAAGGTCACTGACGGAACTCTTGAGCCGGACATACCGAACCCTCCGTGCACCTCGCACCCCCTGTCACGAATTGTGACTATCCTAGGAATGCGGGGATCTGCGAGCAATATTAGCAGATTTCTTAACTTTATCAACCCCGCATTGACGCTCAAAAAGCTTCAGGATACGTTGGCTTATGCCTGATCTCTACGACATCCGCCAACAAATCGCCCAGCTACCAGACCGGTATATCTTCTTCACCAAGAAGGAAATCCGCGCCCTGCCGAAACTGCTGGCGGAAGACGAGAACATCCTCGCCCTCACCTCCGGCATGATGAACGGTGATACCTGGCTTGCCGTCACCACGCAGAACCGTGTGATGTTCATCAACCGCGGCATCATCTACGGCCTCCGGCAGGTGCAGATACCGCTGGAGCGCATCCAGACCATTGATAACGACCAGGGCATATTGTTCGGTTCCATCCGGGTGTGGGACGGTGCGAGCTACTTCACCATGCGCTGGGTGCTGAAATCCTCCATCCCGCCATTTGTAAAAGCGGTGCAGGAAGCAATGGCGGCGTTGCGGCGGCCGCAAAGCCCCACCATCAAGGTGCCGGTAGATGTTGCCGCGCAGCTGGAGAAACTAGCAGAGCTGCTGGAGCGCGGTTTCCTCACGGAAGCTGAGTTCCAAGCGCAGAAGCGCAAGCTGCTCTCAAACTGAAGCTTCGCCCGCATAGCCCCGCCCCACCACCGCCGAGAGCTGGTAGATTTTGACCGCGACGCTGCTCTGCTCGCTGCCGAAGTCTGTAATCTGGTCAGCAGCAGAATAGCTGGCCGTGGGGCTGCTCAAGCCGGTCAGCGTACGCACCACGTCGGCCCCATCCATGATTTCCACCTCGTAAGCCTCGCTCTCTTCATTCAGCGGCACATCCACCGCGTCCAGCCAACTGCCGGAAACACGCGTGCGCCGCACCCATTCAATTGTCAGGTTATCGCTGCCGTCGCGCGTGCCGCTCGCATGCACCGGCGCATAAGGTTTCAGGGATACCCCGGTATAGGTATGCGAAAGCGCCCCCGTCTCCGTCAGCGTGCGGCCAACGGAAACCGGTTTGTAAAGCCGTGCAAGCCCTAAGAGCGCGTTGGGCATGGCCTGCCTGCCCACGCGGGCGTTCAGCAGCACGAAGCGCTCCCCGGCCGCGTGCGAGCCAATGGCCCATTCCGTACCCATGCGCCCGCGGAGTAACCCCGAGAGGGTATATTTACCGGGCTCCACCAGCGTGGCGGTTTTAAACTGCAATATTTCCGCGCCGATAACCGCGATATTCGCACCGTTCAGCACGGCAATTTCGCCAGTGCTGGCAAGTTCCGCATCTCCCAGCAATGAGATTGTTACGGTGGAAACATCATCAAACACCGCGTAAGGCCCGGCAGGCAGCACCGTAACTGCCGCTCCAAGCACGGCCGCCGTTGTCAGATCAAGCAGCCGCTCATAGGAGCCGCCCGCATCTTCCGAGCGGTATACCACCGCCCCGTTCCAGTTGGCCGCATCTCCCGCCGCCGCCAGCCGCAGCGTGCCGCGTTCCACGGCATCACCCGGCAGCGCCGCGATATCCAGGAACTCCAGCACCGTTTCCGCCACCGGGTCTGCACTTGCAGTGCCGGTAGGAGTGTCACCGGGCGCAGTGTAGAAATCATACGCGCCCTGCTCCTCCCCGATTGCATCCACATGCAACACGCCCGGCGCCATTAGCTTCGTTGCCGTCACCCGTATGCAGTGTTCCACGCCGGATGCCGTCACGGTAATCACATCCGCCGGCTCGATGCGCGCATATTGCAGCGGCAGGCTGAAGCGGTAGCTGTTGCGGCCTGCCCAGCCGGAATAGAGTGTTACATCGGCAATCACCTTGGCTGCCTGGTCTGAGAAGACGAGCGGCAGGTCTGCTGTTATGACCTGGCGGCTTTCCGTCACCATGCGCTCGGCATATTGCGTCGCCGGCTGGTAGTTACCCAGGCGGTTCAGGTACAGCACGTTCACGCGCCGCGGCAATTCAATTTCCTGCGCGCGCGTAATGGCCAGCACGCGTGCATCCTCCAGCGGCACAAGCTTGTCTTCCTCTATTCCTACTGCGGCACTACCCCCACGGGGTATAAAGCGCAATACATCGCCGGATTCAGAGGCGTCGAAGAAATAGGCCTTCATCAGGCTCTCCACCGCCGCACGCACCGTTTGCTGCGAGGAAAGTACGAAACCTTCCACCTGGTCAGTAATGGAAGAGACACCGAAATCCGTTTCCTCCAGCCCGGCGCGCTGGCAAAGATCCGCCACAATTGCCGCTAGCGAAGATACACCAAGCTTGCCGTTTACCCAGTGACCGTATTTCCAGTTCCCGCCATCCGCCCACACGTTCGTGAGGTCCGGCCAGAACGGGTAGGGCCGTGCATCCCATGTCCAGATGAACATGCGCTCCACCATTTCTGAGCCCTGCCACTTCGCTTCCGTGGCGGTCAGCCCGGCGCGCTGCGCCCGGAAATCCACTCGCCCGCGTGAATGGTAGGGAAAGCCGCTTGCGCCGGAAGCCGGGTCATAAAATACGTTGGGCTGATTGCCGGCGCCATCCACGCTCGGGAAGCCGAATTCCGTGAACCAGATTTTCTTCGACTCCGGCACCCAAGCGGTTGCGCTGGCATCCGGGTTGGTGTGCGTATTTTCCCAGAACCACTGCAGATTCTTCCATGCATATTCGGGCGAGAGCGGTGCCTGCACACTGCGCTCCGGGTCGGAGTAGTACCAGTCATACCCCTCGCCTTGCGTCCACCCGTCGATCAGCTCCTGCACGTCATAGCCGTTCTGCGGCTGGTCACTGAGCGGGAAATAGGCGTCGATGCCGATCATGTCGATGTCATCGCTTGCCCAGAGCGGATCAAGATTATACCAGCCGCCGTCCGTGTGGTGATACTCACTCCAGTCCGCCGCGTAGGTCACCTGCACACCGCCCACAATGCTCTTCACCGTGGCCGCCAGCGCAACCAGCTCATCCACGGCAGGATACGAGCCGGGGGTATCCGTTACTTTTGTGAGCCCCTTCATCTCCGAGCCGATAACAAACGCATCTACCTTGTCTGCCACCAGACTGGCGTAATGCGTGATGAACGCGTTAAATCCGTTCGTTTTGGTAAAAAAATCCGCTACATCTGTAGCGCTGCCCGTCAGCTCGCCGCGCCACGGCTTGCCGTCCACATCCATGAACAGCATCGGGTAGAACATGATGTTGTAACCGCGCGCGTTTAGCTCATCGAGCAGGCGCAGCACGGAGCTGTCATCCGGCGTACCGCCGTAGCGCGGGCTGCCATCCACCATGGTAATCTGCCGCGCCGTAGCGCGCGTAAATGCGCCCACGCCCCAGATATCCGGGCTGGTGGTAGCGCCGTCCTGGTACTCCACTCCCGGCTTCACCACGCAATCGCCCGCGTCCAGCGAATCACCGAACCACGTCACCACCACGCTCACCCAGCCCACGTTGGGGCAGGTTCTCTCCAGCTGGTCCAGCGCAAGCTGCACATTGGCACTGCCGGTGGGATTATGCATGTTGATGGCGGCGCTGTTGCCCTGCTGCACCCAGTCTGCGCCCACCTGCCCGCCCGGCACCTTGTACTGCACCTGGGTATCGTACACATATTCACCCGCGCCGGGGATCAGCGTCATGCCCGTGATCATCTCCTCCAGCACTTCGCCTTCGTAATCCGGATACTGGGCTTTCTTCCGCACCTCGAAAGTAAAATTGGGAATACGGTTGCCGAAATCACCAAGCGGGAAATCCTCGATCACCACGTAGGCCAGCCCGCGATAGGCGGGTGTCCTGCCCGCACCCTCGAAACTCTGGATATACGTATCCGGGGTTTGCGTTTCGTCGCCGCGGTAAATGCGTAAAGTCAGCTGCGAGAGATCCAGCTGCTTCGCATCCGCCCAGATGCGGAAAATCTCGTCCACCTCGCCTTCACACACCGCCACCGCTAGTGAAACGGAATAACTGTAGGTTGTTGAAGTCTGAGTGACTCTCCCGCCGCCGCCCTTGCCGCCAGAGCCCGCGCTGCTGGTGGAAGTGCTGGCCGTTTCCCGGATGGGCCGCGACCAGATGATGTTCCCGGCAATACGCACCGTGCCGTAGACAATAGGAATCATCTTCCCGTACGTAGACGTCTGCACCGCCAGGTCTGCAAGCCTCGGCCCTTCGCGGTCGCGCAGCTGCAGGCCCCCGCGCCCAAACACGCGCTCGTCGATAAAATTGCCCGCCATGCGCCCGATCTGGCTGCCGATGATGTTGGCGCCGGGTATTCCGGTGGAACTGCCTGCAAACGAGCCCGCCGTGCTCAGGATGATCGATGCCATGACAACCTCAAAAAATTTAATGATTAGGAAAAATCCACATGCTATAGCTGTGGCACTTAACCTCAGTGGAGATATTTCGTTATGAAAAAACTGTTTGCCGCATTCAGCCTGCTTTCGCTTACTGCCTGCTCTTCAATCATCGAGGGCACCAACCAGCAGATCGTGGTGAACACCAACCCGCCGGGCGCCGATTGCGCACTGATGCGTGAAAATATCGTCATCGGCCGCGTGAACCCCACGCCGGGTGCCGTCACCATCCAGAAAACCAAGCATGACATCAACGTCGTCTGCAACAAGAAGGGCTACGAAGAAGCCACCTTCTTCAACAATTCAGACGCAGCCGGGGCCACCTTCGGCAACATCATCGCCGGCGGCGGTATCGGCTGGGCGATCGACTCCGCCTCGGGTGCCGACAACAAGTACACCAGCCCGGTGAACATCACGCTGGCACGCACCGAGAAAGGCGTGGCCAAGAGTAAAAAATCGGTAGAGCGGGAAGAAGTAGCGGAAATCGAGGAACCGTCTGAACAGGAGCTGAAGCCTGCCGCGGGCACTGCAAGCCAGCCGGCCTCGGCCAAACCGACCTCTTCAAATCCGCGCATTCACTAGCAATCGCGCTAGGTCAATAAGTTAGAGATAAACAGCCGCCGGCCCATCCTTGGCGGCTGTTTTTTTACAGTTCTGTTAAACCTGTATTCACCACTCAACCCGCAATTGACGGGGCGTAAATTACCATCTTAATGGTATCCTGGCACCTCGAGCCCAAGAAGATTTAAATAACAAGGAAGCACGTGAAAAAATTTGCAGATCAGTTCGCTAATAATCCTGTCCATACCGTGCATGTCTCAAGCTTCGCCAACGGTTCAAAAACTCTACGTACCCAACGAAAGCAATTTGTTCACGCGCTTAGAAAAGATTATGGGCTGGAAGTTGACAATTACGACAACGAAGCAGAATACCACCTCACCACGTTACAGGATAACGTTGTAGACAACGCGGACGCCTTCGTATTTCTACCACTTGCGTCATCTACCCATGGCCATATTAAGCGCCCCGCGAAAGTTGAAACGCTGCGTGAGCAATTCAAAGCCGCATCGCTCTTTGTCGGTCTGCAGACCAGCGACCCAAAGATGCGGCTGACCGACAGCCCGAAATCGCCGCTTAAACCCGTCATCATCGTCAACTCAGACGGCGCCTGGGACGAATTCAAGGAAATGGTAGACCATCTGCATGAAAACATGCGCACTATCACTCAGAATCCGGAAGACGTTTTCACTTTCGTCAAAAGCATCGGCGGTGCTATAGAAGCGCTTAAAAGCGCTGCCCGTAAAAAGACAAAATCACTGGCCACCCATCCCCAACAGTTTACTTTCTCTGCCAAAGAGATTGCTGCCCGGCAGCACGACCCCAAAGCAAAACGCAAGCCGGATTTCAATGTATGCGTTTTCTGCTCGGCCAGCACCCGGCGGGATGACCTGATACAGATGTCGGAAGAGCTCGGCCGCGATATTGCGCATGAGGGCTGGGGCCTCATCAGCGGCATGGGCAGCAGCGGCATGATGGGCGGCGTAGTGCGCGGTTCTGCAGAAGTTATTAGAAAAGAAGGCCGCGGCTGGATCGGCGGCTCCAACCTCGAACGCATTCTCAATATGGAAGGCCTGCCCGACTACTACGATACCATGTGGCTGGAAACCGACATCTACAAGCGCATGCACAAGATGATTGAGGAATCACAAGCCTTCATCATCATGCCCGGCGGTATGGGCACGGTGCAGGAGCTTTTTGCGCTGCTGCTGCTGAAGCACGTCAAAGATAATCAGGCAAAAGAATACCTGATGAGGGACAAGCAATACGGTAATAAGCCCATTATCATCGTTAACCCCACTATCGAAGACACCCATGGCGAACCAAGGGGGGTCTGGGACCCGCTCATCAAACTGGCTAAGAATTACGGCTTTGAAAAAGATTTCAAGGAAGTTGAAACGGCAGAAGAAGCCGCCACATATCTTAAGAGGTGGGAGAAAAACCGGCGCCCCAATCACGAGCCACGAGCCGCATCTGTGTTTTAGCGCACGCGGAACACCGCCACCACGCGTTCACGCCACCACGCATCCAGCATATGTTCCACTACTTTGCGCGCCTGCGCATAGGCGTGGATGATGCCGCTCTCCGTTGCTATTGCCAGGTGCCGCGGCGTGCCCTCAGGCGCAATAAGCAGGATATCGCCGGGCTGAATCATGTCATGCCGCACTTGTTGCGGCATCTCCCGGAATTCATGGAGACCCCGCAATGAATGCGGGGTGACAAGCTCCAGGTTTTTTATCAACCCCGCCAGCAGCGCCTCGCCGTCCGGCAGATGCCCGTAATCGGCGCAGTCCAGCACCGCCAGCTCTACGCCGCCTTTGCCACGTAAACCAAGCTCGCGCGCCACGCCCACCAGCAGGCCAAGGCAATCCACACCTCCGGCGTGCACAGCCGTTTTTTTCAGGCGCCCCTGGTGATGAAAGCGCGTGCCAACCCACCCGCGAGCGCAGGCGATGATTTGTTCTGAATGTGTCATGGAAATAATGTTTGAAATTTCGACAGGGGGAAGTCCGGCTATTCGCGGGTCTTTTACTCTCCCTGCCTAGCTACTCAGGCGTTTA
>CAZUKF010000045.1:0-12278 GCA_964620765.1 uncultured Rickettsiales bacterium | reverse complement strand
GCAGGCAAGTAATGGCAAGGCAGGCAACGGACAGGAAAAACCGGCCGCCGCGCTGCCGACCGCACAGATGGCCGAGATCGTGGAAATGACGAAGCATGAACCGACGAGGGCGCTGGCATGAGCCTAGACCTGCCTAAAATCGATACGCATTTTGACGAGAAGGATATTCCCTTCAAGGCGCCGTCCTTGTTCACGGGTACGCGTGAAAACGGCGATACCAGTGGCAAGAAACCATTCATCTCCACCGGCCAGCACATACACAAATGGGGCACCTATCTCAGCGTCGACTGGATCTTCAACGCCATGACGGGCGTGACCTTCGCGTATTGGGGTAAATTCACCGAAAGCGGCAAGAAAATCTGGAGCGAGCCAATCACCAATGCGTTTAAGAAAGGATTGGGGCCGCTCATCAAGAACGAGGAGCAGCTCGCCAAAAGCGCGGCTTACGGCAATGTCTTCATGAGCATCATTGCAGGCGGCATGTTCACCATTCCGCCGCTGCTGGTGCTTGAGAACAAGAAAAACAAAAAGAACATCACGCAGGCGCTGGATGAAAAGATTTACGGCAAGGAAACAGTAGAGAATGACCCAAGATTCCAAGCTTCTTACGAGGCCATCGAGAACGCGCCCGAGAAAGATTTTACCCGCGGGCTGACTTCGCGTTTCGCCGCGCTCGCGCCGCTGCTGGCCATGGTGTTGATCCCCGCCACACGAAAAATCAGCGACAAACTGTGGTTCGACCACGTGGCGCACGCCAGCGACGTCACGGCAAGGAAAATGGGGTTCAGCCCTGAATCCTTCAAAAACCTGCCGGCCGCCGAAGCGGCGGGACGCTGGGATTTCATTCATAAAAGCGTGGCGATGGACGCAGGTCTCGGCGTGCCCTATGCCATCCTGCACGCGTTCTTCTACAATAAGTTTGTCGGCAACAAGGAAAAGAAGGAACACAAGAACGACACACCGATTCTAGCGAACGATGTGCAGAAAATAGAAAAAGTAATCGATACGCAAACACCGGCAGTGCACAAGGAAAATCCGCATACCATGGTGCACCCGCAGAGCGTGACGCACGCCGCACAACCCTTGCAGATGGGGGCACAGGGCTGATGCACGAAGCTAACGATAAAGATAAAAAGAACGAAGTGCACCGCGAGAAGCTTCCCGCGGAGGTGAAGTTCGACAAGGCTGTTTACGGCGGCATCTCGTATTTCGCGCAGGCGGGAACCGGCATCCTGCTGACGCACTGGATGCGGCACAGCAGCGGGCGGCCTATTTTTGACAAGATCGCCCAGAAAGTCGGCCCGGCTTTCATCGAGAAAGTGACGGCCAAGCGCGGCGCCGCAGCGGTGAAGGAAGCGGATCACTGGATTGTTGTCTCCACCATGATCATGGTGGGCAACACCTTCCTGCTGCCCGTGAAATGGCTGGAAAACCGCAAGCCGGAAATCGTGCGCGGAATGACGGAGCGCTCCAACAACAAGCGCGAAAAATGGGGTGAGACCATTGCGCCGGAAGAGCTGGCGCACCAGCAGGAACTGCTGGCACAGCTGGATAAAGAGCCGAAGCAGACATGGTGGTCGCTGGCGGGTGGCCGTGCCTTCGGCCTTGCCGCCGTGTATGCCACCGTGTGGGGCGTAGGCCAGAAGAACAACGAAGCGCTGGAGCGGCTGACCGCCAGTGCGGGCAAGGAAATGGCGGAAGCCGTCGGCGCGAAGGAACTTGCGAAGAGCAAGACAATGGAGAATTACCTGCGCATCGGCTTCATTGACATGTTCTATTCCACCGTATCAGCAGGCGGCCTCTATGTTTATAGCCACTTCATTCGGCCGCCAAAGAAAGAGAAGATAAACGGCGCGGTGGAAACGGAGCGCCAGGTGGTGAGGCCGCTGGAGGAAGCCGTGATCGAGGCCGTGGACCCGAATATCAATACCAACCGGCCGCGGCCCTACGTGCATTCGCGCTCGCATCCCTCGACGCATGTTGAAGAGATTAAAGCCGTCACGCAGCCGGAGATGCAGAGGGAGGCGCGGGCATGAACGACCCGACCAAGATCTCCGCGCACCCGCCGCCGGAACAGAAGAAGCAGGTTGACAGCACCGACGTGATGTCAAAAGGCGAGAAGCTGTTCGACTGGCTGACCTACGGCGGCTTTGCCGGGGCGGTGACATTCGCCCTGGGCATGCCGTTTGGTTATTTTACGCGCTACAGCAAGGGCGGCGAGGCCATACATAAATGGGCGGTCTCGCATTCTAGGCAGCTGGGCATGAGCGTGGAAGCCACCGAAGACGCGGTGATGAACACGGCGCTCATGCAGGGCGGCAACGTGATGCTCTTACCCGTCAAGATGATGGAAGACCACAAGCCGCAGCTGGTGGCGAAATTCAATAAAATGCTGGGTGACGATTCTGGCGACTGCTCCGTCAAGGACGAGCCGAAGCAGACATGGGGCAGCCTGCTCAAATCGCGCGTATTCCTCGCGTGGACGCCGGTGTTCCTGGCGCTGCGCGGCACTGCCATGCTGGGCGGAAAGGAATCGTTCAATAATTTTGAAAAGGATTTCTCGAAGAACATAGTCTGCGACCCGCTGGGCCTGCCTACGCATGTCAACGGGCAGGAAACCAAGGCTTTCAGGCTGGGCCGGATCGCGGCCATCGACGTGTTTGCGACCGCCGCCGCGGCGACGCTGCTCTATATCGGCAGCCGCATGTTTGCGCGCCAGAACAAGGAAAAATGGGACGGCGTGACCGACAAGGAGCTGGGAGAGACGGTGGAGGAGGTTGCCAAGATCGAGGAGCCACTGCCCGCGGTCATTACCCAGGGGCCCCAGATGGCCTATTCCGAGCGCCATAAGCCCGCCCAGAACCATACGGAACGCCTCAGCCAGCAGGCCCCGGCGGCGGCTGCCCTTTCAGCCTAGGTTTTACCCTAATCCAAGGCCGCGCTAACCCACGGCCTTTTCATGGAATTGTAACAAAACCGCTTCCCAAGCCATGCTATAAATAAGGGTACCGCAGTGTAAATTGCAGCCAGCTATAGCTATTTTTGGGGGTTTTTTGCAGGGTTTGACGGAACAAAATCAGCAGCAAAATGGTGAGGCCCAGCCCGCCATGAATGCGTATGGTTTTGAGAAGCCGGACAAGCCTTCCATCGGTGAAAAATGGTGGCACCGGCTGACCTATACCGGTGTCGGCTACGGCGCCAACCTCGCACTCTCCATCGTGATATGGGACATGTTCCTGACCGGCCGCGGCCGCCCGGTGCTGGACGGCGTGACCAAGAGCGTGGTGAACGGCCTTAGCGCCCTGGGCGTAGACCCGAAAAGTTCACAGAAAACCGCCAAGGTAGCTGCTGAAATGGCCTGCTCGACGCTGGGCGGCCACATCACCATGATCCCGGTGAAAATACTCGAAGATCATGCCGGCTATGTTACGCACCAGTTCAACAAGGCGTTTGACCCGGATTACAAATACAAGGACGTAGAGGTCAGCTGGAGCGACGATGACAAGGCACCGCCGCTCGTCAACCCGGCTAACAAGAATACGTGGGGGCAGATTTTCATGCGCCGCCTGATCGGCATGGCGGTGGTGAGTGCTTCAGGCACCATGCTGAACAAGGCCAAGCTGGATACGCCGCTGCAGGAGAATACACTCAACGTCTTCAAGAAAGGGGTTGATCTCACCGGCAGCCAGACACTGAAAGACCTCACCCAAATTCCCCGCGCGGAGCGCTACATCAAGCTCGCGGCACTGGACGCCTATTTTACCGCTATCACTTCCATGATCACAGCGTTCACCAAGAACACCTTCGGCAAATCGCGGGATGATTTTGCCGATGATGCCCTCTCGGTGGATATCCCCGGCGTGACGCTGGACGACCCCACCTCCCTCCTACCGGACCTGAAGAAAAAGAAGCACACGGATTCCATCCACCCCAAGGAAGTGCATAAGCCGTTGAAAAAGGCCGAAAATTTCACCGAACGCCTGCATACCGAGGCGGCGCAGGCCCAAAACACCCAACCGCAGGTCTAAACCCCTTGTCATTCCTGCGAAAGCAGGAATCTCGCCCAGCCGCCCAAGATCCCAGCTTTCGCTGGGATGACAGGTTAAAAGCCCTGTCATTTTCCGCTTTACCCAGCGCCGATTTGCAGGTAAAAGATTACCCTCTTTAAAATACCAGTTTTAGCAGGAGATTATACTTAGCATGCCTACCGTTATCCGCCTCGCCCGCGCCGGCACCACCAAGCGCCCCTTCTTCCGCATCGTGGTTGCCAATTCCCGCAAGCCGCGCGACGGCCAGTTCATCGAAAAGATCGGCACCTATGCTCCCCTTCTGCAGGACAGCAGCGACAAGCGCGTGACCATTGACGCTGAGCGCGCCAAGTACTGGCTCTCGGTCGGCGCCCAGCCCTCCAGCCGCGTGCACCTCTTCCTCAACAAGCTGGGCATCGTGAACACCAAGCCCGCCCAGCGCGCGCACCGCAAGCCGAAGGCCGAGAAGGCCGCCGAAGCCGCCGCCGCACCGGCAGCAGCCACACCGGCAGCACCGAAAGCGGAAGCCGCCCCCGCCGCGTAACTACAAGCGCGTTTCCCTTAGAATTTAAGGGAACCAAGATCCATTCTGCTGTCACCCAGCCTGCCGTCATCGTGCAGGTTTACGTCGTGTATACTGTGAGCAATCCAGTCCCCCTGCGGATTTTCAGGCTCCAGGTTTTCCTTCACGCCCAGCTTCTGCACGCGTTTCTCCAGCTCCTGGCGCCGCAACTGCAGCGCCGCCATGATATCGGCCGGGTCGCAAACCTGCGGGTTTGAAACGTGGCGGTGGACATCTTCGAATAACGGCTTGCCCAGCACATCCTTAAGCATCTCGCGCGTGGAACGCGTGGTGCAGTTGCCGCGATGCTGCGGCGGCTCAACACGGCATTGATCTATTTCCGGACTCAGCATCTCCTCCATCGCCGCCGCGATTTTCTCATTTCCCTTCTCCGCAAAGGCGCGCACCTTGCGCTCCGCCACCAAGCGTACGAAACTATCGACATCCGCAGGATTATGCAGACGCTGCTGGTACATGGCCATCACGTTCGCTCCGTCCCCTGCATCTTTGGCCGCACCGCCTGCATTCCAGACAGTGACGGTATAATCGCCGCCGTACACTTCTTCGATATGGGTGACCGTGTGGTGGCGCTTGAAGCCGCTTACAAGCCAGAGAGAATGGTCATGGTGCAACTTTTCGCACTGCTCCTGCGTGAACTTTTCAATGCCCGTCTTGCCTTC
This sequence comes from uncultured Rickettsiales bacterium, assembly GCA_964620765.1. GTDB lineage: Bacteria > Pseudomonadota > Alphaproteobacteria > Rickettsiales > SXRF01 > CAZUKF01. The sequence continues at coordinate 7,008 of CAZUKF010000045.1, read as the reverse complement.
ATGCGGCAACTCCTGCAGGATTTCTTTAGCGTCTTTGCTGGTAACCGTCTGCACGAGGTTATACCGCTCAAGCGGGCGCAGCGTGGCGCGGTCCTGCTCCAGCTTGTCGACGATGGTAACCGCCTTGTCCAGCTTAGAATGGTCCGTGTCATCAAGCCGCTCATTAAAAATAGCCTGGTACGCCTTCAGCCAGTTAAGGTAGCCGCGCTGCGAATCCTCCGTATGCCCTCCCTCATCGCGCCGCTCAGGAGGTACATACATGGTGGCCTGCTCAAGAAATTGCACGTTTTCCATCTTCGGGCGCGCTTCCTGGATTTCGTCGATCAGCTTATCAAGCGCGCGGATCTCCTCTACCCCCGCATCTGCATTGCGCAGGCGAACAATGGGTAAGACCGCGTAAACGGCCTGAAAGAAACCAGCCGGCGCCTCGAGGACAGGGGGTGTTTGATAAGGAAACAACATCCATTCGTTGGAGGCTTCATTCCAGCTCAGCATGCTGTGAAAGCCACGATGCATTCTCGCATAACCCAGATCATAGGTCGGCAGGCCACCTCGGCCGATGGTCGGCGTGGCGTTTTTACCGATGGCCTCCATGACGGAGGGATATTTGGGATCTTCTTTTTCGCACACCAGCCGCAGCCGCGGATTATCTCCCCCCGTTGCCTCGGCAACGCGATAGGCAGGTATAGCTTTGGAAAAGACTACCCGCATTCCCATGCGCAGAGGTAAATCTTCACTATTTTCCCTCGGCTCTTCCTTTGCACCTGGCACCTTGTATTCAACAACGGTCTCCGCATGGTTATCTAAGCTGGCGGCTGTGATAGGATCGAGCTCTTCGGCGTTTTTAATGCAGATCGGATTACGGTTATTGCCGGAGATAATGAAGCGTTTCTCATTATTTAGATGAATGCTGATATGGTCGCGCGAGACGGCGTGATGAGGAATATTAAGCGCCTTTCCTGAAAGCTCTTCATCGCGGCCAATAATGTGCGGGCCCTTGCCCACCATCTTCAACTGCCTGGGATAAGTATCGTCAGGCTTGTCCGTCTCCAGCACCAGTTCGGGCGGCTCTTTCTCAGTCTCCAGCACCACAACCTTATACGTTGGCGTGCCGGAGAGTATCTTCAGTTCGGTATCTTTGCGTATCACGAATGTGCGCGACGGTTTGCCCTTCTCCTTCTTGAAGTGTATAAAGCCCTTGCTATCAACGTCGTCTGCCATGATGGCATAATAGCATTATTTTGTTAAAAAGTCTTAACTCTGCTTAGCGCCGGATAACAAAAATTCCCTGTTCTCCGAACAGGTTGGCTTGCAGGCCCTTGTCCTGGAAGACAGAAGGTTTGCCATCGCGTGTGACGTAGAGCCGCTTCTCAATGACGAGTTCCAGGCCTTCGCACAGCTCGATGAAATCGGCGATGGTGCAGAAATGGATGTTGGGTGTTTCATACCACGTGTAGCTGAGCGATGACGTGACCGGCATGCGGCCCTTAAACGCAAGGTAGAGCCGGTTTTTCCAGTGACCGAAATTGGGCACTGAAACCACCGCATAACGGCCGATGCGCACCAGCTGCTCCAGTACATCCTTGGGCGCGCGCAGGGTCTGCAGCGTCTGGCTGAGCACGGCGTAGTCGCAGGCGGCATCCGGGTAATGCTTCAGATCCGTATCCGCGTCTCCCTGGATGACGGAAAGCCCGCGGCCGATGCAGCGGTTTACACCACCCTGCGAAAGCTCGATGCCCCTGCCCTTCACGTTCTTTTCACGCGCCAGCCACGCCAGCAGGTCGCCCTCCCCGCAGCCGATGTCGATCAGGCTGGAGCCGGGCTCAATGAGGCTGGCGACGGCGCGGAGGTCGGGGCGAAGATCAGATGTCAGAGGGCAGATGTCAGAGGGCAATGATTTTGCCGCTTCTTTTTCTTTTGCCCTCTGCCCTTTGCTGACTGACATCTAAATCCCTTTCATCTCCGCAGTTCCCTCTATAAAACCGCGCAGGATCATTTCAAAATCCGGCTCGTCGAGCAGGAAAGCGTCGTGCCCCTTGTCGGAGTTGATCTCGGCGAAGCTGACATTGGCCGCCACGGCGTTGAGCGCGCGCACGAGGTTGCGGCTTTCCACGGAAGGGAACAGCCAGTCGCTGGTGAAGGACACCACCAGCCAGCGCACGGGGGTGCCTGCAAATACCTGCGCGAGGTTGCGGCGGCCGCCTTCGGAAAGGTCAAAGTAGCTCGCGGCGCGGGTGAGGTAGAGGTAGGAGTTGGCGTCGAACCGCTCCACGAACGTCATGCCCTGGTGGCGCAAATAGCTTTCGATGCGGAAATCGGCCTCGAAGCCGAAGGTGTAATGCTCACGGTCCTGCAGGGTGCGGCCGAATTTTTCCTGCAGGGCTTTTTCGGAAAGGTAGGTGACGTGCGCGGCCATGCGGGCGACGGCGAGGCCCTTGGCCGGGTAGCGGCGTTCTTCAAAGTAATGGCCGCCGCACCAGTCCGGGTCTGCCATGATGGCCTGCCGGCCGATTTCATGGAAGGCGATGTTCTGGGCGGATTGCCGCGTGGAGGTGGCGATGGGCGCGGCGGCAAAGACGCGCCCGGGGTAGCGTACCGCCCAGTCCAGCACCTGCATGCCGCCCATGGAGCCACCGATGACGAGGAAGAGTTTTTCGATGCCGAGCGAATCCAGCAGCAGGGCTTGCGCGGTTACCATGTCTGCAATGGTTACCACCGGGAAGTCCAGCCCCCAGGGCTTATTGGTGGCGGGGTTGATTTCCTTCGGGCCGAAGCTGCCCATGCAGCCGCCCAGCACGTTGGCGCAGATGACGAAGAAGCGGTCCGTGTCCACCGGCTTGCCGGGGCCGACCATCTCGTTCCACCAGCCGGGCTTGCCGGTGACGGGGTGCGTGCCGGTGACGTACTGGTCGCCCGTCAGCGCGTGGCAGACGAGGATAGCGTTGGATTTTTCGGCATTCAGCGTGCCCCATGTGCGGTAGGCAACCGCGAAGTCGGAGACGTCTACCCCGCATTCCAGCCGCAGGGGCCTGTCCACGGCGAGGCGGATAATATCGCCCACCTCCGCTTCGCGGTAGCTCGCGCCGAAGAAAGATTTTAATTTTTTTCCTGTCATTCTGAGCGAAGCGAAGAATCTACTCCCTTAAACACAAGTGGATCCTTCACTTCGCTCAGGATGACAAGCGTTACGAAATGTACTTGCGGCGCTCCAGCAGCGCGGCGAATTCGTCCAGCACCGAGGCGACGGCGGTGGCGTGGTCGGAGATGCGCGGGAGGATGGATTCCGGGTTGTCACGCGCAAAGGAGGTGAAATCGGTAAAGCCGGTGCCGGCGTAGGTCTTGATGGGCACGCGCAGCTCGCGCTCGGCCAGGTGCGCCACGTGCACCATGCAGGAGGCGGCGATGGTGGGGAAGAGCTCCGTGCAGACCTCCTGCCGCTCTTTTTTCTGCTGCGCCTCCGCGGCGCCCTCGCGCAGCTCGCCCTTGAGCTGGTGCAGGAGCTGCAGGTAGATGCCGAGGTAGTTATCAATGTAGTCGCTGTTGTGGTTGAAGATGCCTTCCCACATTTCCGGGTTGGAGCCGCCAAGCCGCAGGAAAGGCGCCAGCGCATCGCCTTCAACTTTTACATCAAGTTTATCGAATAATTCTTTGATTACAAAAGAAATATATTGTGGCAGATGCGACACGCAGGCATAGATGCGGTCATGCAGGTCCGCGGGCATGTAGTGGATGTCGGCACGCAGCTTTTTCCAGAACTCCGCCACCATCGCCACCTCGACCGTCTCCGGGTTATCGGGTGTGAGGATGACGCGCTTGCCGGCAAACAGCATCGCCGTGCCGGAGGCGGCACCGCTCTTCTCGCTGCCCGCCACCGGGTGTGCCGGCACCAGCACCACGCCCTCGGGCAGTAGGGGCGCAATGTTGGAATAGAGCAGGCGCTTGACCGAGGCCACGTCTGTTACCACGGTGTCCGAGCCGAGGCCGGGCACGATGGCGGCTGTCACCTCCTCCAGCGCATCGACCGGCACGGCCAGCAGCACGAGGTCTGCACCTACCACGGCTTCAGCGGCGTCTTTGGTGACGGAATCGGCGATCTGCATCTCGCGGGCGAGCTTGAGGGCCGCTGGGTCTGAATCCATTACCGTGATACGCGTGTCCGGCAGGTAGGCCCGCACGGCACGGGCAACGGAACCGCCCATCAGGCCCAGTCCAAGAATGGAGATATACCTAAACATGGCCCCGCAGTGCCGCGATTAAAGCTTTGTTTTCATCCTCCAGCCCCACCGTGATGCGGATGTGGTTGGGCAAGCCGTAGGGCACCATTTCACGCACCATGATGCCTTCATTGGCCAGGTGGCGGATAATGGCGGGTGCCTTGAGGCCCACCTCCGCCAGCACGAAATTGCCGACGCTGGGGGTGATGGTGCAGCCGAGCGAGGTGAGTTCCTTCGCGAGCCATGGCAGCCACTTGTTGTTGTGCTCCACCGAGCGGGCGACATGATCTTTATCCTCCACCGCCGCCGCGCCCGCGGCAATGGCCGGGCTGGAGAGGTTGAAGGGGCTGCGAATGCGGCCCAGCACGTCCGCCACGCCTGCGGGGAAAAGGCCCCAGCCGATGCGGAGCGCCGGCAGCGCGTAAATCTTGGAGAAGGTACGCAGCATGACGGTATTGCCGGTGGCGATGGCGAGATCCAGCCCGGGGGAATAGTCTTCCTTCTGCACGTATTCGGCGTAGGCCGCGTCCACCACCAGGAGCACGTGCGAGGGCAGGCCCGCGTGCAGGCGCTTGAGCTCGGCGCCGCTGATATAGGTGCCGGTGGGATTGTTGGGGTTGGCGATGAAGACGATCTTCGTGCGGGGTGTGGGCACCTTGAGGATGTTGTCTACCGAGGCGGTGAGGCTGGTTTCCTCCGCCATCACCGTGTCTGCGCCCGCGGCCTGCGCGTAAATCTTGTACATGAGGAAGCCGTGGCGCGTCATGAGGATGTTGTCGCCCGCGCCCACATAGGCGTGGCAGAGCAGGCCGATGAGTTCATCAGACCCCGCGCCGCAGACGATGCGGCTGGCATCCAGCCCGTGCGCATGGGCGATGGCCTCGCGCAGCAGCGTGGCGTTGCCGTCCGGGTAGCGGGAGAGCTTGTCGGCGCAGGCCTTGTAGGCCTCAACGGCTTTCGGGCTGGGGCCGAGCGGCGATTCGTTGGAGGAAAGCTTGATGACCTTCTTGCCCGCAGGCCCCGCCTTGCCGGGCACGTAGGGCGCGATATCCAGTATGCCGGGTTTGGGCGCGGGCAGACTCATCAGACCACCTCGGGCGCGGCCACGGCTCCGAGATAACGCGTGGCAAGCAAAGACGGGCCAAGCGCGGCCTCTACCTCGCGGTAGCCCGCGTGGCCGGGGGTGAGGAAGCCCTTCACCTCCACCAGGTGGTGGCGGCGGCCGGGGCCGAGGGTGACGATCTCGATCCAGCGGGCTTCGAGCTTGGCGCTGGTGAAGGCCGATTGCAGGCGGTCCTGGCTTACGCCCTCGTCCGCCTCGATCTGCAGGTAGCTGAGGTCATTGCCGGTTTCCTCCGGCTCGATGGCGCCGATGGCGAAGCCGCTGGGCGTATCCGCGCTGGTTTTGCCCGGGCGCAGGAAGGGCAGCGCCGCGAAAATGCGGAAGCGCCCGCCGCCGGTGACGGGCAGTTCGTGCCACCAGCGCAAAGCCGGGTCTCGCAGGTCCATGGAGGGCATGACGCCCATCTGCACCTTGTTGTCCATCAGGTCTCCCAGCACGCGCTTGGGCGTGGGCTGGCGGGAGGTGACGGAGAACGGGCCGAAATATTCGCGCGCCAGCCAGAACAGGTCGCTGTCGCCTTTCGGGGCGTGGACAGAGACTTTCATCTCGCCCTCTAAATTGAGCGAGGACATGATCATCATGCGCCAGATGACGGCGGCGGCGGCGGGCATGAACAGCGAGCCCTTGAAATCCTGCATCACGCGGCGCACCTGCTCGGCCTCGCGGCCGGGACGCACCGGGCAGCGTCCAGGCTGTTCGCGGCGCTTGAGGGCGCCGATTTTCTCGACGATGGCGCTGCGGTCTTTCAGCAGGCGGATCAGGGTGTCGTCGATGGCATCAATCTCGCCGCGGTGCTGGGCAAGCTCTTGATCAAAGGTACTAAGGGTGCTGGGTTCGGGCATGTAAGAGAGATAGGGGAAAAGCCGTGAGCGGGCAAGCTCTACTGTCATGCCGCACTTGTTGCGGCATCTCCCGGAATTGCAGGGAGACCCCGCAATAAATGCGGGGTGACAGCAGCATTATTAAAGCAGATCTTTCATCCCGTCCGGCGGGACGGCGGGGAAGGTCATGATCACGCGGGTGCCGATGCCCGCCTCGCTCTCGATTTCAATGGTGCCGCCGTGCAGTTCCAGCAGCTTCTTGGTGAGCGGCAGGCCAAGGCCCGTGCCCTCGTATTTGCGGTTGAGGCCGCTGTCCACCTGCCCGAAGCTCTGGAACGCCTTGGCGATGTCCTCGCGGCTCATGCCGATGCCGGTATCCTCGATGCTGACGACGAAATGGGTCACCTCGCCCGCCTGCTCCAGCCCCAGCACGCTCACATGCACCGTGCCGCCCTCGGGCGTGAACTTGACGCCGTTGGAGAGGATGTTGAGCATGACCTGGATGAAGCGCACGCGGTCCACGATGATGGGCGGCAGGTTCTTCTGCACGTCGCTGGTGATGGTGATGCGCCCCTTCTCCGCCCGCTCGGCCATGAGCGTGAGGCATTTCTGGATGGCCTTGGCGATGTTCATTTCCTCGTAGGTCAGCGTGAGGCTGCCGGCCTCGGCCTTGGAGAGGTCGAGGATGTCATTGATGATGTCCAGCAAATGCGTGCCGGAATGGTTGATGTCCTTGGAATATTCCATGTATTTGTCGTCGCCCAGCGGGCCGAAAAGCTGGTTCATGATGATGGACGAGAAGCCGAGGATGGCGTTGAGCGGCGTGCGCAGCTCGTGGCTGATATTGGCC
>CAZUKF010000044.1:0-12378 GCA_964620765.1 uncultured Rickettsiales bacterium | reverse complement strand
TATTTAGAGCATTCGTGCTCGCACGAAATGATCTAGACACCGCTTTTGAAAGAAGCGGTTTTGCGCGGCGAAACCAGCGTAATCGCGCGAGCGCGATTTAAATTAAAACTTCAAAAGACTTACATGGAAACGGCAGCAGCCGCATCGCCGTGTGAAACGCGGGCGGCGTGATTGTGTTCGTTTTCCGTTTCGTGATCGGGATCGATCTTCGAGATAATCGGGCTGAAGACATTGCGTGCAAGCCACGCATCAACCTGCTTGGTCTGCTTCGGCCAGAGCAGGCGCGAGCCCACCACCAGCGCCGCCGTTACCGCGGCGCCCGCCAGCTTGCCTTTGAAGATGACAGAGGCGGGCGAGGGGTTGGCAAGCCACGGGGATTTCTGCAGCGCCACGTTGCCGCCAATACCTGCCACCTGCATGACAAGCGTCTTAGCCACGTTGTCTTTCTGGTATTCCTTCCACTCGTCGATTTTCTTCTGCCGCTGCTCGCCGGTAATTTCTTCATCCACGGCTCGCTCGGCCATGACGCTGTAAAACGGGTCCAGCATCTCGCCCAGGCGGTGCGAGAGGGAGCGCATTTTCTTCGGGAAAACCTCTTCCGCCGCGATCAGCGCTACGGCGGAAAAAATATCGCCGCCCACCTCGCCGACCACGTTGTGCGTCAGCGTACCGTGGTTTTCCAGCGCATGCTGGCGCGCGTGCTCGCGTTGAAACCAGTGCGAAACCACCGGGTCGATGAAGTCCGTCGCAAAGCAGGTGGCAACGCTTTCCACCGCAAACGCGACATTCTCACCGCGCTTTTGCAGCGCGGCTTTCTTCGGATCTTCTTCGTCTTCCTTCTCAGGAATATAATTATGAAAAAAACTCATTTACCTCGCAGATGAAAATGATAATCATTATCATTTACCTTACTCCCCCCTGCCAGCGTGAACAAGCAAAAAGGGCCAAAGTCCCTCTAGTATAGCTGGATAATAGCAGTTAAACTGGCCCAGTTTTAATGAAGATTCCGCGTCAGGCCCTTGTAACCTGTCATTTTCACGCCTATTATAAGGTTTAACCACCGGAATTTCAGGATTTTATGTTTATTCAGACCGAATCGACCCCCAACCCCCTCACCCTAAAATTTGTTCCCGGCGTGGCGGTCATGCCCGCGGGCACGGCGTTTTATACCTCCGCCGCCGCGGCGGTGGATTCGCCGCTCGCGCTGACCCTCTTTTCCATCACCGGTGTTTCGGCGGTGTTCCTGGCCGCGGATTTCATCACCGTCACCAAAACCGAGGACGGCGAGTGGGCTACGCTGAAACCCCTGCTGCTCAACTCCATCATGGACCATTTCATCGCCGGGCGGCCGGTGGTGAAGGGTACCAAAACTGAAGCCGCCGATGACAGCGAAGACAGCGAAGTTATCCGCCAGATCAAGGAGCTTATCGAAACTCGTGTCCGCCCCGCCGTGGCCATGGATGGCGGCGACATTGTCTATCGCGGCTTCAAGGACGGCATCGTGCAGCTGGAGCTGCACGGCGCCTGCTCCGGCTGTCCCAGCTCCACCGCGACGCTGAAATCCGGCATCGAGAACATGCTGAAGCATTACGTGCCCGAAGTCGTGGCCGTCGAAGCGGTTAGCTAGGATTAGCGACAACGGAGCTTAGCCTAGCTACCGTCCCCGCAAAAGCGGGGACCTCCAACAAGCAGAAGGAAAAAATATTGCGTAATCCACCCATCATCGTCGGCGGCACGGGCGGCTCCGGCACCCGCGTGGTGCAAGCGCTGCTGGAACATGCCGGCATCTTCATGGGCAAGCGGCTCAACGAGCCGAAGGACGCGATGGATTTCGACGAGTTCTTCGCCAACTCCATCCCGCAGATACTGCGCGAAACCCGGCGGGTGGATTACCGGCTGGAAGACCTGCCGCAACCGCTGGTCTCCCGCAAACTCACCCGCCTGCGTGAAATTGCCCGCAAATTCCGCGCCGACTGCCCGGATGACGCGGCGGGCTGGGGCTTCAAGCACCCGCGCTCCATTTTCATGCTGCCGTTCCTGCAGCGCATCTTCCCGAATCTTTCTTTCGTCCACGTGCTGCGCGACGGGCGCGACATGGCCACCTCCAAAAACCAGAACCAGCTGCTCACACTTTACAAGCCGCTCTACGGCAAGGAGCTGCCCAAGGATCTCGAGGCCGCGTCGGCGCAGATGTGGCAGAAAGTCAACCTGGAGCGCACGCGCTGGGCCTTGCGAAACCTGCCCGGCCGCTATCACCTCCTGCGCTTTGAAGATCTTTGCCGCCAGCCGGAGAGCGAGGCGCAGCGCCTGTTTGAAACCCTGAAGCTGAAAGTGGATGAAGACGGGGTGCACGCCGCCTGCGAAGAGGTGGAAAGCCCGGCCAGCGTGGGCCGCCACAAGAAACTCACCCCCGCCAAGCAGCAGAAGCTCGCCGAGATTGCGGGGCCGGGTTTGCTGTTCTACAATTACCTCCCGTTATGACCGGCTTGATCGTTGAAATACTGGCGGGCTGCGTCCTGCTCACCTGGGGCGGCTGGCTTGCGCGGCTGGGCGCTGTGCGCGTGGCGCGGCGCCTGCGCGACAACCCGTCGCTCGATGTGACGCTTGGCATCTGGTTCCTCGCTTTCCCCGCCATGGTGGTGATGCTGCAAGCCGCCACCGGCGGCAGCCCGGCTATCGCGCTGGGTGCCATCGCCGGCAGCGTAACGTTTAACATTCTCGTTACGCTCGGCGTTTGCGCGCTTGCGCTGCCGCTCTCCGTCAACCCCGCGCTGGTCAAGCGCGACGGCAGCGCCATGGCAGCGGCGTGCCTGCTGCTGGCCTGGCTGAGCAATGACGGCGCGCTTACCCGCGGCGACAGCTTGGTGCTGCTCGGCGCTTTCGCTTTTTACGCTTTTTACTGCTGCCGCACCGTGCATTTGCGCAGCTCTGAGCCCATCCTTCCTTCCAAAAGCTGCGGCACCTGGTGTGCAAGCGCCTACGTGCTGGTGGGTGCCGCGCTGCTGGTAACGGGCGGCAATTTGCTGATCGACGGCACGCTGGGCATGGCATGGCTGAAGGAATTATCCGAGGCGCCGCTGGCGCTCACCGTTGCAGGCGCGCTTGTTTCGCTACCGTTATTCATTATCGCTGTCCGCGCCGTGCGGCGCGGCGAAACGGGTGGCGCCATCGCGCCGGTGATGGGCGTGAACCTGTTCACGCTTTTGGCTATCCCGGGATTTATCTTGTATGTAAACCCCATCCCGGTTTCGCCGCATTTCCTTGAAAAAGGCTTTGCCTGCATGGCCGGAGCGGCGGCGCTTTGCATTATCCTGCTGCTTACAGGCAAAAAACTGGTGCGCTGGGAAGGGGCGGTATTCCTTGCGCTTTACGCGGCCTATGCAGTATATCAATATCCATGACATTCCGTATTTTCAACAAGACGCCCAGCTTCAACTTCATGGGCCGGCGCTGGATCGGTTTTTCCATTTCCATCGCGCTGACGCTGCTGTCGCTCGGCATTGTTTTCACTAAGGGCCTGAACCTCGGCATTGATTTCACCGGCGGCGTGCTGATGGAAATCCGCACCGAGAAAAAGCCGGACCTGCAGTCCATGCGCTCGCTGCTCTCGGCACAGGATTTCGGTGAAGTCAGCCTGCAGGATTCGGGTGACGGCCGCGACGTCATCATCCGCATCCAGACCAAGGGGGATGACCAGCAAGCTCGGATCGTCGCTGAAACAAAAGAACTGCTGGGCACAAAGTTCGGCCACATCGATTACCGCAAGATTGATTACGTCGGCCCCACCGTCGGCCGCGAGTTGGTGAGAGACGGCACGCTCGCCGTGCTGTTGTCTCTCGGCGTCATCATGCTTTACGTGTGGTTCCGCTTTGAATGGCAATACGGCCTCGGCGCCGTGCTGGCGCTGATGCATGATGCCATCATGATGATCGGCTTCTTCGCGTTTACGCGGCTGGAGTTCGGCCTGGTTTCGCTTGCCGCCATCCTCACCATTGTCGGTTACTCCATCAACGACACGGTGGTCATTTATGACCGCATCCGCGAGAACATGCGCCGCTTCAAGAAGATGAGCGTGTTTGATCTGCTGAACCTCAGCATCAACGAAACGCTATCGCGCACGTTCCTCACCGCCAGCACCGTATTGCTGGCCTCGCTGGCGCTGGCGCTGTGGGGCGGTGAGGTGCTGAAAGGTTTCTCATGGTCCATGGTGTTCGGTGTTATCGTCGGCACGTATTCTTCCATCTACATCTCCGCGCCCGCGCTGATCTATCTCAACATCCGCCCGGCGGAGACGGAAGGCGAGCCTGCGCATGGAACAACCTGAACACGGCTATTACTTCGAGGATCTGAAAGTCGGGATGCAGGCCACGGTAAGCCGCACCATGACAGACACGGATTTGCGCAATTTCGCCGGCGTTTCGGGCGACACCAACCCCATGCACCTGAACGAGGAATACGCCCGCTCCACGCCGTTTGGCGGCACGATTTTGCACGGGTTTCTGACCGCGAGCCTGATCTCCGCCGTCATCGGCACCAAAATGCCAGGCCCGGGCTGTGTTTATATGAGCCAGTCGCTGAAATTCCTTGCCCCAGTGCGCGTGGGCGACACGGTCTATGCCATCGGCCGCATCAAGGAACTCTTCCCTGAAAAGAAGCGCGTCGTGATGGAAACCATCTGCACCGTGCAGGGCAAGCACGTGATCGAGGGCGAGGCGCTGATCAAGGTGCCATCCCGCGCAGGCTAAGGCGCTGCATGCGCATTGTCCGCCATTTAGATTCCATCCCACCCGGCTGCCGCGGCGCTGCCGTCGCCATCGGCAATTTCGACGGGCTGCATCCCGGCCACCTCGCCGTGCTGAATGAAACGCGCCGCATCGCCAAAGAGCTGAACGCGAAAGTGGCGGTGATGAGTTTTGCACCGCACCCGCGCACGTTTTTCCACCCGGAGAAACCGCGGCTTGCCATCTACCCGTGGAGCGTGAAGGCGCACATGCTCAAAGCCGCGGGCGTGGATATTCTTTACATCGTGCGCTTTAACAAGGCCTTCTCCGAGCTTTCCGCCGACGCCTTCATCCGCGAGGTGCTGCAAGGAAAACTGCACGCCGCGCACGTGGTCACGGGCGAGAATTTTGTCTTCGGCCACAAGCGCAGCGGCAATGCCGAGTATTTGAAAAAATCCGGCATCGGCTACACCACCGTCAAGGGGCTTGCCGATTCCGCCGGTACACCACTTTCTTCATCACGCATCCGCGAAGCGCTGGCAAAAGGCGATGTCGCCACCGCTTCTGCCCTGCTCAACCGCCCCTACAGCATTACCGGCCGCGTGCGCCACGGCGACGGGCGCGGCCGTAAGCTCGGCTTTCCCACCGCCAATATCGCCGTGAACTATTTGTTCCTGCCCGCGCCGGGCGTATACGCCGTGAAGGCGCGGCTTGGTGAAAAACTCTACGACGGCGTAGCTAATATCGGCACGCGCCCCACCGTGGGCGGCACCGAACCGCTGCTGGAAGCCCATCTGTTCGATTTCAGCGACGATCTCTATGGCAAGCGGCTGGAAGTGCAGCTTCTTAAACATTTGCGCCCCGAGCAGCGCTTTGACGGGCTGGAGTCACTGCAAAAACAGATTGCGCAGGACGCCGAGGCGGCGCGCGGCATCTGCCGGAGGGCAGCCAATGGCTAGGCAGGGCGTATTTCTTGCGATGATTGTATTCATCCTCGACCAGCTCTCCAAATGGGTGATGATGGTGCTGGTTGATATCGACGCCCGCCCGCCCATCGAGGTGACCTCCTTTTTCAAGCTCGTCATGGTCTGGAACCGCGGCGTAAGCTTCGGCATGCTCTCGGACGGCGCCCCGGCGCAGGCGCTTTTTCTCATTCTGGTATCGTTGCTTATCGTCACCTGCCTGGTCGCGTGGCTGTCGCGCTCACCGGCGAAATGGACGTGCGTGGGCCTCGGCCTCGTCATCGGCGGCGCGCTTTCCAACGTGGCAGACCGGCTGCTGCACGGCGCGGTGGCGGATTTCTTCTATTTTCACCTCGGGCCCTGGTACTGGCCCGCCTTCAACATTGCCGACGCGGGCATCTGTATCGGGGTTGCACTTTTATGCCTGGATAGTATGCTGACGCGCGAAAATTAAGGATTATGAAAATCACCCGTAAATTTGCCCCCCTGCTGCTGCTTTTGCTCGCCGCCTGCGACAACAGCACCGTGCGCGAAACCATCGGCCTTTCCCGCCGTGCGCCGGACGAGTTCCGCGTGGTCTCGCGCCCGCCGCTTTCCGTGCCGCCGGAATTCAACCTGCGCCCGCCGGCGCGGCCGGGTGAAACCTCCGGCCTTGGCGCGGAAGCCCCTGCCTATGAACAGGCCAAAGGCCTCGTGCTGGGCACGGACGGCACGCCGGTAAAACTCGGCAGCGCCGACACCGCCGTCATGCCCGTAACCTCCGGCGAGCTGGAGACGGGAGCGGACGCGCAGTTCCTTGCCAACGCCGGTGCAGAGCGCGCCGACGGCTCGATCCGCGATAAATTGCTGGATGAAGCCGCCGCCAATTCGCCGGAAGAGCGCTCCATGCTGGACAAGCTCCGCAACACCGGCAACAACGAGCCGCAGGTGAACGCGGCGGAAGAAAAAGAACGCCTCGAGGAGAACGAGCAGGCCGGCAAGCCCGTCACCGAGGGCGAAACGCCGATGGTCAAACCCAAAGACACCGGCACGCTTGGCCGCATCTTCGGTTACTAGCGTGAAGTGGCGCGCAGGGCTTCTGCTGCTGGTGTGCCTTGCTGCCTTACCAGCCCGCGCCGCCGAACTGAAAATCGAAACTTTCACCCTGAAAAACGGCATGGAGGTGATTGTCATCGAAAATCACCGCGTGCCCGCCGTCTCGCACATGCTCTGGTTCCGCGTCGGCGCAATCGACGACCCACACGGCAAATCCGGCCTCGCGCATTACCACGAGCACATGATGTTCCAGGGCACGCGCAATTACAGGAAAGGCGAATACGCCAGCATTATCGCCCGCAACGGCGGCACGCAGAACGCCTTCACCGGGCATGACGCCACGGCCTATTACATCAACATCACGCGTGACCAGCTGCCGCTCGCCATGGAGCTGGAGGCAGACCGCCTGCGAGCGCTGGATCCGAAGCTCGATGACGCGGAGAAAGAGCGCGAAGTCATCATCGAGGAGCGCCGCGAGCGCGTGGAGAATGACCCCGAATCCCTTTTCTCCGAGCAGATGGCCGCCGCGCTTTTCATGCACCACCCGTACCGCCTGCCCATCATCGGCTGGAAACACGAGATGGAAAAACTCGCCGTGGTAGACGTGCTGAAGCTGCACGAGGATTATTACCACCCCGGCAACGCCATGCTCATCGTCAGCGGTGACATCACGGCTGATGAGTTGCGGCCGCTGGCGGAAAAATATTACGCCGATATCCCCGCCGGCCCAAAGGCCGTGCGCAGCTGGAACCAGGAGCCGCCGCATCTCGCCGCGCGTCGCCTTTCCATGACACACCGCAACGTGCAGCAGCCGCTGTGGCGGCGCATGTATATCGCTCCCGGCGCCAATTACGGCGAGAGCAGGCACACCATGCCGCTCTGCCTGCTGGAGCAGCTTTTGGGCGGCGGCCGCACCAGCCGGTTATATCAATCGCTCGTCGCCACGCAGAAAATTGCCGTGAGCGTGGATGCGGATTATGACGGCTTCTCCATTGGCCCCTCCGAGTTCAGCATTGATGCCTTCCCCGCCGCGAACGTAGACCCGGCGCAAGTGGAAGCGGCGATTGATGCAGAACTCGCCAAAATCATCAGGGACGGTGTTGATAAAGAAGAACTCGCCCGCGCCAAGACGCTGCTGAAGGCGGATACCATCTACGCGCGCGAGGGCCTGCAATCCATCGCCTATATTCTGGGCTGGCTGCGCGCCGCCGGTCTTTCCACCGATTACTTCCTCAAATGGCCCGAGAAGATTGACGCCGTCACCGCGCAGGAAGTGCAGGATGCGGCGAAAGCCGTGTTCGATACGCGCCACTCCGTCACCGGCGTGCTGCTGCCGGAGACGAAGGAAAAAATAACGGTGAAGGTGAAGACGAAATGAAAAAACTTCTCCTCGTTCTTTTCCTGTTTTTAGCCGCACCCGCCTACGCGGTGGAGATCAAGGAAGTGAAATCGCCGGGCGGCCTCACCGCCTGGATGGTAGAGGAGCACGCCCTGCCGCTGGTGCATTTCCGCGCGCTGTTCAAAAACGCCGGCGCTTCCTATGACCCGCCGGGCAAGGAAGGCCGCGCCATGCTGGTGACCGAGCTGATGCTGGAAGGTGCGGGCGAGCGCGACGCGCTGGCCTTCATCAAGACGCTGGAAGAGCACGCCATCCGCTTCTCGGTGAACGTGGACGAGGATTTTTTCACCGTCACCTTCTCTACCTTAAGTGAAAACAAGGCGCTCGCCTTCTCGCTACTGAATGACATGCTGCTCAAGCCGCGCATGGAGGCCGCCTCCATTGAGCGCGTGCAGCAGAAGGCGCTGGCAGGCCTGAAACAACTGGAGCAGGACCCATTCTACCTGCAGCAGCGCGGCCTCGCCGAGGCGGTGTACGGTACGCATCCTTACGCGCAGACACAGGAAGGCACGGCGGCCACCATCAAAAGCCTCGGCAAGAAAGACTTCCTGGATTTCATGAACCGCCACCTCGCACGCGAGAATTTGCAGATTTCCGTAGCCGGTGACATTACGCCCGTGGAGCTTGAAAGCTTCATGGATAAAACCTTCGGCGCGCTGCCAGAAAAAACCAACCCGGCGCGCAGCGTGGAAGAAGCAACGCTGCCGGAAAAAGCCTCCGAGCGCGTGATTGCGTTTGATATCCCGCAGACGTTCGTCGCCTTCTCCATGCCGGGTATCAAGCGCACGGATCCGGATTACTTGGTGGCGCACATGATGAATTACCTGCTGGGCGGCGGCATGTCTTCGCGCTTAAGCAAGGAAATACGCGAGGACCGCGGCCTCACCTACGGCGTTTCTTCCGGCCTTAACCCCATGCCTCACGCCGCCACGCTGACCGGCCAGTTCTCCACCCGCAACGAGCAGGCCAAGGAAGCCGTTTCTATCCTGCGCGCGACGCTGCGCAAATACGCAGAAGAAGGTGTGACGGAAGAAGAGCTGGCCGATGCGAAGCGCTATCTCACCGGCTCGTTCGTGCTGTCGCTGGATACCAACCGCGAGCTGACTTCGCTGCTTTCCACCATGCAGCTTTACCAGCTCGGCATGGATTACATCGACAAGCGCAACGCGCTGCTTGCCGCCATCACCACCGAGCAGGTGAACGCCATGGCAAAGAAGCTGGTCGACACCAACCGCATGACCGTGGTGCTGGTCGGCAAACCCGGAGGAATCGGCAGTGCCCGCTAAACCTGCACTCTCCGCGCGCGAAGCGCCCTACCGCCAGGTGCTGGGCCGCGCCGCCAGCGCCGCACCCTTGAAAGAACCGCTGGGTGCGCTCGAAGCCACCATTAAAACATACACCGCCAGTCCGCCGCCGCAGGCAAAAGCGATTTTCTCGCTGGTCGATGCGCAGGATGATCTAACACAGATCCTCGCCCTTGCCCGCAAATGGCGCGAGCGCTTCCGCACGCTGGTTGTCGTCGGCTCCGGCGGCTCGGGCTTGAGCGGCAAGGCCATCAGCATGCTCTCGCACGGTGCGCATTTGGGCAACGGTCACACGCTGCACGTGCTCGACAACATGGACACGCACGCCATGCCGCGGCTGGTGGATTCGCTCAACCTCGGCAATACGTGCTTTCTTTTCATCAGCAAATCCGGCAGCACGGTGGAAAGCTATGCCATGTCGCAGGCCATCCTGCAGGCGCTGCAGGACAGTGGCATCCGCAATTATGCCGAGTGCTGCGCCGCCATCACCATGGCCGAGAAAAACCCGCTGCGCAGCATGGCGGAAGAACACGGCATTCCCGTCGTCACGCATGACCCGGACGTCTGCGGCCGCTTCTCGCTGCTCTCTGCCGTCGGCCTTATCCCCGCCGCCTTCATGGGCGTGGACGTGGCGGAACTGCGCGCGGGCGCGGCGTGGGCATTGCGTGAGAACCTCAAACCCGGCAGCCAGGCCGCCATCGGCGCCGCGCTGCATTACGCCATGCAGGAAGAGGGCCGCAACATCAGCATCTTCATGCCGTACTCCGAGCAATTACTTGGCCTTGCCGCGTGGTGGCGGCAGGGCTGGGCGGAATCGCTCGGCAAGGAAGGGCAGGGCTCCACCCCGCTGGTTGCCACCGGCACGGCAGACCAGCACAGCCAGCTGCAGCTTTTCCTCGACGGGCCGGATGATAAATTCTTCACCCTGCTGCTCACCGACTGTGCCGGCAAGGGCATGAAGCTGCCGGATATCAAGGGCCCGCTTTCCTACCTCTCCAACCACCGGCTGGGTGATCTTGCCGCCGCGCAGCAGCGCGCCACCGCTGAAACGCTGGAGCGCCACGCCCGCCCGCTTCGCGTGTTCGAACTCAGCGAGCCTGACGCCTTCACCTTCGGCGCGCTGGCCATGCATTTCACGCTGGAAATTCTTTTCACCGCCGCACTGATGCAAGTCAACCCGTTTGACCAGCCCGCCGTCGAGCAGAGCAAACGTCTTGCCCACGAATATCTCACAAAAATATGACCATCCGCATCCTGCCACCCACGCTCGTCAACCAGATCGCCGCGGGCGAGGTGATCGAGCGTGCCGCCTCGGTGGTGAAGGAGCTGGCCGAAAACGCCATCGACGCGGGCGCCAGCTCTATTGATGTCGCGCTTGAGCAGGGCGGCAAGGCACTGATCTCCGTCACCGATGACGGCGGCGGCATGAGCGCGGGCGAGCTCGCGCTTTGCATCCAGCGCCACGCCACGTCCAAGCTCGACGGCGATGATTTGCTCCGTATCCGCCACCTTGGCTTCCGCGGTGAGGCTTTGCCTTCCATCGGTTCGGTAAGCCGGCTTTCCATCACCAGCCGCAAGGCCGGTTCAGGAGAAGCGTGGGCCATCCGCGTTGAGGGTGGCGAAGCATCGGCCGTTGCGCCCGCCGCGTTGGCGCGCGGCACCCGCGTGGAAGTGCGCGATTTGTTTTACGCCACGCCCGCGCGCCTGAAATTCCTGAAATCCGAGCGCGCCGAGAATCAGGCTGTGGCGGATACCGTCACGCGGCTCGCCATGGCGCACCCGGAAATTTCTTTCTCCTTGCGTGTGGACGGCCGCGAGGCATTGCGCGCCGATGCCACGCAGGGCGAGCTGCTCCCCCGCCGCCTGAAACGGCTGGATGCACTGCTGGGCAACGAATTCGCGGGCAACGTGCTACCGCTTTCCGCCACGCGTGACGGCATTGCCGTCAGCGGTTTTGCCGGTGTGCCCACCTACAACCGCGGCACCTCCGCCGCGCAGTATCTCTTCATCAACGGCCGCACGGTGCGAGACCGCCTGTTGCTCGGCGTGGTGCGCGCGGCCTACCAGGATTTCCTGAGCCATGACCGTCACGCCGTGGTGGTGCTGTTCATCGACGCCGCTCCCGAGGAGGTGGATGTGAACGTACATCCCGCCAAGGCAGAAGTGCGTTTCCGCGATGCGCAGGGCGTGCGCGGCCTGATTCTCGGTTCCATCCGGCAGGCGCTGGAAGCGGCAGGCCACCGCGCTGCCACCACCGTGGCGTCGCAGGCCGTGCAGGCGTTTCGCGTGCATGAATACGCCTACGCACCTTCCGCCGCCCGCCCGGCGGGCTTCCAGGAAGCGCAGGCGTTTTTCGCTCCGCAGGCGGAATTGCTCCCCGAAAGCCTGACACCGCCGATGGCGCGCAGCGTGGAAGCACCCATGGCGGAAGACTACACCTCCTACCCGCTCGGTGCCGCCCGCGCGCAGCTGCATGAAACTTATATCGTCGCCGAAACAAAAGACGGCTTCATCGTGGTGGACCAGCACGCCGCGCATGAGCGCCTCGTCTACGAGCGCATGAAGGCCGCGCTGGCACAAACCGGCATTGCAAGGCAGAAGCTGCTTATTCCGGAGGTGGTAGCATTGGATGCCGAACGCGCCCTCTTGCTGGCGGGCAAGGCGGAGCAGCTGGCGGAATTCGGGCTGGTGCTGGAGGCATTCGGCGAGAAAACCGTGGTGGTCAGGGAGATCCCGAGTATCATGGAAAATGCTGATATACAAAGCTTAATTAAAGATCTCGCGGATGACCTGCTGGAAAGCGGCGAGGCCCTTTCGCTTTCTGAAAAAATCGAGCATATTTGCGGGACGATGGCCTGCCACGGCAGCGTGCGGGCCGGGCGCAAGCTCGGGCTCGCAGAAATGAACGCGCTGCTGCGGCAGATGGAGGCCACCCCGCATTCCGGCCAGTGCAATCA